>DIYC01000175.1:3941-6398 GCA_002428895.1 Burkholderiales bacterium UBA6064 | reverse complement strand
TCAAGCTTGTCGAGCGCTTCGGGTTTGGAGTCCATTTCCATCCGAATCCGTGAAGCCGCTTCATCAATTAAATCAATGGCTTTATCAGGCAATTGACGGTCCGTGATATAACGATGCGACATTTTTGCAGCTGCAATAATTGCTGAGTCTAAAATTTGCACGCCATGATGCGTTGCATATTTTTCTTTTAGACCACGTAAAATCGCAATGGTATCTTCCACACTTGGTTCATCAACGAGTACTTTTTGGAAACGACGTTCTAGTGCCGCATCTTTCTCAATATATTGACGATATTCATCTAAAGTTGTTGCTCCAACACAACGCAACTCACCACGTGCTAAAGCAGGTTTCAACATATTACCCGCATCTAGCGCACCATCCGTTTTACCTGCCCCCACCAGGGTGTGTAATTCATCGATAAACACAATAGTTTGCCCTTCATCGGCAGCAATGTCTTTATGAACAGCTTTTAAACGCTCTTCGAAGTCACCACGAAACTTAGCCCCTGCAAGCAATGAAGCAATATCAAGCGCCAACACGCGCTTGTTTTTAAGTGCATCAGGCACTTCACCGTTCACAATACGTTGCGCTAAACCTTCTACAATTGCTGTTTTACCAACACCAGGTTCGCCAATCAGTACGGGGTTATTTTTACTACGACGCTGTAAAATTTGTATGGTTCGCCGAATTTCATCATCACGACCGATCACAGGGTCTAGCTTTCCGTTACGTGCCCGCTCGGTTAAATCAAGTGTATATTTAGCCAACGCTTCACGTTGTGTTTCATCGTTAGCACCGCTAATTTTTTGCCCACCACGAATTTGTTCAATCGCCAATTCAACTTCTTTTTTGGTCAAACCTGCTTGTTTTAAAATGTCAGCCAAACCACTGGACTCATGCAAACAAGCCAATAAAAACAGTTCGCTGGCAATAAATTGATCTTGTCGTTTTTGGGCTTCTTTATCGGTTAAATTCAGCGTGGATTGTAGTTTGCTACCCGCCTGAACTTGACCACTGTGATTGGCCACAGTTGGTTGGTCGGCTAAAGCTTGCTCAAGTCGTTGTTTTAAGTATCCAAGGCGACCACCTGCTTTATTCACAATGCCAGAAACCCCACTTTCTACTTGATTTAACATGGCCAATAAAACGTGTACAGGTTCTATCGTGGAATGATCTTTACCCACTGCAAGACTTTGTGCATCGGCTAAAGCTTCTTGAAATTGAGTAGTCAGTTTATCTAAACGCATATTAAGCCCTCAGGTATGTATTTAATCACCTCATTTGAGATAAGATCAAATTTATGTTTTTCAAGTGTTTCAATCTTCGTGACACAAGCAAAACAGTCATTTGTGATTTGCCTTCAAGTAATGCTAGTCTAGAGTTTAAAGCACTTTTTGAACGAGACTTTTTATGCAAATTAAACAAGTTCAGATGGCCTATGCGCCAGAAGAAGACAGAATTCTGATGCGTCTAAATACCGATAAAAATCGTGAGCTACGCTGCTGGTTAACACGCCGCATGATTAAATTATTGTTGCCTAAATTAGACCAAACCATGCAAGACCTTGTCACAAGCGACCAGCCTTTAAAGCCGGAAAGTCGACAAGCGTTAATCGACATGACACGCGAAGCCACTCGCATGCAATCAAATCTAAACACCCCTTTTTATGAGTCGCCCGACAAAGAAACGTTGCTGAGCAATAGCCCTTTACTCATTGCTAAAATAGACTTTATACCTGCTAAACAAACTCTTAAGTCGGAATTAATTATTCGCTTAGCCACCCCCGAAGGAAAAGGATTTGAATTAAAGCTAACCGAAAAACTACAACATGGTTTAATTGACATGCTGATTATGACTTGTGAAAAAGCCAATTGGGGATTGCCTTTTCGTAGCGGTCATTTTGTAGTATCTCGTGAAGACAAAAAAGTTCTGAACTAAACCCTGGATTCAGCCGTTTTCTAAAAGATCAGCGCACATTTACAAAAACAATTGCTGCAAATCGTTTAAATAACGAAGCCCAAGTGCAGTCGGCTTAAATACTCCAACTTGATTGGCTAATAAGTTTTTTTCGACCGCTTGTTGAATCGCTAACTGCAAGTCTGAAATAGGCCTTCCACAACGCTCTTGAAAAAAATACTCGGGCACACCCTCAACCAGTCGCAACACATTTAACATGAATTCAAAGGGCAATTCACTGGCAGAAATTTGAGTCACTGTCATAAACGATTGCTGCGTTTCGAGAGCATGCAAATACGCTTCCGGGTTACGTAAACGCACTTGCCTTTCTATACGATCAGGATAAGTCAGCTTGGCATGCGCCCCTGCACCAATGGCTAAATAATCACCAAACTGCCAATAATTCAAATTATGTAGACAACGTTGATTAGGCTTAGAAAAGGCAGACACTTCGTAACGTGAATACCCAGCTTGCTGGGCCTGCTGATACAGAGCGTCTTC
>DIYC01000175.1:2443-3745 GCA_002428895.1 Burkholderiales bacterium UBA6064 | reverse complement strand
AGGCTTGCGGGCCCTGCTGATACAGAGCGTCTTCAATTTCAACCAACGTATCGCTGGTGGGTAATTTGGGTGGTTTAAGCGCAAATAAGGTATTGGGTTCAAGGGTAAGTTCGTACATTGACAAGTGGCCTGGGGAACGGGCTAGAATTTGCTGTAAATCTTGAATAGCTTGTTCAACGGTTTGCACTTGATTATTCAACCCAGGCAAACCATACATTAAATCGACATTCACTCGATCAAATAATTTGACTGCACAATCAAGAGCCTGCAAGGCTTGTTCGGGCGAATGCACTCGCCCTAAACGCTTTAAAGCATGGTCATTTAGACTTTGTACGCCAAGTGAAAGCCGAGTCACGCCAGCCTGTTTAAACCCTTGAAAACGGTCTTGTTCAAAAGTACCAGGATTGGCTTCTAGGGTAATTTCACCAGAGACAGGCATCCCCAAGCGTGCCCGAATTTCAGACAGCAAATGATCTAACACAGAAGGATGCAATAAACTGGGCGTGCCTCCACCAATAAAAATACTGTGCAAACGTCGCCCCCAAACAGACGGTAATTGCTGGTCTAAGTCAAGTAAAAGCGCGTTAATATAGCGTGTTTGAAGTGTTACAGGCACACTGTCAGCCATCGCTGGTGACACGTCGGACAACAAAGTGACTGATGAAACACGCGATAAATGAACTGGACTATTGGGTGCAACATGACTGTTGAAATCACAATAGGGGCATTTACGCACGCACCATGGCACATGAATATACAGAGACAAAGGTGGCAAGGCATCCAACAACAATTGACCCGGCTTGTAAAGTTTATGCTGCATGCCCAGTTATCCACAAGCAGGTTGCAAGCGCCCAGTCAACTCGTGCATCAAGGCTTGCATAGCCAACGCTCGGTGACTCACTTGATTTTTTTTCTCGCTCGGTAATTGTGCCGCAGTACAACCAAACTGAGGTAAATAAAAATGGGGGTCGTACCCAAAACCATGATTGCCTTTGGCAATAGGCTGCACCTGCCCCCACCAAAAACGTTGTACCACGATAGGAGTTGGATCGCGTTCATGCTCAACCCAAGCTAAAGCGCACACATAGTACGCTTGCCAATCAGAAATAGATGTCAATTTTTGAATTAATAAATCATTGTTATGACTGTCACCACTTGGGCCACCGTGTAATTGCGAAAATCGTGCACTATACACACCTGGTGCACCATTTAATGCGGGCACACATAAACCTGAATCATCGGCCAAAGCAGGACATTGAGTATGTGCACTAGCATGCCGCGCTTTTAACAACGCATTTTCAT
>DIYC01000175.1:0-2254 GCA_002428895.1 Burkholderiales bacterium UBA6064 | reverse complement strand
GCTTTTAACAACGCATTTTCAATAAAAGTAAAGTAAGGTTCTTCGCAAGCTTGAACCCCTAACTCAGTTTGCCCGCGCAAATGAATTTGCAGTGGGCGAAACAACGCCTGAAATTCGTTGAGTTTACCTAAATTTGAACTGGCCAATACCCATTCTTTAGGCTGCTTATTCATGCATCACACCCTGCAAGGCTTTTTTTTGAAGGGTACATAACTGCTCAATAGCCTGCCCAGCGCAATCAAGCAACTGGTTTAATTCGTGCCGAGTAAAGGCTGCACCTTCAGCAGTTCCTTGTACTTCGATAAAATGACCGTGCTCCGACATGACTACATTTAAATCGGTGTCGCAATTAGAATCTTCTTGGTAGTTTAAATCGCACATCACTTGACCATGAACAACTCCAACAGAAACCGCCGCAACAAGTTGTTGAATTGGATTACAAGATAGTTGCCCTGCCCGTTGCAACACCGACACTGCATCAACCAAAGCCACCATGGCACCAGTAATCGCCGCAGTACGCGTTCCACCATCAGCTTGAATCACATCACAATCAATTTTAATGGTGCGTTCACCCAGAACTTTTAAATTGATCGCGGCACGCAATGCCCGCCCAATTAAACGTTGTATTTCTACGGTACGACCGCTTTGTTGACCCTTGGCGGCTTCGCGATCCATACGGCTATGCGTAGAGCGAGGCAACATGCCATATTCAGCAGTTAACCAACCCTGCCCCTTCCCTTTTAAAAAACCAGGTACTTTGTCTTCAATGCTACAGGTACACAGTACACGTGTGTCACCAAATTCGATTAATACCGACCCTTCGGCATGTTTGGTGTAATGTCGTTGAATGACTACAGGGCGCAAAGCGGTTAGCAATCTGCCATCAGCACGAGTAATATTTTCCATGCAATTTCCAATCCATTAAAAAATCGGTATTGTCCCTTATTTAATTTGTTATTGTAACGCCTCAAACTTTCCGATTCAGAACTTTGACGTACTTAAGAGGACTTATGACTCAGTTTCAACCTATTTCAAGCATGACTGGTTATGCCTGCGAGCAAAGCATTAATCATGCAGGCACATTAACGCTCGAATTAAGAAGTGTTAATTCTAAATATCTTGATTTATACTTTCGGTTAAGCGATGATTTACGTCATGTTGAGCCTCTGTTACGCGAACAGCTCGGCCAAGCTTTAAGTCGCGGTAAAGTAGAGTGCAAATTGGTTTGGTCTAAACACACCCTAAACCAAACATTACCCCCTTTAAATTTAAAATTTGTGCAGCAACTGGCACAAGTGCAAGCCACCATTCAACAGTTAGTACCCCACTTAAAACCACTCACCACCAGTGAAATTATTCATTGGCCCGGTGTATTTGAAGACAACAACCTTTCAGCTGAAGAATTGCAAACTGAGGTTTCAAAGTTATGCCAACACAGCATTGTTCAACTACAACACAACCGCTACCGCGAAGGCGCAGCGCTCGCGCAAACCCTACATGACAAAATTGAGTTGATGAAAAACATCCTCGCTGCACTAGAACCACAATTACCCACATTTATTCAAGAGTATGAAAAAAAAGTTCGTGACAAAATTACCGACTCATTGCAACAAACTATTTCTGAACAAGAATTACGCGCCAGCATCAATGACTTACAACAACGCATTCAGCTTGAAATTGCAGCCTACGGAGTTCGCATCGACATTCGAGAAGAAATAGATCGCTTACACGCTCACTTTAAAGAGATAAATCGCGCTTTAAAGCAAGGCGGCCCAGTGGGTAAACGCCTCGATTTTATTTGTCAAGAATTAAACCGCGAGGCCAATACTTTAGCCTCAAAAGCGCACGCTTTAATACAAACCAACTCGGCCATTGACCTTAAAGTGCTGATTGAACAATGCCGAGAACAAGTACAAAACATTGAATAAATTGTTTAACAATACGCCTATTCAATGTCAAGTTGATTGATAAACCTAGTATTAAGCCTAACCTGCCAGTGATTAACCAATTATTGAAGTTATTTAACACCTTTTGGTTATTACTCAACACCCTATTTTGACTATAAAGTCTCCAAAGTTGTAGCCCGTTAAGCAATGGTGAGTTGTATGAGCAGTCTAAAAGTAATCAAACCTGAAACCCTTCAAAGAACTTCGTTGTGTTCTTGTTCTTTGTCCGTGATTTCAAGCGTGTTGGCAGTTTCTCTGTTGTTGACAGCCCCTACAGCAGCCCACGCCAACGATTTAGCAATTGCCGA
>DIYC01000130.1 GCA_002428895.1 Burkholderiales bacterium UBA6064 | reverse complement strand
CGAAAATAAACAGGATAAGTCATTTTAAATCCGAAGATCATATCATAATTAACTATCTCAACTATAGGGGGAACTCTTGAAGTTCACGAATTTGGTTTATTTAAACTATCTTGTGTTTGATCAGAAGAACTGAAACCAACAGGTTTGAGAGTAAGATGCTGACTGTCAATGTCTCCAATATATTTCCAGATTTCATTTGCAAAGTCTATATCCTCTACACTGTTTAAAAGAATTTGCGCATTTTCAGGACTCATAAACTCAAGCAACATGGCACCAGTAAAAGCCGGATCTTTGTCCGGTCCCCCTGGGTCATTTATTAAATAGTCATAAAATTCTTTTGCTTTATCTACATCTCCATTGTTTATCATTTTATCCAGGACTAGACTTTGAAACTGCATTTTCTCACCAGGATCTGTGAATGAATCATCAAGCCTATCAACCAATTTGAACTCACCACGAGACGCACGTTCGGAGGCAAGTGCTATTTTTTGATCAGAAGGAAGTGATGCAAAAACTCTATCTTGTTCGGCTGGGGACAATTGAGTAAATTCTTCTGCAGCAGCTTTGTTATCTCCCTTTTCAAGATTATCTGTAACTTTATTTGGCTCACCAATTTGTTGATCTTTGTCTGTAACAGGTGCAGCATCACTAATAATATTAAAAGTAACCATTAGCCCAAAACTCCTTTAAAGTATTTCTATACATTAGTTATGTGTGACGAACCTAGATAAAAGTTCTATAAGTGTTGAATCTAACTCCAATGGGGCTAGCCCGCATCAGCACCATGTGACTCTTTTGGGTTGTTGACGTAACAGCAATAAATTAATTTCGTTTTGGAAAATGAAAAAAAAGGTTCGCAACAACGATTATAAAATTAGGCTAGATTAAATTTAAATGAGTATCACGACATGATCGAAATTCGACACGCAACGCCTGCAGATGGCCAGGCCATTACAGAGCTGTTAAATGACCTTGGTTACCCAGGTTCAGAGCCTTTTATTGAAAGGCGAATTAATGAGCTGAATCATAGCCCAGACGCTGATCTTTTTGTAGCTACATTAAGTGGTCAAGTGGTTGGTTTTATTGCTATTCATTTTATTCCTCAGCTTGCTTTGGCTGGAGATTTTTGCCGTATTACTTATTTTTGTGTTTCACAAGCCTATCGCCACCAAGGCGTTGGGTCTGTACTTGAAGCAACAGTAGTTGAATTGGCCAAACAGCGGGGTTGTGTGGCGATAGAACTTCATAGTCACACTCGGCGTGTAGACGCGCATCGTTTTTATTATGGGTTGAACTACGAAGAGTCGCCCAAGTATTTAATTAAATCGTTGACTGTGATGTAAGCAGTTAAAACCCCCAGTAAATGGGTTGTTTGGCGGTGTAGCTGGCCTGCATCATTTTAAGCAAAGGAAAGAGTTTGAGTTTTAACGTGACGGGTGTCTGGGTCGGTCTATTGTCGATGTCTGCGTTTGTCTCCGATTCAGTATCAGCTTCGTTTGGGTTATTGTGTTTGTTTTCTTCGGCGGTGATAGCTTGTCGAAGTTGTGCTTGAATAGAGGGTAGGTCTTGGTAGTCTATAGTACCTTGTTCGGTTAAAGTACGATGAATCAGGGTAAATATTTTTTCAGCATCTGATTTGAGCATGAGCACGTCAGCATGCGATTTAGTTTTAAATTTGACAGTGCCCATGGCTTGTTAATTCCTTCAGTGTGGTGAACGTGTTGAATTTGTTTAGTCTAAACCGAAATAAAAATAATCAGTTAAGGCAGAGGCTGTTTATTTTAATCAGTGCTTTTTTTTGTTTGTGTTTGATGGGATGTTCGCCTGAATTGAATTGGCGAGTTGTGAACAATCATGAACTTCAGTTTAAAGCCACTTTTCCTGATCGACCTGTGCAAATGGCGCGTGAAGTTCGTTTAAACAATGCTTCGCATGTATTAACACTTCAGGCTGCAAAGGTGGATGACCTGATGTTTGCAGTGGGTGCTATTTCAGTTAACAATGAGTCGGTGACCGAACAACATCAATTGAAACAAGCACTTTATTCCAGTATGAGTTCAAATTTAACAAATCATCGCGTACAGGTTCAAGACACCGTGTATGTAGGCAATCAAGCGATGTATGTCGATGTTCAAGGTGGTTTGCCCAATCAAGTGGCAGGACGCTTAATGGGTTATTTTTTTATTAAAAACGACACAGTGTATGAAGTGTTTGTATTGGGCCCTGCTTCGTTGTTTAATGAACAAGTCACCCAGCAGTGGTTTAAGGGGTTTGATTTAAATTCTTCTGAATACAGTCAAGAGGGCTGAGTTTATGAAATCGATCATTAACCAATTGTTAGATGATTTACCCGAAGGTTTAATTGTTGATGCTGCTTGGCTGGAGAATCGTCAAATTGCGAGTAATTTGCGTTCATATTATGTGAAGCAGGGCTGGTTAACGCAGCCTACACGTGGGGTGTATGGTCGTTTACGAGGCCGTTTGTCTTGGCAACACGTCGTAATTTCGCTGCAAACTTTATTGCAGCGGTGTTTTACGGTGGGTGGGCCCATGGCTTTGTCGTTGCAGGGTTTCAGTTCATGCTTTTCAGGCTCGGCGTTGCCTGTTCATTTGTATGGCCCTGAACCTTTGCCCGTTTGGTTGAATAAGCTTGATCTTCAGAACCCGTTCCGATATAGAAACAGCGAAGCTTTGTTTTGTAATAACCCCGTGTCGTTTGATTTATTTGTTCTAGTTGGCCTATTCGAATTTTTTGAAGGGCGTGATTTAAATCAGTTGCAGCATAGCAGCTTAACTGTGTTGCCTTGGGGGCCTTGGGATTGGTCATTGGTTGTGTCAAAACCCGAGCGGGCGTATCTTGAGTTGCTCAACGAGGTGCCTACTAACATAATTGGCTTTGAGAAGGCTGATCAAGTGATGCGTGTCGCTCAGCATTTTAACCCCGAGTTGTTACAGAGCTTGTTGCACAATTGTGTGAATGTGAAAGTGAAACGGCTGTTTTTCTTTTTTGCTGATCGGCATGGTCATGCTTGGCGACAGCATTTAAACCCCGATGCGTTTAATTTGGGAAAAGGCAAACGGATGTTGGTGAAAGGCGGTCATTTTGATCGTTGTTATCAAATCACAGTGCCTCGTGATTTTGAGAAAAAGGCGCCTGTTACGGTGGTGGATTTTGAAGCGTTGGAATCGAGTTAAAGTGGATAAGTCATATAGACCTTTAGGTAGCCCCACCCAAATAGGTTTTGTCGCTTCAATACGGAACAATCTTTGCGGGATTTGACACATATCATCAGAGTAAAAGTTTAAGGATTGCTATGAGTACTAAATTTCAGTCTACACAGGTTTCATTTGGTGAAAATATTTCAATTAAAATAGATGAGAATTTAGACACGCTTGATCAAAAACTAAAACAGATTATTACGTTTAAAATTTCCTTAACACAAGGGGTGATGCCCGACGGTTGTGAAACTAAAGAAAAGGCACAACAAGCTTTGCAACTTCTTCATAGTGAAGTTTACACCCTACTGAATGATATTAACACAGCATTAAAAAACACTAATCCTGATGAAAATACGTTATTTACTGTCGATATCAATCTGATTGATGATGCAGCTCATTTAGTGGGTGGTCACCCTATTACAGAAAATCCACTCCTTAAGTGACTGATGTGATCTGCACAGTTAGGTTTGATATTCAGTTTTGCTAGGTTAGATTGACCCCTCTAGTTTTAATAAATCATCAAAATGATGAAAGCATGCTTTAATCGCGTTGAGCAAATTTTCTTGCGCATTGGGATGATGTAACAATGGGCTTGAATAAATTAAGTTTGAACCTGAATAAACACTTAAAATGTGCTGCGTGCCGCCAACCGAGACGGGTTCTATTGGCTGAGAGTGCTTGGGCAACTCAGTCAGTGGGGGCAAATGTTGAAGCACTTGGTTAAAGCGTTCGGTGCTAATCGATGTGGTTGTGTCTGTGATCAGATCGCCATAACTGTCGACGATTAAGTGCGCTTGAGTGTCGGTTAGCGTTGCCTTAAAGCTGCGATGATAAGTTGGTGGGATAGAGGCGTCTTTAAATTCATAAATCACTTTGCTGATTGCTTGGTTTTTTGTTGGATTAGACACATTACACCCCAAACATAAATTGAGTATTAAAAAACATGCAACATGGCGCAACAAGCTAAAACACTGCGAGCAGCTTAGGCTGCTTGCAGTGCTTATTTTAATCACTGGAATTGATAAGCGATTGGTTTAAGTTACACCACAGATCCAATACCTGCAAAATACTTTTTAAAGGTAGAGGTTTTCATTGAAAACACGCCGTTGCTGTTGAGTGGAACGGCAGCCCAATAAGACACTTGATGTGCCGACCAGGTACCTGGGCGAGTGTCGAGTGTGGCATGGTGCGTACCCCAGGGGTTACGTAAGACAATATACTGTTCGCCACCAAACTCATCCCAACCTAAGACGGAATAAGCATGGTTAGCAACCACTTTTGCACCAGAGTAGTTGGTGCCAGCAGGCTGAGACGAGTAAGTCCAGGCTACCATCGGGTTGATAGTTCGGCGGCTTAGCGAGTTGGCTCTGACAAAAGTCCATAAGTCATTGGTGCTGGTTGATGCGTTGCTTTTGTAAGTGCGATTGCCACGAACAAGTTGGGCACACGCCATGACTGGATCACCACCGGCAATTGCAGGGTAGTTCGGGAAGTCAGTGGAGTTGTTGGTGCGCCATTTGGCGTAAGCTTTTTCCATCACAGCAGGCCAAATTTCATTGGCATCGAGTGAACGCGCGTAGGCCCAAGAATGCGTTGTTTTTGCAACGGGCACTTTTTCTGAAACTTCAACGGCTTGTGGCGAACCTGTACCGTCTTTATAAAATTCAACCCGATGAATTGGCGAATCTTCATTGCCCCAACCTGAGGGTCGAATCATGTTGACAATGACATAAGGCCTTGCCCAAGCCACTGACGAAAGCGCCGCGATGAAATAACAATCACCCAATGCACCTTGAATGGGGTCATTCACTTCGGCGACGTCTTCAAAATAATCGCCTTTATCGATCCACTCTTTGTTTTCTGGTGTCCAAGCTGTGCCCGAGGAGCTGACTTGAACAGCGGTAGATAAAAATGTTTCAGCAATTTGAGTGTCTAAAGTGGGTGTCACACGAAGTCCAGGTGTGAGAATTCGCGTAGCAGAAGATTGTGGGCGATTACCAATAAATGTTTTGAGTCGAGATTGAGCAAGCGCCTCAGTCAGTTGCTTAATATTGCCGTTACTGTCAATTTCGATATTTGGGTTTAGAATTGGATTTTTAATATCGAAAATTGCGTCTTTATCGAGCTTTAAGATTTCAGCAAGTTTGGCTTCGGGATCGGCAATTTGATCCCAATTAATTTGTTTTTGAACAATGAGCTCACCCAATGCATAGGGATTGATTACGCCAACATTAACGTCCATTTGAACTTCTCCTTTTAAACATAAAAAACATCTGGACGAAGTCACAAATTCAAGCTCTGTAATGGCTTTGCAAAACCCAAAGACAACAGAAGTACTTTCTTGTGATCTTTCGTGAGAAACAACATAGGCCTTTAAAAAATCAAATGCAACTGATGGTTCCGTTCAGGGAGGTGTAGGAGGCTCATGTTGTTTCGAGGGGCTGCGTTGAATTCCTATAAATCAGGCAGTTGGTGGCAGATAATTGATGCCATCGCACATAAATTATTTTGGCTTGTTAGCTTCTACTCACATAACCCAGTTCAATCGCAGCATGCTTAAGTTCAGTTAAGGCCAACTCCCACTTGGATGGGTTTAAACCAGTTTGTGTAAATAACTTTTTGATTGTGTTGGTGATTTGGTTCTCTGGGACTGGCGCCAATTCTTTGATCGATTGTAATGTGGCAATCAGAGCGGGTCGAAGCCCAGCTTTTCCACCTAACATGATGATCATAGGGTCAGGGTTTAATGTCATCACTAAATTTACTAATTTTTGTTTGGTTAGATAGCTTTGATTATTCGTAATAGTTAGATTTGCCTTCATTTTAAAATGATGAATGCGAAATTGATTGTTAAAAACAATCTGATTGTGATACCATAAAGCGTTGTTCGGCGCAGAACTGATATTTTCAAGAACTTGAGTGACTTGTAGAGGTTCATTAAAATTTGGACTATTCGGGGTTATCGAAATGTGAGCACCCACAGCCAAAAGGTTTTTAATGTAGGTCGCTAAGTCTTGATAGGTTGCTTCATGTGGATTAAGAAATGCGCGGTCACTTACAAATTCATACATTTCAGTGTCGGTAGTGTTTGTTGATAGTTCAACCGCTTTGGTTAAAATGCCTCGAACATACGATGAGCTAGGAACTCCGCGCGCAACAAAATATTTTCCGTGAATTGGTCTGTTGTTAATGCTATATTGCTGGTCTGTTTCGTGTCTATTTAATCCACTATTTTGCAGACTCATTTGGAAATGAGTTGGTTCTTCACGGTGAACGCGCTCAAATCTTTCAACTCGATGATTGAATAAAAAGCTACGTGTGGCTTGTCCAATTAAGTCTGCTTTGGTTGATATAAACTGGGACATTAAGCGTTGCGAAAATTCAGTAATCATCTGTTCATTAAAATTGGGGTTGTTCATGATTGCATCTTGATTTTTTGTATTTTGCTTGCGTAGTTTATCCAGTTCGTTTTTAATGATCGAGTTTTCACTGAATGCTTCTACCCAAGGCTCCCAGGTGGACATGAAATCAAACAGTCGCTCCCCATCATTTTCAACTAGGTCGGCTTTTACAAGCTTTAAGATTAAATCAAAGTTATCTTCAGACTTAAAAACACAGTTCGTATTATTTGCTGGAAGCATGTGTTTAACTGGTAACGCAAGGGCGTCCTGTAGCTTTGCTTCAACGTAAAGCAGAGTCTCTACAGTTTCATGCCGAGGGAAAGGTTTTCGTGCCCATTGTGGAGCCAAATGTCGCACCACCGGTAGACTAGAATATTGGGTTAAAATATCAGTCACTACAGCTCGTAACCGAGCCTGTTTATAAAAGCCGACGCCAAGGTTGTAAATTGCTGTTAATCCGATTTTTTGATTAGAAGCTTTTAAAGTATCAACACATGCGTGCTCATAAATCTGATTTAAATAATAAGCAGTCCGATTGTGACAGTTTGTTGAGGCTTCGTAGGCTAAAATTTGAACCTGTTCATGAAAATCTTCTGAACCTGATATTCTTAAACGGTTTGCGATTAGTCTTAATTTATTTTCAAAATCTGTTATTTTTTCTGCGGGTAAGGTGGCCGGTGCTTGGTCTGGTTCAAGCCCAAATAATTGAGTCAGCGTACACAACTCACGTAAACCAAGCGGTAAACTTTCATCATTTAGCAAAGCCGAAAAAAATTCTAACCCATGAAGATCATTCGTTTCAGCATGGCTGGGAATATGATCCTGCGGCACAAAGCCGGTACTTGCTAAAGGCACCAAGAGTAAGTCAATATCAGCCTCATCGGCATGAATTCTGAGGTCAGCGAGTGAAGTCCATAAATTCAGGCTATAAGTGCCTGCCTGGCCATCAAGTTGAGTGTGAATGGGTGTAATAAATGAGTGAACCGGTAAATTTGTAACCAAGGGAGGTTGATGCTGATTGGCGGTACTTCTATGTTGTGCAGGAAGTGTTTCAAGCAGTTGGCTGCTGATTTGTGGTGGCCGAATTCCGCAGTTTTCCTCGCGTGCGTCGAATGCTTGGTTTTCTGCAGCAGTGCGTGTTGTGGATAAACTCTCTCGGGTTTGTTCAATACCATGATTCATAAATTTACCTTAAATATTTTGAAGATTAAGTTTTTCAAGTAACGCTTTATTTAAATGTTGAGCTTGTTTGAGTTGATCTTTTAGCTCAAAACTTAATAAGTGCTGCACGTCATTGAGATAGGTTTTAATCATTTGTGGTGTTTGAATGCGTTTCTGATGAATTAAATCAACACCCTGTAAATACACTTCAATCGAAGCGTTATTCAGCAAATGCGGTGATTTGCTAAATACCAGTTGTGTTGTTAACCCGTTGTTGGGGCTTAAATGCCTTTTAATATGATGCTCAATCTGAGTCAGTGACTTAGATGAAATAATTGGAGCATGCGGATCAACTTTGAGTGTTGCAGTGCATAAATCCAAAGAGTGCATGCGCTGATTGTGTTGCCCAGTGGATTGATAATTCACTTTCCATGTATCTAGCCATTGCTTTTTTGGACTGTTGTTTATGCGTTTGGAAGCAGTTACAAATTGATGCGCGTTGACTATAAAAGGTTGATTGCCTATTGATCGAATGGTGCGATCCAGTGCTTTACCAAGTGGGTATTCAGGTTTGCTTGCGTTGATTAAAGTAACTTCCAGCAATAGTTTTTTAGAATTTTGTTGAAGCTTTTTAATTAGATAATTCAGTTGTAAAGTCATCAGTGGGCTAATTGAGTCTTTATTTAATATGTTAAAAATGGT
>DIYC01000050.1:16571-21572 GCA_002428895.1 Burkholderiales bacterium UBA6064 | reverse complement strand
ATAACTTGCTGAATCCGACTAAAAAGCCCAAACGTAGTTATGTGGAACAAGAGCTCAGCCAACATCCTGGCCCAATTGTTGCTTCCACAGATTATATGAAGTTGTTTGCTGATCAAATTACGCCTTTTATACCGAAGGGTAGAACGTATAAAGTGCTTGGTACTGATGGTTTTGGTCGCTCTGATTTTCGTGCAAAATTGCGTGAACATTTTGAGGTTAATCGTTATTTTGTCGCCTTGGCAGCCTTAAAAGGTTTGGCCGATGAAGGCAGCATTCCACTTAAAACAGTGGCCGATGCAATCAAGAAATACGGAATTGATCCACAAAAATCTAACCCGGCTTACGCTTAATTGGAGGCCTACATGAAAGTCGAGAGGGATATTATGACCATTGAAATCAAAGTACCTGATATTGGTGATTTCGCAGAAGTAGAAGTTATCGAAGTACTCGTGAATGAAGGGGATCAAGTGGTGGCTGATCAATCTGTGATTACCGTCGAGTCCGATAAGGCCAGCATGGAGATACCCTGTCCTCAGGCTGGTGTCATTAAATCACTGAAAGTGACTGAAGGCGATAAAGTTTCTGAAGGTACCTTAATGCTCATTCTTGAGGTTGCGCAAACTCAAACAGTGAAGGCTGATTCGATCAGTGATGCACCGGTCGCACAGCCTGAACCTACTCAAGCAAATGCATCTAAGCCAGAAACTAAGACCGGTTCGGTTATTTCAACTGTTCAGCCTCCTCCTGATGTCAAGCCGCATCCCGTTCCAATCGAATTACACGAGCCAACTCAGATTAATTTGTCTAAGCCCCATGCAAGCCCTTCTGTCAGAAAATTTGCGCGTGAGTTGGGTGTCCCACTTCAACAAGTTAAAGGCAGTGGGCCCAAAGATCGAATTACCAAAGAAGACGTTCAACTGTTTGTGAAACAGTCATTGCTGGGTAATACTGCAAAAGACTCCCACGCGGTTGCATTACAGCCTACAGAGAATGGGTTGAATTTACTGCCGTGGCCAAAACTTGATTTCTCAAAATTTGGTGAAACGCAAGAAGAAAGCTTGAGTCGCATTCAAAAAATGTCGGGGCCCAATTTGCATCGTAATTGGGTCATGATTCCCCATGTGACTCAATTTGATGAAGCGGATGTGACCGATCTAGAACAGTTTCGTAAAACGACAAATGAACTGTTGGCTAAACAAGGGGTTAAAACAACTATGTTGGCTTTCGTGATGAAAGCGTGTGTCAATTTGTTACAAAAATACCCACGCTTTAACAGTTCTTTATCCGAAGACGGTTCGAAATTGATTCTCAAGAAATTTTACAACATTGGTTTTGCAGCCGATACACCCAATGGTTTAGTGGTTCCGGTGGTTAAACAAGTTGATCAAAAAGGTGTCAGCCAAATTGCGAATGAAATGAGTGACTTGGCCAAACAAGCTCGCGATGGCAAGTTAAAGGGTGCCGACATGCAGGGGGCAACTTTCACAATTTCCTCGTTGGGAGGTATCGGCGGTACCAGCTTTACTCCGATTATTAATGCCCCAGAGGTGGCCATTCTTGGGTTATCTAAGAGTCAAATTAAACCAGTTTGGAATAATAAAGAATTTGAACCTCGTCTCATGTTACCCCTCTCGTTAAGCTACGATCATCGTGTAATTGATGGGGCCCAGGCGGCTCGTTTTACTGCTGACTTGGCCGCTACTCTAGCGGATATGCGTCGCATTTTGCTTTAAAAGGATAAATTAAAATGAAGTTAACTGTGCCAGATATTGGTGATTTTTCAGAAGTAGAAATTATTGAAGTCCTCGTTGCACCAGGTGACCGTGTCCACAAAGAACAGTCTTTNATTACTGTTGAATCTGATAAAGCCAGCATGGAAATACCAGCAGGTCAAGCCGGTACGATTAAAGACCTGCTGGTTAAAGTAGGTGATAAAGTTTCAAAAGGCTCAGATATTTGTGTTATCGAAGCGCTCAAATCTGAAACCATTGCTGATGCAATTACCGATAAGCAGCAGAATCAAGTGGCAGCTCTTGAGCCGCCTAAGCAACCCATTACTCCTAATCCGGTAGCCGGTCAGTATACGGGTCAGGTGAATCACAGTTGTCAAATATTGGTTTTGGGCGCAGGTCCTGGCGGGTATTCCGCTGCATTTCGTGCTGCCGATTTAGGCATGAACACCATTCTTGTTGAACGTTACAACACATTAGGCGGAGTTTGTTTGAATGTGGGCTGTATTCCTTCAAAAGCGCTGTTACATACTGCACAAGTGCTCGAAGAAGCACAACACATGCAAACACATGGTATTACCTTCACGAAGCCTGCAATCGATTTAGACAAGTTACGTTCTCATAAATCTTCAGTCGTTGGTAAATTAACGACTGGTTTAGCCGGAATGGCTAAGGGTAGAAAAGTAAAAACCGTGCATGGAGTAGGGCAATTTGTTTCTCCGTATCATCTAGAAGTCACAGCTGAAGACGGTAAAAAACAAGTGATTCAATTTGAGAAAGCCATTATTGCGGCAGGTTCATTACCAGTTAAGTTACCCTTTATTCCCAGCGATCCACGGATTGTTGATTCAACCGGTGCACTCGAATTGCCCCAAATCCCCAGACGTATGCTAATCATTGGGGGTGGTATTATTGGTCTTGAAATGGGCACGGTCTATTCTGCTTTAGGGGCAAGGCTTGATGTGGTCGAGATGCTGGGTGGCCTGATGCAAGGTGCAGACCGTGACTTAGTCAAAGTGTGGCAAAAGAAAAATGAACATCGTTTTGACAACATCATGTTAAATACGAAAACAGTTGCTGTTGAAGCAAAAAAAGAAGGCATTCTCGTTACGTTCGAAGGTAATAACGCACCTAAAGAACCACAGCTATACGATTTGGTTTTGGTTTCAGTAGGGCGTTCACCCAACGGGCACAAAATTGGCTTAGACAAAGCAGGCGTGAAAGTTACAGATCGTGGCTTTATTCCAGTTAACCAACAAATGCGAACGAATGTTGATCATATTTTTGCAATTGGCGACATTGTGGGTCAGCCTATGTTAGCGCACAAAGCCGTTCATGAGGCGCATGTGGCTGCCGAAGCGGCTAATCAAGAAAATGCTTATTTTGACGCGCGCGTTATTCCTTCTGTAGCTTATACACATCCTGAAGTTGCATGGGTTGGTTTAACCGAAGATCAAGCGAAAGATCAAGGTGTCCCTATTCAAAAAGCTGTATTTCCTTGGGCTGCATCAGGTCGAGCAATTGCCAATGGTGCTGAAGAAGGCTTCACTAAATTAATATTCGATCCCATCACGCATCGAGTATTGGGTGGTGCAATTGTCGGTACGAATGCAGGCGATTTAATTGGTGAAATTTGCTTGGCTGTTGAAATGGGATCAGATGCCACCGACGTTGGTAAAACCATACATCCTCATCCGACATTGTGTGAAAGTGTGGGTATGGCAGCTGAAGTACTTGAAGGCGTGTGTACCGATTTGCCTGCGCAAAGAAAAGTACAATCCGCTTAAGCTAAAAAGCAGATTATTTTTTTGAAGTAATGTTTATGAATGCAACTGCTTTAAAGCAAAAAGTGGCCCAAGAGGCTTTGAAATTTGTTCAGCCCAACACCGTACTGGGTGTTGGTACAGGTTCAACAGTTGATTGTTTTATACAAGCGTTGGGGCAATCTAAGTTGTCGATTCAAGCTGCGGTGTCTTCTTCAACTCGAACTGAAAAACAACTTCAAAGTCTTGGCATTCAAGTCGTCGATTTAAATCAAGTTGATTGTTTGTCTCTTTATGTAGATGGTGCCGATGAAATTAATCCAAACTATCAACTCATTAAAGGAGGGGGTGGAGCTTTAACCCGAGAAAAAATTGTTGCTGAAGCGGCTGATCAGTTTATCTGCATTGCTGATGAATCAAAACTTGTTTCTGTTTTAGGGCGTTTTCCGTTACCTATTGAAGTATTGCCTATGGCCTGTGGTTTAATAATAAAAAAAATCATTGAAATAGGTGGACAACCTAAACAACGGCAAAACTTTACTACAGATAATGGAAATGTCATTCTAGACGTTTCTGGGTTATCAATCACAGACCCTATTTCTTTAGAAAGCCAAATTAACCAATGGCCAGGAGTTGTCACAAATGGTTTATTTGCAAAGCGTCCTGCTGATTTTTGTCTGATTGCATGCGGATCTGGCAATGTTAAGCAGTTAAGTAAGTAAACAATAAGAGGTTATATTGATATGCCTGAACGCACCAATAAGCAATACGATGCAGAACTTGAGTCTTTACGTAACCGTGTGCTGCAAATGGGTGGAGTTGTAGAGCAGCAGCTCACCATGGCCACCGAAGCATTAAACGCATCAACACTTAAACCTGAAATTTTTAATGCTGTAGTCAGCCGTGAAGCGGAAGTGAATCAAACAGAAATGGAAATTGACGAGGTTTGTAATCATATTCTTGCGCGTCGTCAGCCTACAGCAATTGATCTTCGCTCTGTATTGGCTGCAATTAAAATGATTCGTGATCTTGAACGAATTGGTGATGAAGCAGAAAAAATTGCACGAATGGGTTTAAAAATTATCGAAGCAGGGCATCATTTTATGCCTGCGGTTGATTTGCAACCGATTGCTCGTAAAGCTGTGGCTATGCTTAGAAAAGTGCTTGATTCTTATGCACGCGTCAATGTGACTTCAGCCGTCGAAGTAGTGCGTGCTGACATTGAAGTTGACCAAGAGTTTAAACTCATTTTGCATCAGTTGATTAAGTCGATGACAGATGATGGGCGCTCGATTGAGCGTTCAATCGATATTTTGTTTGTTGCTAAAGCCATTGAACGGGTTGGCGATCATTCAAAAAATATGTCTGAACACGTGGTTTATTATGCTAAAGGTCATGATGTGCGTCACATGAGCCCTGATGTAGTTGAAAAACGACTAAGGGATGATGCATAAAAACTCTGTGGCCACTGATTAAGTTCAAAGAATACGCGCAGTTTCAAATGCTTG
>DIYC01000050.1:10703-16368 GCA_002428895.1 Burkholderiales bacterium UBA6064 | reverse complement strand
TCAAATGCTTGGTTTTTCGGGTGGAATGTAGCCGACGGCTTGGTCGGCGCCTTCACCAAAAAAATGTTTTTCCATTTGCTCCATTAAATACTTGCGTGCACGCGCATCAGCCAAACTTAGACGATTCTCGTTAACCAGCATGGTTTGGTGTTTAAGCCAATCTGCCCAAGCTTGTTTAGAGACGTTTAAGTAAATTTTCTTTCCTAATTCACCTGGGGCTGGAGGAAAATCTAAGCCCTCAGCTTCTTGGCCTAATTTGATGCAATGTACCCTTCTTGTCATAATCGACTCCTATGTTTTTCGAAGATAGTGAACAAAATCAAATGAGAATGGGCGACTTTCAGTTTTTGGATTGTGAACACGCGTTGTTTCGATAAACTGTTCTTTATTCCAATTTGGAAAAAATGTATCGCCTTCTACAGTTTGATGAATTTCGGTGATTATTAATTCATTGATTAAGTCTTTTTCTAAGGCATATGTATATAAACTGGCACCGCCAATTAAAAATAATTTTTCTTCTGGGGAAAAATGACTTAATACTGTTTCCAAGTGGTTGGCTAAAGCAACTCCTGAATTTTTTGATGGAACGGGATTGTTTAGAGTGAAATAGGAGATAGGCTCATGCAACTTGGAATAAGGCGCCCAGAGTTTATTTTGAGTTAAAACAATATTGAGCCGATTGGGTAACGGTTTACCAATCGACTGCCAGGTTTTTCTGCCCATAATGATTGGGTGGCCTAGAGTTGTATTTTTAAAAAACTGAAGATCTTCAGGTAAATACCAAGGAAGCTTGTTTTCAATTCCGATGACTTGGTTTTTTGCAATAGCAACAATTAAACTAAGAGACATAGTACTTAAACAGCCACTGGCGCTTTAATAGGGGCATGGTGTTGATAATTTAAAATTTGAAAATCATCGAAAGTGTAATCAAAAATACTTTTAGGTTTTCTAAGGATTTTTAAACTGGGTAAATTAAATGGTGTTCTGGATAATTGAACGTGTGATTGCTCAATATGATTCTGATATAAGTGGCAGTCACCGCCAGTCCAGATAAAATCACCCAGCTCTAAATTGCATTGTTGCGCAACCATGAAAGTAAGAAGGGCATAGCTGGCGATGTTAAATGGAACACCTAAAAAAATATCTGCACTTCTTTGGTAAAGCTGACAGCTTAATTGATTATTGGCTACATAAAATTGAAATAACACGTGACATGGAGGCAGCTTCATGTTCTCGATTTCAGCTACATTCCAACTACTTACAATAAGACGTCGAGAATCTGGGTTTGCTTGAATTTGTTGAATAACGTTAGAGATTTGATCAATCTGTTGACCGGTTGGAGTTGGCCAACTACGCCATTGAACACCATAAACAGGGCCTAAGTTGCCTTGTTCATCAGCCCATTCGTCCCAAATAGTAACACCGTTGGCATTCAGGTAGCTTATATTGCTATCGCCCCGTAAAAACCAGAGCAACTCGTGAATAATCGACTTCAAATGTAGCTTTTTAGTGGTGACCAAAGGAAAGCCTTGATTCAAATTAAACCGCATTTGATAACCAAATACTGATAAGGTACCTGTACCAGTACGGTCTGTTTTTGACGTTCCATGATCTAGCACATGCTGCATCAGTTGAAGGTATTGTTTCATGAATTAAATGATGATTTTAATTTCAGGAGTATGCCATTATTTTTTAACTGAAACGGCATAGTTCTTTCGAACCTGAAAACTTATTTTAAACTGTGCATCGCATTTTGTAGTTGGAGAGAAGGTGGTGCGTCTCCATCAAAAATGGGTTTATAGCAACCCAATCGATGGTTTATTTTTAATTTTTCTTCATGGCTACAAGGATCTGGCGGTAAACGATTAACGACCAATTTATTAATATGCACGGCTAGGTCGGCAATGGTTCGTGCTTGCTGTTGCCGATTAAATTGTGGATTGTGTGTGTCTTTAAGGGCGTAGTAATTGCTAAAGCGGTCTAGATGACGAGTGATTTTATCAATTGAATCACCGATTAGATCAACTAGATGTGCCATAAAAATAAATGCTCCTTGTGCATTGTCTTGGCTTGGAACGTAATGTTCACTAAGCCTTGCGGCTGTTTTTTCTAATTCTTGGGTGGCTAAATTCATCCATTTGGCAGTTTGGCTGCGAGTTTGTTTATCTAGAATAGGAAGTTGATGCAAACGGTTGAGTAACGCTTCAGTTTTGTTGATTATTTCTTGTTTACTCAGTTGCTGTGCTGTGATTTCAACAGACTTTATTTTGGAACTGGGGTTTTCTTTAAGCAGAGTTAATGCCTGATTCATGTCATTGTTTTTGTTTAATTCTGAAGCTAAAAATTCTGAGCATTGTTGAAGATTTTGGCTAAGTTTAGGAATTAAATCTTCTTCATTGTTTGCAAAATCAGCAATCACATGTAATGTGATCGATTCGATGGCTTTGGTAATGGGTAGGTCTTTAATAAACTTAGGGTAGCAAAGGTCAGGGTCATAGGGCTTATTGTTGAATTCATGAACTCCATCATAAAAAGCGTCGATGCATTTATCTCTTGCTTCTGAATAGCAGTCGCCTGATTCAAGGTGTCTGACAAATGCTGTTGCTGTTTTAATCACCAATTCCAGTAATTTTGGAGTGTGTTTAAGAAAATCTCGGTTACACTTTGCAGCCATATCAAAAGCTAGAAAATTGGCTACTCGAACAAAGTGCCCAGGTAATTCATTTGGGTTTTGGGTATTGTTCATCGTTCTGTTGACGTTGTGGTCAGACAATCTACTGTATTCAACAACATATTCCATTTCTTCTCCTTATTTGAATAGTTATTAAAAGTTTAGTCGATTTTTTGCTGAAAGATTCAGTCGTGACTGTATAAACAATTGATAAGCAATTAATGGGTCATTTGGGGATACATTTTATGTTTGATTGAATCGATAAGTGTTTGCATAGCCCGTTGCTTTTGGCTTTGAGTGTAATCTAAAAATAAATCCGAATATATTTCAGGATGGTGGTTTTGTATTGTTTCTAGAATTAAAGTGCTGGGAATGTTGACTGCGCTTGAACACCAAGCCTGAATAATGGCTGTAATTTCATGAAGCGCATTTTCATGTGTCTTTTGATTTAAAAATTGGATAAATTGTTTATTTTGCGCTTCAGCCATAATGTTTAACCTCTGGTATTGATTAAATTCGATTATATGGAGTGTAGTTGGCTCACCGTCAATCATGAATAAATTGGTTAAGTTGTTTTGATAAGCGGTCATGGTTGCCAAAGCGTTGTATTGTCCGATTAACTCTGGGTAGCATTTTGTGAGTATCTGAATTTGATGAGAGCGATTGGTTTGTTTGAGTAAATAGGCCAATATTAAGAATTCTGAAACGTCTGGACTAGTTTCAAAATCTAAACAACTCATAAAGGTAAAGTTTGTTTCACTTAAAAAACGAACTGCTTGGTGTTCGTTTTTTAAAATAAGATAAAACAGGTCAAGTTGATTGTCGCTCGCTGCAATTGATATTTCGGCTTCAGTATTCAAAAATAAATCGATTTTGGGATGTATGCTTAGTAATTTAACAAGCTCAAGCTGCCCACCACTCATGGCATGACATAAAAATTTATTGTTATCTACAGTTGGGTCAATCCGTTCATCGTTTAGTAACAAACGAACAAATTCTAAATCATCTCTAATTACAGCAATATTGAGTAAAGAGTTGTTTTGAGTCGTAGGATCAATTCGCCCATCGTCGAGTAAAACTTGAAAAGCTTCTAAATAACCTTGATCAAAACAAAATTGAAGTAAATTAAAATCTAAATCAGACGTGATTGTTCGTGAATCGGCTAACAGCAGCTTTAAACATTCACTTGAGTTGGAATGAATTGCCTGTATCACTAAATTTGAATCGTTTTCTGGGTTAAAACGAGAATCGGACAAAAGTACTTCTAAGATTTTAGGTTGATACTGAACGATTGCTTCTGACAAAATTAAACGGTCATTGGGTATAGCAATATCGGGTGAGGCATTTAAAAAAATTTTTAAAGCCAAATAATCACCTGTTACACAGTGACGTAATAATTTTTTTTCGAGCGATTTAGAGGGCGAAATAAAAATACAACGACATGCCATTAAAACAGATTGAAGTTGCAATTTTGGGAAATTATTAACAATTTGTTGTGCTGCATGATTGGTTACGATTCGTTGACAAATTGAATTATTTTGTATGTGTGTAGAATCGGTGTGATTGACAGACTGGGGAGACAGGGATACTGCGTGATTGGTACTAATTGTGCGCATGATGCATAGCAGGGTTAAAAACCTAAGTAAATTTTTGGGTTTAAAAGTTCACCCTTTTTATCTAAGTAGATTTACATGGTTAACAGCCATTACGATAGAAACTGAAAAAGTTTAAATATAACAGACAGTTGTAGGCGAGGGCTGGAATCGAATAATCGGTTTATCGTTTTGATTCATTTCCTTTTTATTGATTCGATTTTTCAAAATTCCCCCAAATGTGCCCCCACGTAAATAAACTCGTATTTAGAGTGGGTTAAGCTGTTTATTCTTCTAATTCTATAAATAACAAAGGGTTGTGGTCGTTTAAGCCCGTTTTTTCCCAACTGGTTTCGCTTTAGTAGGTTTTTTGCGTAATGCCACTTTGGATGAAACGCCCGTTAGCGGTGTTCTTCCTTTGCGAGTTGCTGTCATTTTGATAATCGGCTCTTTTAATAAAATTTCTGCGGGTATATCAAAGTTTTGGTGCAATTGTTTTGCCATTCGGTACGAAATGGGCCGTGTACCATTCATGACCTCATAAACTCGGTTCATTGGCCCAATTGTGCCCATTAGTGCTTTATAGTCTTTTCCTTCTTGTTCAAGGCGGAACTTGATGGCAGTAATAGGGTCGGGTGCGTCAATTGGAAACTGTTCATTTTCATAGGCATCAATCAGCAGTAAAACGGTTTCAAAGTCAGCTTCTTCTTGACTGCCTTTTTCGGGCGGGGTGTCAAATAGGGGAGAAACAAACGCTAAGGCCTCTTCGTAGTCTGCTTCTGTTTTAATGGCTTTAGGTCTCATGGTTAGCCTCCAACTGTCGCGGCATTCACTTTGTCATATTCTGCGTGAGTACCAATAAATTTAATGTAGCCAAATTGTTGTTCATAAGCGAAGCCAACAATCAGGCGGTATTTGTTACCAGCAATGTTAAAAACAACTCGGTTACCTTCAATAATAGACGCGCTGGCATATCTGTTTTTAATTGATTGGGGTGTTGGAAATGCGCCTTTTTTCATTTCATGAAACCAAGCATCAAGTGAGCCTTTAGCATTAGCATGTTTTTTCCAAAACTCTTCCAGAGTTTTTCTTTTAATTATTTTCATTTATCAAGTTTAGTCCCAAAATGGGACTTGGTCAAGTTTTTGTAGTTTGGGGTAACTCTATGGCAAGTCCTTCTCGACCATCGTTTTTATGCTTATGCTAGCCATGAAACTTTTTTACCGGAAGATAAGCCTCACTTGTTTGCGAAGCATGTCTTCTAACTCTCGAAATAATATCCAAGAACTTCATGGTTCTAGCTAAAAATAAATATAGATGACTGAAATCGCTCGTTAATGTTGTAGAGTCGAATTATGCTGAACAGCAATTTGGAGGCGAGGGTCGGAATCGAACCGGCGTA
>DIYC01000050.1:10332-10463 GCA_002428895.1 Burkholderiales bacterium UBA6064 | reverse complement strand
CCGCTGCATGACCACTCTGCCACCTCGCCTTGGGTGAGGGTGTGGAACCCATCGTAAAAAAAGGGAAGTTTAATAACTCCCCTTTTGCATTTGGAGCGGGAAACGAGGCTCGAACTCGCGACCTCAACCTT
>DIYC01000050.1:2658-10094 GCA_002428895.1 Burkholderiales bacterium UBA6064 | reverse complement strand
TACCAACTGAGCTATTCCCGCGCTGTTAGCGCTTCGCTGTTGGCGTTGCACTAAAGAAGCGTCATTATATCGATTTCAAAGCTTGTGTCAACTAGTAAAGTTAAAAAACAGCGAATAAAATGAGGTTTAAAATCTGGTATTATTAACTTATTGATACACAATACTTTTCCCAGCCAGCTTTTCTAAGTTCGCAAGCAGGGCATTGCCCACACCCGTATCCCCAACTGTGTAATTCATCACGAATTCCAAGATAACAAGTATGTGTGTGTTGCTTGATTAATTCTAAAAAAGCATCACCGCCAAGTTCGTGCGCCAGTTGATAGGTTTCTGTTTTATTAATCCACATCAAAGGGGTTTCAAATCGGAATTGGCTCGCCATACCCAAATTGGTTGCTACTTGGAGTGCTTTTAA
Organism: Burkholderiales bacterium UBA6064; assembly: GCA_002428895.1. Lineage (GTDB taxonomy): Bacteria > Pseudomonadota > Gammaproteobacteria > Burkholderiales > Burkholderiaceae_B > Limnobacter. The sequence continues at coordinate 9,682 of DIYC01000050.1, read as the reverse complement.
TGTATCTTCCCTGCAATCCGGATAACCTGAAAAATCAGTTTGACACATGCCTCCCACCAAGGTGTTTAAACCTCTACGATAAGCAATCGAAGAGGCAACCAGAAAGAACAGTAAATTTCGACCGGGTACAAACGTATTAGGCAATCCGTTTTCTTTTAATTCAATTTCTTTTTCTAAAGTTAATGCACAATCAGAGATTTGACCTAACCATGTTAGGTCGATGAGCTGGTCTTGCCCCAGCTTGTTTGTCCAGTTTGGGAAGGTATCGTGAAGCGCACTAAAAATAAGTTGCCTACACTGAAGCTCAATTCGGTGACGTTGCGCATAATCGAAACCAATGGTTTCAACGTAATCAAAATGCTTTAATGCCCATGCCAGGCAAACGGTGCTGTCTTGCCCGCCAGAAAAAAGTACGAGTGCTTTTTTTGTCATGATAACGTGTGAAATGATTCATTTATTTTGGAAAAGTGATCAGATGTTCCATTTCAAGCTTAATACCAATTTTTTCTCCGATTTCATGGTTGTGGTGACTGGGTACAAAAGTCATGATTTTAGTTCCGCTTTCAAGTTCTAGGGTGTATAAAAAATCGGCTCCACGAAATGTTTTTCGTGTCACTTTCGCTTGCATGGGGCTGGCATCATCGTGCAGAACATCGTCAGGGCGAACCAACACCACAAATTCTTTGTCTTTGGGGGTTTCGTGCGGCGCACAGACAATATGACCAAGTTCGGTTGTAACGCCTATATTAGTGAGTTTGCCGGGCAAAAATACGCCTTGACCAATAAAATTAGCAATCATTCGGCTTTGGGGTTGATGATACAGGGTATAAGAGGGGCCCCATTGTTGTAATTGACCTTCGTGAATCACTCCGATGGTGTCTGCCATGGCAAAGGCTTCGTTTTGGTCGTGTGTCACCAGAATAGCACTCATTTTTTCTGTCTTTAGAATTTCTCGAACCTCGTGAGTAAGCCGTTCTTTGAGGCTAACATCTAAATTTGAAAAAGGTTCGTCAAGCAAAATCAGTGTTGGATTTGGAGCCAGTGCTCGCGCCAGCGCCACCCGTTGTTGTTGCCCGCCCGACAATTCATGGGGATACCGTTGACCTAAAGCAGCTAAACCAACCATTTCAAGTAATTCTTGGCAACGCTTTGTTTTAAAATCATGTTTCGTTTTATGTAAACCAAATTGAATGTTTTTTTCAACGGTAAGATGCGGAAACAACGCATAATCTTGAAAAACCATGCCTACATTTCTTTTTTCAGGGGGTAACGACCAACCTGCTTGGCTTGCTAATTGCCCCGCTAAATAAACTTCTCCTGCACTAGGTTGTAAAAAACCTGCAATTGCACGCATTAATGTGGTTTTTCCACAGCCTGACGGACCAAGTAAGCAAGCAATCTCACCATGCTGTAAAGAAAATTCAACTTCTTGAATCGCATAAAAATTTTGACCAGGGTATTGAATTGATAAGCGATTTAATGCCAGGGTTGGTATATTGTGCATGAACGCAGTAAAACTAAGTATTGTGCCTAATTCGGCAAGCGGTTAAAAAACTCAAGTAAAATATGACTATTTTGCCAGAAATATAGGCACTTACCTTGTTTGGACTCACTTTACACAGTCGCTTTAGCGTTTTTACCCTTGCTGTTTTATTGCTAACGCCTTTTTTATTTTTGCTGGGCTTGGCAGCAATCAGCTTTTTTGAAGATCGAGGTACGTTAATTCACCTTGTTAGTACCAGTTTGCCGAGTATTTTGCTGCAAACAGTCTTGCTTTGTATGGGTGTTATTTTATTGACTTCAACTATGGGTGTTTTAACAGCCTGGTGGGTGTGTGCTTATGAATTTATCGGTCGTCGATATCTTGAGTGGCTCTTGTTGTTACCCATGGCAATGCCCTCGTATGTGATTGCTTACGCCTACACGGACGCTCTGCAGTATTCAGGTTGGGTTGCTACTTTGATACGTCAGTTATTGCCAGCTGAATTGAATTGGCCAGACATTCGTTCTACCGGCGGGGCTGTATTGGTTTTAAGTTTTGTGCTTTATCCGTATGTGTACATCATGGCGCGTACTGCTTTCTTAAATCGCAGCCCTTCTATGCTCGATGCAGCCCGTTCACTGGGTCATGGGCCAATTAGTGCTTTTTTACGTATCGGTTTGCTCACTGCAAGGCCTGCTTGGGTCGTGGGTTTGGCTTTAGTGATCATGGAAACTCTGGCTGAATACGGTGCGTTAAGCTATTTTGGTGTTCAAACCTTTACGACGGCTATTTATAAGTCTTGGTTAAATTTGGGCGATCGCCAAGCTGCGATATTGTTGTCGGTTATTTTGTTGGCATTTATGTTGATCTTAATCGTGATTGAATCAAATGCTCGTGGTCGCGCACAATATTACAGTCAGAATAATCCTTCTCGCCATAACGTCAGAAAAGTACTTCAGGGTCAACATGCTGCGTTTATTTTTGTACTCACGTCATTACCTTTGTTGCTTGGGTTTATTCTGCCAGTATTATTTTTACTTGTGTTATTAGCGGGTGTTGATTTTCCTTTAAGTGTGTCGCGCAGCTTAACTTGGGCATGGCATTCTGGTGTGTTGGGTGTGATTGCCGCAACGGTTAGTTTATGCCTTGCCATATTTTTAAGTTATGTGAAACGGCAAAGCATTAGTCATTTTGTAAAAGCGGTGCATCGAATTGTCTCACTCGGTTACGGCGTACCAGGTGCAATTTTGACCATTGGAATTTTATTGCCATTGTCTCGTTTTGATCAATTGATTTATCAATTAGGTTGGGTTTGGTTTCCTGCACTTACAGGGAGTGTTTATGCCTTAATTTATGCGTATAACGTTCGTTTTACTTCGGCTGCGATTCAATCGGTCGATGCAGGGTTGCAACAAATAACAAGGCATATTGATGAGTCAGCGCGGGTGCTTGGACGGTCGGCTAGGCAAGTGTTGCTACATGTTCATTTACCCATTTTAAAAAGCTCTTTGGCGACTGGTTTTTTGCTAGTGATTGTGGATGTGGTAAAAGAGTTGCCTGTTACATTAGTTCTTCGTCCTTTTGATTTTGACACTTTAGCTGTTTCTGCTTATCAGTTTGCATTAGATGAGCGCTTAGGCGAAGCTGCTTTGCCAGCCTTATTGATTGTATTGGTAGCATTAATTCCAATCGTGTTATTAATTCGTCAAGATAAAATTAACTAACGTTTTAAAAAGTTTATTGTTTCCAGACAAGTTCTATGCCGTATGTATTGCTTGGCATAAAAACTTGGTTGTTTAATGAAGGTGATTGTCTGGCATGTCGGCGTCCTAGGGAAATTCAGCATGCAATAATTCGCCCTCAGGATTTGGATATAAAGGGGAGCCACAATCTTCACAGTATTCAAGTGAAAATCTTTCTTCAAGCACATTAATTTTTTGAATGCCTACTTCTTTCAATAAGTGAACAATTGTTGAACGAATAACCGGATGATCAGGTAGGCTAAGCACGTCTTTTTCGTACATGGGATCAGGTTCATTGCCGTACTCTTCGTCGATCAGAGGCCACACAACACCATGCACAACATCGGATGAATCATTGATGCTAAATCCAATTCGATACTCCTCAACTTCACCATGCTCAACAAACGCACCTACAGTAACACGGATATGTTCCGTTTGAATTTTTAAAATAGTGGTTAAAAAAGCAATACTGGCTCGAACAGAGTAGACTCGAGTTTCTTTTTCGGCTGCGCGGGTTGCGTTATACAAACCATTCGGTAGCAGTAATTGAATCTGGCAGCCAGGCATTAAGCTTTGTAATCTGGCGCTACCTTCAGTTTGCCATTTCTTTAATAAAGCTTCTTTGCCGGTCGTTGAAAAATTGCTTTCTTCTTGCCACTTAAAAACAGGTTGCTCTTTTTTAACAGCTACTGCACCAATTAGGTACCGTACGTCAGAAAGATAATGTTGTGTTTCAGGTAGGCTATCCGCATTAATATGAACTTGAAGTCGATCTTTGGCTGCACCACCGAGTTGTCGTGCCAGCTCTGCTGCAGAAGTATAAGTTTCGGGTAATTGATCAGGACTAAATAACACATTGGTTAAAACCAGATGAGTGTTTTCAGATAGTACAATTTGATTTAATGCTTCTGTGAGCGCATCGACAGTATTTTGATCAATTTTTCCAGAAGGGATATTAAACGTTGACCAGGCCATGATGGGTACAGCCAGCAACAACAAATCTTCTGCATCGCTTAAGCTGGGTGATTCAACGGTATTTTCAATCGCAAAAGCCAGTTGATCATAGGCTTTATAATCATTGTCATACAAATACTCCAGAGCTTGGCTTAGCGGTAAATCGCTTCGCCCTTGAAGCAAAGGATCTAAAGTAGAAAATAATTTTTTTTTCCAAAAGCGGCGTTCAAGACGGCTACCCGAATTGCTTAACTGAACAGCCAAACTAGATAACTGTTTGGCTTGTTTAGAGAGTTTTGATCGGTAAATGGTGTTTAGGGGTTTTCGTCGCATGATCTTCTTAATTGTTGTTAGGTTGAATTCAAAGCGAATACTTTTTAAAATAAAACGTATTATTCATTTATTTCATGACTACTTGCTTTTTTAGCTGTTTTTTTCTTTTTTGATTCTCATTTTTACGTCGTTTATTAAATTCTGTAAGTAAATTAAAGGGGTCTGAATTTGTTTTATTCATCATGAGTAAAATTATTTCTTCACCTCTAACAGGCTCTAAATATTCTAGTAAAGTCTTTTCTTTATTTTCTAAAAGTAGTTGATAAGACAGATTGCTGACAATCGATGAAAATGAAACGGGAGCGATTGTCTCAGGGACGCGATTAAACTGCGGTACAGCGGAGTTTTGTATCATGCTGGTTTGCATAGATCATCCTAACGCAATAATACTGAATTAGTAGGTAACAAAAAATAAAAATAAGTTCATTTATTATCGTCAATTTTTACGATGATTTTTATGCAATTTTTATGTTCTAGGTAGAATTACTTACGTCGATTCATGTTCAAATAGGCATAAAGTAATTTGCTTCGATTAAAATTTAATATTTAATTAAACCCAAAATTAGGAGAGTTCTATGTTGAAGAAGTTAACAGTAACTGCTGCAATTGTTGCTGCTGGTTTAACTGCTGCTCCAGCAACTTATGCGAACGATTTCATTACCATCGGTACCGGTGGCGTTACTGGTGTGTATTACCCAGCTGGCGGTGCTATTTGTCGTTTACTCAATCAAGGTCGTAAAAATCACGGTATTCGTTGCTCAGTTGAATCTACGGGTGGTTCCGTATATAACCTTAATACCATTCGTGCAGGCGAGTTAGAATTTGGTGTCGTACAATCTGATTCGCAATATTACGCGTACACGGGTACCTCGCAATTTAAAGATCAAGGTAAATTTGAAGACTTGCGTGCAGTATTTTCACTACACCCAGAGCCATTCACTGTTGTTGCTCGTGCTGATTCAGGCATCAAAAATTTTCAAGATTTAAAAGGTAAGCGCGTCAACATTGGTAACCCAGGTTCAGGCCAACGCAGCACCATGGAAGTGGTGATGGCTGCCTTGGGTTGGAAAAACTCTGACTTTAAACTTGCCACAGAACTTAAGGCGGCTGAACAATCTGCCGCACTGTGTGATAACCAAATTGATGTCATGATCTACGCAGTAGGCCATCCATCGGGTTCTATTCAAGAAGCAACCACCGCCTGTGATTCCGTTTTAGTGACAGTTGATGGCCCAGTGATTGACAAGCTTGTCAAAGACAATGTGTTTTACCGTACTGCCATCATCCCTGGTGGTATGTACACGGGTAACGATGCCAATGTCACTACTTTTGGCGTAGGTGCAACTTTAGTGACATCTTCTAAAGTTTCTGACAAAGTTGTATACGAAATGGTTAAATCTGTATTTGAAAATTTTGAAGAATTCAGAAAGCTACACCCTGCATTCGAAAATTTAGATCCTAAAGAAATGGTCAGCGACGGTTTGTCTGCCCCTCTACACCCCGGTGCAGCAAAGTACTACAAAGAAAAAGGTTGGATTAAGTAATCCGTCTTTAGTGATGAATAGCCCGGGGTTGCTTGTCAATCCTGGGTTTTTTATTGAGGTAATTCTCCAAATTTTTTTGGGGAATAATTAGAATTTCGTTTTGGATTTTTAATAAAATATGTCAACCTTAAAAAAAAATAATCGTCCCTTATCTGAAGAAGAATTACAAGAGTTGGTCGCGTCTTCTGACTCTGGGGCACGAAAACCGACTGGTTCGGTCGCTTTATTAATGGCAATTGTTGCCATTACGTGGTCTATGTTTCAAATTATATTAGCTTCACCATTGTCACCCTATTTATTACCAGCTGACTTAATTAACAACAGTCGCCAATTACATTTGGCATTTGCCATTTTCTTGGCTTTTTTGGCTTATCCAGCTCTAAAATCATCTCCAAGGCATCGTATCCCGATTCAAGATTGGTTGTTTGCATTGGCTGGAGTTTTTTTGGCTTTATACGGTTTCTTTTTTTACGACAAAATTGTTGACAACGGTGGTTTGGCCGATCATGTGGATAAGTGGTTTGCGCTTGCAGGTCTGTTGTTACTGTTTGAAGCGGCACGCCGTGCGCTTGGCCCTGCAATGGCTACTATTTCGATTATTTTTTTAGCGTATGTATTTTTTGGTTCATCCGATTGGGTACCTGAAGTCATTCGTTGGAAAGGTGCCTCTCTGCAAAAAGCCATGAGTCACATGTGGATTACCTCGGAAGGTGTATTTGGTATAGCGCTTGATGTTTCTACTAAATTTGTGTTTTTGTTTGTTCTTTTCGGTGCCTTGCTTGATAAAGCTGGGGCAGGTAATTACTTCATTCAGATGGCTTTTGGTGCATTAGGTCACTTAAAAGGCGGGCCTGCTAAAGCGGCCGTGATTGGTTCTGCAGCAACAGGTCTTATTTCAGGTTCCTCAATCGCTAACGTAGTTACAACTGGAACATTTACCATTCCTTTAATGAAAAGGGTTGGTTTCT
>DIYC01000050.1:0-2505 GCA_002428895.1 Burkholderiales bacterium UBA6064 | reverse complement strand
GAACAGGCTGGTTCAGTTGAAGTGGCGGCTTCAGTGAATGGTCAAATTATGCCACCGGTGATGGGTGCTGCTGCATTTTTAATGGTTGAGTATGTAGGTATTCCTTATACTCAGGTGATCAAACATGCGGTGTTGCCTGCGGTAATTTCCTATATTGCGATTTTTTATATTGTGCATCTTGAAGCGGTAAAACGAAACATGCCGGTGATTGGTCACAAAGCTGAATCGACTTTGCGAACTGTCATGGGAATGATTTTGTTCTTTTTAGGTTTCTCGGTTCTTTGCTATGCAGTTAAATATCCAGTGCAATGGATTGTCACCTTGGTACCCGAAGGTTCGGGCTGGCTTCTCGCTGTATTGGTTTTTATCGCGTACGCTGGATTATTAAAACTTGCTGCGACGGTTAATGATTTGAAGCCCGATGACATGAAATCTGAAGTGGTCTTGCCTGAGGTATCTAAAATTTACAAGTCTGGTTTGCACTATTTGTTACCGATTGTTGTTCTAGTTTACTTTTTAATGATTGAACAAAAGTCTCCTGGTTTATCCGCATTTTGGGCTTCTATGTTGTTATTTGTTATTTTGTTAACACAGCATCCATTAAAAGCTTTTTTTCGGGGTCAAGCTGTTGACTTTGAGAAATTCAAATTAGGGGCTCAAGATTTAATTTCTGGATTAACTGATGGTGCTCGTAACATGATTGGCATTGGCTTAGCTACTGCAGCAGCTGGTGTGATCGTAGGTACTGTCACTTTAACTGGTGTTGGTCAAGTCATGGCCGATTTGGTTGAGTTTCTATCTGGTGGCAACTTATTGCTCATGTTGATTTTTGTTGCGTTACTCTCATTAATTTTGGGTATGGGTTTGCCAACTACAGCAAATTACATTGTAGTGTCCTCACTCATGGCTGGTGTGGTGGTTGAATTAGGTGCGCAGTCCGGTTTAATTGTTCCATTAATTGCAGTGCACATGTTTGTGTTTTTCTTTGGTATTATGGCCGATGTAACGCCACCAGTTGGCTTAGCCTCTTTTGCTGCCGCTGCAGTTGCAGGTGGCGATCCAATTAAAACGGGTATCACCGCATTTTACTATTCACTGCGGACTATTCTTCTGCCTTTCCTCTTTATCTTTAATACTGATTTATTATTGATTGATGTTACCTGGTATGAGGCTACATACTGGTTTATTATTGCGACTCTTGGTATGTTGGTGTTTACTGCTGCCACAATGAATTATTTTCAAACCAATAACAAGTGGTATGAAACTGTGGGTTTATTGCTAGTTACATTTTTGTTGCTTAGACCTGGTTTCTTTATGGATTGCATTCAACCTCCATTTGAAAAGCTTGATCCTATTCAATTGGAAAACGTGATGTCGACGGTCGAGTCTGATCGAGAAGTCCGTTTAGTAGTCAGTGGCCCAGACTTTTTAACCGGTAAAGATCGTCAAACAACGATTGTTTTAGTTGCGGGTGAACCTGGAAGTGGTACACAGCGCTTGGCGAAAAACGGTCTGGTGGTTTCTGAAGAAGGGGGAGTTGTTAAAATTGAAGAACCTATTCCTAGTTCACAGTTTTTTAATACATTTAAAAATTTTGACTTTTATGGTGAGCAACCTGTTGCAGTTAAAACAGTGAAGGTTTCTCAAAATCAACTTCCTAAAGAATTATTCTTTATTCCTGGCTTTCTGATTTTGGGTTTAATTTATATGGTTCAGCGTAAACGTCTTGAAAAGATTAATTCAAATTTTTAAATCATTTTGGTATAACATAATGAAACAGTGGCAAAGTTGGTGTTACTAGTCAACAAGTATTGATTATCCGTTTTGATTATTTAAAGTAAAAGTTTTTAATTTCATCAAGATTATTAATTCGGTCTACGTCGTAAAGTTTGTCAAGGAAAATTTTATTTAAAGTATTTTGGTCATTGAGTGATAACGACTCAAAAAAAACTTGAGATTCAATTGTGGTTAAGGAAGGTAAAGCATTATTGACTGCAGTAAACTCAAGTTTTTTAACCATGCCGTTTCTAGAGTTGCTGAAACGATTTTTAAGTAAATTGGCTGAAAAAATTAAATTTAAAGTATCAGCGCCAAGACATTTTTTTTGATTCAAATCAAGATAATAATTAATGGTGTAGAAAAGTTGACGTTTATTTAAAAAATTTAATTGCTTCAGGGTTTCAATAGGAATAGTTATTTTTGCAGAGTTTTTCCATTCACGAGTACATTGCTCTTTTGCAAGCTCGTAGCTCAATAAAGCTGTTTGAAAGGTATGGAGGAGGTACGCATCGTTATCGGCTTCTGCTGCCTTTAGGTTTTTGAAAATAAAGACCAAGCAAAGTACCAGAAAGCATTTAGTCACAAAAATGGTTGTGGCTTTTAACATGGCTCATTTTGAGGATAAAAAATTATTATAAACAATTCATCATTATTGATGATTTTGAAGTAAATCGGTTTAAGTTGATTTGCTTTATCAATTGTCGATTCATTTTTTTAATTTATTTT
>DIYC01000075.1:10499-10752 GCA_002428895.1 Burkholderiales bacterium UBA6064 | reverse complement strand
CGCAATTAAAATTTGAGAAAAAATTAACCAGCTTCTTCGCCGCCCTAACCAACTGGAAAACATAGGTAAGGGTAATTTGTCGACCAAGGGCGCCCAAACAAACTTAAACGAATAACCCAAGGCGGCCCAACTAAAGAAGGTCACCGTTGACCGTTCAACCCCTGCTTCTCGCAACCATAAACTTAGGGTAGAAAAAATAAGTAACAATGGCACGCCAGCAGAAAACCCAAACGCAAGCATGGTGAGCGAGCGC
>DIYC01000075.1:8844-10308 GCA_002428895.1 Burkholderiales bacterium UBA6064 | reverse complement strand
CATGGTGAGCGAGCGCCAATCAAAAAATTTTGTAATGCTTTCAAACCAGGATGCGTTCATGCGTGTTCTTTATGGGCAAGTTAGAGCCTTTGCTCGATTTTAGTGGTTGCTCTATCGTAAAACTTTAATTGGAGATAGTGACACACCAATGTCTAAAAAATGTGCTGAAGAACAAAAAATTAAAGGTGTAAAACGTAGTTTCTCTTTTACGGCCAGACAGCGTTTTTGCTGTTGTAAGGCACGCAGAAAAACCAACCCCAGAGGTGTTAAACAGAAAATGAGCACCTACCCACTGCGCGCACGAGGGCACGCTTTAAATCAGGCTATGCCGAGTACGGTGGTGATCAAAAATGCACAAAGTAGCAGTATTGAGGCTAAGGCCTAAAGCGGAGAAAACTACCAACGAAAACCTGCTTTGCTTAACTCTTTACCAGTCTTCGTGACATCAGCTGGTAAAGTCCGTGTTCGCCGGACGCCATTATCAAAACTATTATAACTGCCCGAAGGCACCTCAGCTTTTGGAATATCTGCCGTCAACCCCCCGACGGCGCTAAATTTTAACTGGGCACAAGCATTTTGCAAAGTAGCTTTTGAGCTCGGCTGATGAGAAAGCGCAACTTTGCCTGCTTTAGCGGTTTGAGCTAATATTTGCTCAGCAAGGTTATTTGCACTGCTTGAAGAATTTTTTGAACTTTTGTTTGAGTTTAGTTCAGTACTTTTGGTTATCTGAAGTTCACCGTTAACTTGCTGAATGTGAACATTTGCTCCGCTTGCTTGAATTGGCCCCATCATGCAATTCCTTAGTAATTAACAAATAAATATTAAACAAAATAAGAATAACATCAATACCTTAAAATAATTAGGTCAAATAGATTAATTCGTTATTCCACACTATTTTTAAGAATCAATGTTTCACTTTAGAGCGTTCAGATGTCCATTTTTTAACTAGCCACAATGATGAAGTTGAAGACAATATGTCGGTATTTAGAAAATTTCATTTCATGGAACTTTTGGGTTAACTCGTGTTACTTAGCACTTTCAAGTTAATTAGGAGTAGCTAATTATGCCCAAAGGTATTGGTAACTTTTTTAATCGCATCACCGGTCGAGATCAAAATCAAAATGCTCAAAACTATCGAAGAATGGGCCTACAGCCACCCCAAGTTAACTTAGCTCAACCACAAATTGCCCAAGGTGCTGGTCCATCTAGTTCAAGCTGCGGCACGGCAATTGGAAGCAGCTGCAAGACAACCACCGCAAGCTGAACCAAGGCAGGCACAACCCCTAAGGCTTGACCCTGAGAATCGCAATAACTATGCACACATTACCCTGTATGACTTACGGATTGAAAATGAAGAAGATCATCAACTGGTAACCATCCCAGATGGTCGGCGCGCTCGCCAAATTGACTTGGTGCAACCCAATTCACACGAACTAACCGATCAGTTAAATGGGCGCGAGTACT
>DIYC01000075.1:0-8629 GCA_002428895.1 Burkholderiales bacterium UBA6064 | reverse complement strand
ATGGGCGCGAGTACTTGCGAGCGTTATCGCGAGACCGAAGTCTGGGAATTCCATTTAGAAACTGGTTACGAGGTCATCATGTGTTGGGGTCGACTTTACAGGGTGACCCATTGAACGATTTAGTCAGCAGATTGAGGTTAATTGCCTCTGCAATTCGATCTGATTCTGAAATTCGCATGCGGATGGATTCACTGTCAGTCGATGCAAACGCCATGTGCGCAGACAGAAACAATTATTTTTTAAATGCCATGTGGGCCGATGCTTACAATTATCATTTGGTGAATAACCTGGGAATTGGTAATAACAACGACATGCTAGGGCCAGAGTTGTTTAATCTGGGTGTGGCACATTTCAGGCTAGACGTGCTTCGCCGTGCAATTAATGATCAAATTGGTCTTAATCATGATCAAAATGTCCATACCCTGCTTGATACCGAATTTTTCTTGCAAGATGAATTGGATTTACCAACCCGACATACTCAACCCATTTACCCGGGTAATGGAGAGTGGGCTGAAGAAAGAAAACCTGCCTTGATTGCAGCGGTTCATGAAGCGCTTTCAACCGACAACGGCAGTGCAGTCATCAATTTCTTGTCTTGATGGGAGCCCTGGTCAAGGTACATCACCTCACAAGAAGGTGTAGCCAGCGAACGGCAAGCAATGATCGAAATTTTTCAAAACAACATGAATGATCTCCTTGCTGGCCGAGAGGATGAACACCATTTTGCGTTTGCACTTCCAGAGCAAGATTTTCTTCGGGAAGTAGATCACTTGGCAACTTTGCTGAACAATTGGCAACAAATTGTCACAGGCCAAGCAACATGGACTTATTTAGCGAATTATCGAACCAATATCTTGATGGATAACAACATGCTACCAAACCGTTTACAAAACAATTAAAAGGAGTGCGCATGAATCCGAACCTGATTAATTCGAGCCCGCCGAATAGCTCAACAAACAGCTTGATGGTGGCTGCCACGCCGAGAACAAGCAAAACAACCAAACACGCTGCACTGATTGATAAAACAGAACAAAACATGCACAAACTCCTAAGCCCGCTAAGCAATAAAAATTGGCTACAAGGCGTTGTGGATGTTGTGCAACATCAACCCAATTTGTCAAAAATAGTGGCGATATTTGACCTTATCTTGCCCAGAAGCATGAATCAGGAAGTCAATCTTTTAGGATTTCATTTGAAGGGCCATCATCAGTTTGAAGGCTACCACCCTACCGCAATCAAAATGGCCGTTTCACCTCAGGGTGACTTGTATCGACATCTTGAGGCAAAAAATCCGCAAGGAGTTTTTGGGACGATCTATCAACGGCTTTCGGGGAAACAACCTACTTCACTGCAAGCAGCAAAGCCCACTTTAAAACTTCCAATCGATCAAACCATGGAGTCTAAGGGCGTTGTTAATTATGCGGAGCGCCAACAGGTTATTCAAAAGTTGGTATGTGTTTTACTGGACACTGAGCAAAAATCAAAAATTTTAATTAAAAATAACAATCACATTGATATTGACCCAGAAGTAGCGAGCAACCTAATTTTGAAATTGTTGCCCCAAGCACAAAAATATTTGTCACTGGATTGGTTAAATCAACTGGAGTGGGTGTTAGCACCCCAAGAAAATGATGCAGATTGTGCCAACGGCGCCTGTTTATCGGACAGCCAAATTAAGCGTATTTTAACGCTGCACCCTTCCTTAATTGAATTGGTGACCGTCCTAGACAGGTTGACCTACCCCAGCCGGGGTGGCCATGTTCAAACAGAAGAAATTTTTCCGGTGTTTGAACAAGAAGACTTTATTATGAAAGTCGGTGAGGTTTTGGGCGAAGAAAAAATCTATTTGCCGACCTTTTTGAATCAACTCAGTCGAAGTGCTTTAATCGACCAACCGTATTACATGTTTGATGATGAATCTCAAACTCAGCAGCCACTGTATGTGTTTAATCTACCCGACGGAAAAAAACAAGGCTTTGACAATAAAGGGCTATTAATTGGCTTTTTGGCGAACCAGGCTTCGCAACAACTATTTTTTTCTGAGCCTTTGCCTGCCTGTGGTCACGATGACTTACTGCCTTTACATGCGTTGCAGTTAGTTTCAACGTTAAATCAAACCCCTGTTCCCAATTGGATTATTGCGCACCAAAACAGCATGCACACTGCAAAACAAGAGTTGAGGGCTGAGCAAATTGCAAAAAAGAAAATGCTTGAAACACAAAGGCAGCAGCAAACCATTCAACAAGAGCAACAAAAGATTCAGGGACAAATTAGAAATCTTAACATGGGCATTCCACAGCAGTTTGTCGCGGACAACCTGATGGCAAGCATCATTCACAATGGCAGCAACCACGATCAAATTGAAAAAACTACAACCGACACGCAATTTCAGTTGAATGATGATCAAGTTGCGACTGTCAATACAATTTTGGAAACCCAATTTACACACTTTGATATGGCGCACAATTCTCGCGGTAAAAAAGCAATTCGCCCCACGGGCACACACAACAAATCGGTTGCGTTTATCAAAGACAATGAATGCTGGAACAGAGCAACTTGGTTGTCCGTGTTTGAACAGGTTGAGACAGGTGACGAATTGGCCGCACGAATTGCCAAGGCAAAAGTAAGAGTTCAATCGCAAAGAATGCAACTTGTTGCAAAAACATTAGTTGACGGTTATTTACTGTCCGATCAACTTGAAAATTTTAGCAAACTCCATTTTTTGCATTACGGCGAAGAAGACAAATTAAGCACGACACCAGCACAATTTAGAACGGGACAAACACTGACCGAGTTTTGCAAAGCGTTTGGCTTGGATGACATTGTATCGAGCAGTTCAAATTTGTTTTCAAAAAACCCAGAATTGTCTGCGCCTGAAATAGAAAGTGAATTAAAGAGATTGGTTTTTGCGCTCGCTGCTGGGGTATATGAAACGGTACGCGAATTAAAATCACTAAAATATGGAATGCCAGGCTCGATGGCGACCAGCGATATTCCCATCGCGGTTCATAGGGCACTTGGCTTACCTTGCCTCATCATTGAAAACAATCGACAGCAACAACAAATGACTTTAAGGCTTGCTGGGCCAAAAGAACACCCACTGCAACAGTTGTTGCAAAACGCCCCGAAAGACGCCAATGGTTTACCCCTCATTGAAAATGAAGCCATAGAACAATTATTAACCCTCGCAAACATACCATTAATTTACCTATCGGCTAACCAATACAATGATGGGCATTTTACTGTGTATCTACCCAACCAATCGCCGCTTGCCAATCAAATTTTATTTGCAAATGCCACTGAAAGTGCTTTGACAGATGAAAAAATGCCTTCACGCTTTCAGATTGCGGGCACATTTGAAAATAAGCCGCATGATGTTCAGATAAAGCCAATCGAAACAAAAGCTCCAGCTCACTCTGAAGATGCGACTGTAGACTATCAAGCTATTCAATTTCCAGGTAGCAACAATTCGCACTGGTTAGCAACTCGCGAGTCTGACCGACAAAACCCCCTTTCGGTGATTAAAAAAGCATTTGAAGTTTCAGAGAAACCAATCATTTTTGACTTTGTTTCACCCGAAGCACTGAAAGACGAAAATTTGCCTGCTTTAAGTGTTTTGCTGTCCAAGAAAAAAGAAGAAGACATTAAGCTTGTGAGGGTCAACCATGCGTCTTATTCAGAAATTCATAGAAAAAATAGAGGGGTCAAGTTTTCTTTAAATCTTGACAAAAAAAGTAAAAATGATTTCGCGAAAGTTTACCAGGTAGAAGTTCCGGTAAGCCTGCTGGGTGAAGGGTTTAATGAAAGGAAGCACAAAAAGCTAATATTAATTGAATTCGTATGGCCTTCAAATGCCCCCTTTGACAAAGTAGACCGAAAAAAGCGGTTAGAAGCAGCAAGCCTGAAATTGGCACACTACACAGAAAAAGGCCATGTACCGATTATTCGTGCCAACTCAGAAGAGAAGCCTCAAACGGCTGTGTCGCTGTTGAATGCGTATCGCCAAAACCCAAGTCAATTGAGTTTTAATGATTTTTATGCTTCATTGTTCGTAGAACATGTTGCGGAGAGTTCATCTGTAATTAATGTATTGTCTAATGAGCGGAGCTCTGCATTGTTTGATATGTGCCTAGAAATTTTAAAAACAGTTAATTAGCTTTTAAATTAATAATAATATTTATACGCACTTTTAGGTGCGTAATGAATATTGAATTTTATAACAGTTTTAACTTGATTTGGAATTGTGTAATGAGTGCCTATAGTTAATGCTTAAAGTGAGGCCTTTTAGACGCATTTCATTCAATGCATCATAAATTTTTTTAGCTGATTGATGAGAATTCATAATTGCAACAATTAAATCATTAAACCTATTCATTAACTCTTGATTAAGCCAATCTGGAATTTCTTCAAACGAAAAAATTTTAGTTAGCCACTCAATCGCACTTCGTAGTTCAGCAATCGTTTTATCTTTTTCTTGCTGAGTACTTTTGAAAAACCTGTTCTTCAACAAATCTAAATCTTCTTGTGACATTAAACCCCACCCCCAAAAATTTTGATCAAAGGTGATTTCTTGGTTTGTTGAAGCGTCAAAACCAGCAACTGCTGCTGGTTTACGTTCATCCACTTCGTTTTCGGTATCTACTTCGTTACCCGATTCGCCCTCTAAGGTTTCGTCACTCCTAACGGGCTGTAAATTCGGAATGGCATTTTTTACCTCATTAACTGGTGCTGACGACGAAAAAGGTACGCTTACTTTTTGGGCATCCGATTCTTCGAGAGGTTCAGTTTGTTCTTGATTTGTTTTATTCTGCTGATTACGATTAAACAAGCGCGTACAAGCAGCATGTATCGCATCAACTTGAGTGCTATGTGGAATAAGATCTTGACGACCTGACCTTAAATGACTGATGAGTGAATTTACTTTTTTAGTCACATCAAAATCTTGGTTTAAGCTATTTTCTTTTGCAAGAAACTCACTGAATTGATCGACCACCAACAAACTGGCAGATCGACATATACCGTTGGCTGAAGAAAACTGACCTTTAAACCCAGAATATTTCTGATTTTCCTGACGGATCAATGCCATCTGTCCCGCACATTTAATTAAATCATCGGCTGACAATGCATAGCCATCAAAAGGAGGCGACATTTCAACAAAGTGAATGGTTTTGGTTTTTTCTGAAGAATTTTGGGGCTTAAGTAGAAGCTTTCCTTTCATGTGTTTTACACAATCTGTAGGGTTTGGGCCACCTTCGTTAAACTTCACATTGTTTAATTCGATTTCAACCGTATAAACTTGATCTTCAATCTCTATTTGAATTGGCTTGCCAAGGTGTTGTGCTTCGATACAGTATTGTAAAAGACTTGGCCTTTGAGGGTCTTTATTGGGGGCAGTGATCTTGGGGTCACACAGACTTCGACACTTTTGAAACCCCCCTGGCGAATGAAACGACACCATGGGCTTGTTGTTGGTTAAACAATCGCCCAGCCTTTCAGCAATTTGACGTTGAAGAGCCTGCGCATCAGCCTTGGGGTGGGCAAACAAGGAACGCTGATCATCGACTTGATGAGATGATTTTTCAGAAAAATTGACTTCTTCATTCCTAACTGCATGAGTCGAGCAAACAGTCTGGCTGACACCAATTCGTGGAGACATAGTAATATGAATGTATAAAAATAAAGACCCAAATTAAAAAATATTTCAGCAAAACAACATACAGAAATGTAAATAATGTGCCGATTAATGACTTCGAATTATTCAAGCCCTACTTAGTGGTCTAAATTTTCAAGGAGTTCCTAAGTAGTTTCCACAATCAGCGGGGGCTTCTCTGCATGAAGCTAAATAAACTCAAATACGGATAGAAAAAACTGATGGCAGGAAGAAAGTAAACAACAGGAATTACTAAAAATGGCTTGAAACCCCTGCAGATTTACTTGACTATTACATCATAGGCTTGGCGAGTTTTCTTATTTGAAAGAAGCTTTTCTTTTAATTCCGCATGCTTCATTTTAGTTTTACCTCCTGCATTCTGTCTGTAGCTAACCTCAATTGCTTAAGTGGCGTTTTTTGTGTTTTTTCACAAAGCCATGCAACATGACAACTCGTTTACCAACAAGTGTGCAATAAAACACTCGGGCTATACCCTCTTGCCCCGGTAGTTGTCAAGGAAGTTGTCCACTTTTCTAAGCAGCGACGTTTAAACTTGTCCGAGTTTGGCGTATTGTTAGGCTTTTAGTGAAATCCCAACAATAAGCCTTTAATGCTTAAATCTTCGTCTATTTGAGGCCAATGAATACCTTCTCCATCCCCAAGCAGCTGATAATCTTCGAGTTGTTCTTTAGAAGCTTGAGACAAGCGGGGAAACCAGGCGATGGGAACTGAAATTGTTCTTCCATCCAGTAAAGAAACCACCAGTTCAGCATCTGTGAAATCCACACGCTCAGCGACTGGGTGCATTTCAATCTTTAAAGTATTCATTCCATGCCTCCAATAATTTAGGCTTATTTTCTTCAACGAGCTTTTGCAAATCTCGAATCTCCCTCGGTGCAAATCTCGTCGAACTTGCTAGTGAGACAGGCTTCAACCAAAACTTCGCTAATGCTCGCTCTCTTTGAATATGGATATGCGCTGGCTCCCCGTTTTCATTACTATAGAAAAAAAAACGATATGACCCAATCCAAAAGATAGTCGGCACTACATTCCCCCTTAACATTAAATTTTCAAATTAATCATAGGCATTCTTCGTGATGCGAACCGAACACCTAAGCCAAGTGGCGCCGAAATTAGCGCTACCGAGCGGGACACGTACGTTGTTAAACTTCTTGTTAGACTCATAATATTCTATTTTGTATGCGTTGCGGAGCGCAGCGGAACAACGTCGGCTGCAACCTGTTGTGTACACCCAGCATGGGCATGAACTTATGAGGTGAAAGACCTTTGCACAAAGTTATGCACGCCCTTGATTTTGAACTTATAAACCACAAGGACGACCACGAGAATTTATGCCGTCTTTGACACCCAGTTGGTTTATATACCCTGCTTAATGATGCAGGACTACTTTTTAATTTGGATGTAGGCCTGACTGGCCTTTTAACCAGGCCGCCCCAATAAGTGACACGCTTGCCACATAGAAAGGCCATGTAACCCTGAACGCCTGCACTCATAGCCCGTTTGGTGAAGTCGCGGTAATGCTGACCATGTTGCTGACTGTCGAGAATTGCGGCCCGAAGCGCTTCCGCATTGAACTGACTTGCAACAGAAGGCAAGTCCTCATAATTGATTGGGGTTTTAATCATCTCGCCGGAAGCACTGTAATAGGTCTTTTGTAGCGCTACATAATCGACGTGGTAATACTCAACACCTGTTGCTAACAACCTGCGTACAACCTCTGGAAAAGGGATGCTTCCATCAAGGGTTGCGCGGGCAGCTTCAGCAACAATTTTAGATTCCATATCGTTTCCTAATTTACTCTGTGGAGAGGCAACAGCCTAACGCTGCATTCACCGGCTTGTCTGGTGAAACGACTTGTTAGCCGCTGAATGACAAGCTTGAAACTCAACAATGCGTCTTAGTTCAACTTTTTCTGAAACATGAGCATGGTATAAATCCCAGCGCATTTGCAAATTCAACCAAAAGTCTGGTGACATACCAAAATACTTTGCGAATCTTAAAGCGGTTACAGGTGTAACACCCCTACGCTGATTAACAATTTCATTCACCCGCTGGTATGGCACGTGAATCGCATCAGCCAATTCACGCTGAGTAATGCCTAATGGTTCAAGGAACTCTTGCAACAACATTTCGCCTGGGTGCGTAGGCGCTCTTTTACTCGGAACTCTCATTTTCACCCCTTGTGATAGTCGACAATTTCTACTTCAACCGGGCCCGCATTTGACCAAATAAAACAAATTCGATATTGATCATTTATTCTAATGCTATGTTGCCCTTCTCGATCCCCCTTCAAAGCCTCTAGGCGATTTCCGGGAGGTACTTTCAATTCATCTAATGTAACGACTGAATCTAGTTGATCGAGCTTTCTACCTGCAATCTTCCATAGTGATACAGGGCAGACTTTTCGCGCTGTTTTTGATTTAACTCCATCAAAAACATCTTCAGTTTCTTTGGTCTTAAAGGTCACAATCATTTAAGCATGATAGCACGGCTTCCATGTTACACAAAAAGCCCAAATATCTCGCCCCTCTTTTTGGTGGCTAACACTTCGGCTCAGGCCTACGACCACGACGCAGCAATTGCTTCACCAACATCAGGCGCGACTTGTTATGTTTTTTGCTATTAACGGAAATTTTTCTGGATGCGCAATAATCTCATCAGTTAGATCAACATCAATATCTGGCCAATAGTAGTGACCAGGTGCTTGCTCTTCAAGATTAACAATTGATCTAACGGGTTGGTCTTTAAACCAAGGAAAATGTTCGTAGGGCAAAAAATATTCTTTACCGTGTGAAAACAACCAAATTCCATGCATTGATATATTAGTCACTTCAACTTGAGAAGTGTTTTTTCCATTCGCTGATGAACTCATTGCGATGCCCCTCTTCCCTATAGATCGTAGGACTCATTGTTTTCCTGATTGTTGAAAATTAAGATTTAATAGTGTTAAAAATTTTA
>DIYC01000154.1:2914-4459 GCA_002428895.1 Burkholderiales bacterium UBA6064 | reverse complement strand
TTCCAGTGGTTGTTGACAGAGTTAGTAATGCCCCAGATACTCAAACAGTAAAGGGTCGTAAGGTTTCAACTTCTCGTGCTTGAAGTCAACATGAAGGTGCATAAGTTATGCATCAGCCCCATGATTGGGTACCACAAGTAAAAAGAGCCCGATAAAACTCGGGTTTTAAGAGAATGCGTTGATTTTTATTAGGTGCTGTTTAGCAGCTTGTTGGTGCCTCGGGCCGGAATCGAACCGGCACGCCCCTTATTCAGGTAAGCGGCGGATTTTAAGTCCGCTGTGTCTACCGATTTCACCACCGAGGCACGTCTCTTGAAATCAATTTTTCAAGAGCGCTTAGTATATGCTTTTTCTTTAAAAAAATTTTTAATTAAAGCAAGAACGCTAAAAAATATTTTAAATTTTTATGCCACAACATGCCTATAGCCTGAATCGACATAAATGACTTCGGAAGTAATCCCGCGTGCCAATTCAGAAAATAAAAATGCGGCTACATTACCAACGTCTTCAGCGGTGACATTTCGACGCATAGGCGATGATTTTTCAACCGCTTCAAGAAACTGCCCAAATCCTTTGATGCCTGACGCGGCCAAGGTTTTAATTGGTCCAGCAGAAATTCCATTGACGCGAATACCTTTAGGTCCAAGGCTTTCGGCGGTGTAACGAATTGCCGCTTCTAAGGATGCTTTGGCAAGCCCCATGGTGTTGTAGTTGGGTACCATTCGTTCTGCACCTAAGTACGTTAGAGTGAGGATAGAGCCAGACCTTTGGTTCATCATCGGAAACGCTGCTTTGGCTAAAGCCGCAAAGCTGTAAGAAGAAATATCATGCGCAATCTTAAATGCATCCCGAGACAAGCCTTCAAGAAAATCGCCAGCAATTGCCTCGCGGGGCGCAAAAGCGATTGAATGTAACAAACCATCTAAGCCATCCCAATGCTTGGGTAACTCTGAAAACAGCGTATCAATTTGAGCATCAATTTCAACATCGAGTGGGAAAATTAATTTTGAATTAAATTCATCGGCCATATCGGCAACACGTTGCTCAAAACGTTCATTTTGATAGGTAAAAGCCAGCTCAGCGCCTTGTTGGTGACACGCTTTTGCAACGCCATAGGCGATTGAACGGTTACTGAGCATGCCGGTAATTAATATTTTTTTTCCGGTTAAAAATCCCATAATTACACCTTGTTGTCTTGTAAATAGCGACCATTATAGTCGCGCATCGCAGTGAACTTGCCTGAAAATGATGATCTGTGTTGCTTGTTTTAAATTTGAGTTCGAATGGATTATTGATTTTTTAAAACCAAGTGTTGACTTTTAATCAGGCTAGGTTATACTTTCGCGCTTGAACTTAGTAGGCGCGTAGCTCAGTTGGTTAGAGCACCACCTTGACATGGTGGGGGTCGTTGGTTCGAATCCAATCGCCCCGACCAGACACTGCCTGGTCGTTCCCGAGATGGTTGAGGGTGGGTTTGGCGCAGAGCACGCCTTCGACCTGCCCGTAGCTCAGCTGGATAGAGCACCGGCCTTCTAAGCCGGGGGT
>DIYC01000154.1:0-2860 GCA_002428895.1 Burkholderiales bacterium UBA6064 | reverse complement strand
GGTCGTTGGTTCGAGTCCAATCGTGCCTACCACTTACACTTAATAATCAATTAAAATAAGAAGTGCGGTTGTAGCCGCGCTTTTTTTTTGTCTATCAATCGGGGTGTTTCATGCCAATAGTCTGCTTACCAGATGGCTCGAAAAGAGAATACGCGAATGCAGTGACCCTTGCAGAAGTGGCCCAAAGTATTGGCCCGAGTTTAGCCAAAGCCGCTTTAGCCGGTCGGGTTAATGATCGTTTGTATGACTTATCACACCTTATTCAAAACGATGTGAGTTTATCGATCATCACGGCGAAAGACCAAGAAGGGCTTGAATTGCTGCGTCACTCAGCGGCACACTTGTTAGCGCATGCAGTCAAACAATTGTACCCCACCGCACAAGTCACGATTGGCCCTGTGATCGACAATGGTTTTTACTACGATTTTGCTTACGAGCGGCCCTTCACTCCAGACGACTTAACCGCCATTGAAGCAAAAATGCTTGAGCTTTCCAATCAAGATGAGCAGGTAGCTCGTGAAGAATGGGATCGTGATCATGCGGTTGAGTTTTTTAAATCGCAAGGCGAGTTGTACAAAGCGCAAATTATTGCGAGCATTCCTTCAAATGAAAAAATTTCGTTATACCGCCAAGGCGATTTTATCGACCTGTGTCGGGGCCCGCATGTGCCCTCTACAGGTAAATTAAAATTCTTTAAGCTGACCAAAGTCGCAGGCGCGTATTGGCGAGGCGACTCGAACAATGAAATGCTTCAACGGGTTTATGGTACGGCTTGGGCCACTAAAGATGAATTAAAAGATTACCTGCATCGCCTTGAAGAAGCCGAAAAGCGTGACCATCGTAAGTTGGGTAAACAACTCGATTTGTTTCATATGCAAGACACTGCGCCTGGCTTGGCGTTTTGGCACCCCAAAGGTTGGGCCATTTGGCAGCAGGTCGAGCAGTATATGCGCCAAATTTATAAAGAGGGCGACTATCAAGAAATTCGTTGCCCGCAAATTTTAGATCGTAAGTTGTGGGAAAAATCGGGGCATTGGGAAAACTATAAAGACAACATGTTTACCACTGAGTCTGAAAAGCGTGACTATGCCCTTAAGCCGATGAATTGTCCTGGTCACGTTGAGGTATTTAAAAGCAAGCTGCATTCCTACCGTGAATTGCCCGTTCGTTACGGTGAGTTTGGTGGTTGTCATCGTAATGAACCCAGTGGTGCTTTGCATGGTTTAATGCGTGTTCGTGGGTTCACGCAAGATGATGGTCATATTTTTTGTACCGAAGCACAGGTTTGCCAAGAAGTAGTTCGATTTAACGAAATTGCGTTAAGGGTTTACCAAGATTTTGGTTTTGAAAAGGTGGCTGTTAAGCTAGCACTTCGTCCAAGCTCACGATTGGGTTCCGACGAAACTTGGGATCGGGCAGAAAACGCACTTCGTGAGGCGCTTACACACTGTGGGGTTACTTGGGAAGAGTTACCCGGAGAAGGGGCTTTTTATGGTCCTAAAATTGAATATCATTTAAACGATAGTATTGGTCGAAGTTGGCAATGTGGCACAATTCAAGTCGATTTTCAGTTACCAGGTCGGTTGGGTGCTGAATATGTGTCTGAAAACAACACTCGAGAAGTGCCTGTGATGCTGCATCGGGCAATTCTTGGCTCTCTGGAGCGCTTCATTGGTATTTTGATTGAAAACCATGCAGGCTCAATGCCTGTTTGGCTTGCGCCGGTGCAGGTGGTTCTATTAAATATTTCAGAAAAACAATCGGAGTACACCCAGCAGGTTGCTAAATTGCTTAAAAGCCAGGGTTATCGGGTTGAAACGGATTTGCGAAATGAAAAAATCAATCGTAAAATTCGAGAACATACTTTATTAAAAGTCCCTTATATTGCCGTAATTGGTGATAGCGAAGTTGAACGCCAAATGGTCTCTGTTCGCGAGCGGGGCAATAAAGATTTAGGCACTCTAACGCTCGAATCGTTTGCCAATTTGCTGCATGCAAATGCAACTTCAAAAGTGTAGAGTTTTGTTTTGGTTTTAGAAAAAAGAGGTTAAACATCGCTGCTGTAAATACTAAAAAGCACCGTGTAAACGGTGAAATTCGCATTCCCGAAGTTCGGGTAATTGGCCCAAATGGCGAGCAACTCGGCGTCATGAAAATATCCGCTGCCCTTGATCTGGCAGAAGAAAATGGCGTAGATTTGGTCGAAATTGCTCCCCAAGCCGTGCCCCCAGTCGTTAAAGTCATGGACTACGGTAAGTTTCGTTACCAAGAGCAAAAAAAGGCTCAGGAAGCGAAGTCAAAACAAATTAAAGTGGTGCTTAAAGAAATTAAATTTAGACCTGGTACCGATGAAGGGGATTATCAAGTCAAATTACGTAGCCTTATCCGCTTTTTGCAAGATGGCGACAAATGCAAAGTCACTTTGCGTTTTCGGGGTCGTGAAATGGCTCATCAAGAAATTGGTGCCCGTTTGCTTGAACGTATTCAACTTGACCTCGAAGAGTTTGGCAGTGTGGATCAAATGCCCAAAATGGAAGGGCGACAAATGGTGATGATGATTTCGCCCAAGAAAAAATAAACTGCCATTTCGTTAAAATCAATTTTAGGGTGAAATTTTTTAACGGAATTGCTTTATAATACTCGTCTCTCTTGAGTTGGTTCTTAAGTAGCGGGTTAGTCTGCTCGCCATCCAAGGTTAATTTGGAGCATACAATGCCAAAAATGAAAACAAAACGCGGTGCCGCCAAGCGGTTTATCGTCCGCTCAAGTGGCTCTATTAAGCGCGGTTGTGCGTTTAAGCGTCACATTCTTACCAAAAAAACAACAAAAAATAAGCGTCAGTTACGTGGCATGTTAATTG
>DIYC01000117.1 GCA_002428895.1 Burkholderiales bacterium UBA6064 | reverse complement strand
TACAGGCACACGGGTGTTCTGTGGCTTTATTGATATCTTTAACTGTAATTAAACCGAGCAATTGATCCTGCTCGCCGACAACCAACACCCTTTCAAGTCGATGCTTGTGCATAAGTTTTTTAGCGACTTCGAGCGAATCATTTTCAGACACAGTCACCAAACGGTCACGATGAGTCATGATGTTAGAGACCGGCTGATCTAAATTGGATTCAAACCGCAAATCTCGATTAGTGACAATGCCGACAACAGCACCATGTTTAATCACAGGGAAACCTGAAATGTGGTGCTGCTTGGTTAATTCCACCACTTGCCTTACGGTCATTTCAGGCTCAATGGTGATGGGGTCACGAAGCACACCCGATTCATGGCGCTTCACTTTAGCAACCTCGGCTGCTTGTTGCTGCGCAGACAGGTTTTTATGCACGATACCAATACCGCCTTCTTGTGCAATCGCTATGGCTAAACGACTTTCAGTCACGGTATCCATCGCGGCAGAAACCAGCGGAATATTTAGTTTAATATTGCGACTTAACTGAGTGGTTAACTGGGTGTCTTTAGGTAAAACTTCAGAATAAGCAGGAACGAGTAGCACATCATCAAAAGTAAGTGCTTTTTGCTTGATACGCATGCAATTTCTCCTTTGCGCAAAAGCGAATTATACAGGAAGAACACGCCAAACCAAAGCCGAACGAGCAGTTACGAGGTTTGCTGTTTACTGCGCCTGGGTTGGGCACGCTGCCCTACAGTTAGAGTTTGGTTTTTTCGGGCAGCACGCCGAAGTCGGCTCTCATTGGGTTCAAACCGAAGTACATCTAAAATCTCGATGCGATCGCCCTCACTTAAAGGCGTGTCACTGACCGCATATTGACCAAAAATCGCAACTTGCCGATGACGTAGCAACTCAGCAGGTAATTGTTTAAGTGGCAATAAAGCCAAAACTTGACCCACCGTAGCGGTTACACTGACTTCAAGAGATTGAGGTAAACGATGAAGAACCCCACCGTCTTCTGAATTCAAAACGATCCAACTGACTGTCATTGTTTGTGCCATTAAGCTTGCCTTTTTAAAATTCGGCGGCAAACCAACAACTGGGCACGACAACAATTTGAACACATTACAGTAGCCCTTTTTGATGAAGGTCTTGTGCCCTTTTAATAAAATGATCGACAAATGTTTTAGCAATTGTATTAAAAATTGGGCCCACCAACTTGCTTAAGATAAAATTTGAAAACTCATATTCAAGCTCAAAAGATACTTTACAACTCTGCGCATTCAACGATTGAAAAACCCACCGGCCTTGTAATTTTTTAAATGGACCATCAACAAGGCTCATAGCGATCACTTGATTCGGAGTTAATTGGTTTAATGTAGTAAACTGTTGCTTAACCCCTTTAAACGCAATCGTGACAGACGCTTTTTCTTGAATGGCTGATAAAGGCTGCAAAGTAGCACCCCCACACCAAGGCAAAAACTCGGGGTATTTAGGCACGTCACGCACTAAGTTATACATGCTGCTTGCAGTAAAATGAACTAAAACTGACTTTTCAACTTTTGCCATAGCATTTGCTTCTTAAAGCAATAAACCTTATATTTTAACTCTAAATTCATTCAAGTCTGAAACGAAGTATTGCCATGAGTATTATTCAAAATAAAAAAGCTCGATTCGATTATTTTATCGAAGAAACCTATGAAGCCGGTTTAGTGCTTGAAGGCTGGGAAGTTAAAGCCATACGGGCTGGGCGTTCACAAATTAATGAAAGTCACATTGTTATCAAACAAGGCGAAGTTTTTTTACTGAATGCACACATTTCACCCCTTGCCACTGCATCCACCCACATTCACCCCGAAGCAACACGAACACGAAAACTGATGTTGCAACGCAAAGACATTAATCGTTTAATCGGCAAAGTCGAACAAAAAGGCTTTACTTTAGTACCGTTAGATTTACATTATAAAAATGGTCGCATTAAAGCAGAAATTGCCTTAGCACGTGGCAAAAAACAGCACGACAAACGACAAACGCTTAAAGATCAAGATTGGAAGCGACAGCAACAGCGAATTATGAAGGTGCATCGAACTTAATCACCAACCTGAATCACTTTAACCCATAAAGCGACTTGAAACCCTTACAGTTTTACTGACCCATTACAAAAGAAGTTTCCACAGTACTACTAATATTCGCTTGAGTCGTTAATAATGTCATCAATAATATCGACATTAGGCATTACCTGGAGCTCACGTTTAGCTAGAGTAAAAGCCTCTTGCAGCGTTAAGTTAGGGGTGATTTCCAAAATCATATAGGTACGCTTAACCAGTTCTGGTGTAACACCTTCTGAATACTTAACTTGAGCCACAAAGTTAATGATTTCTTGCTTACTTAGTCCAACCTCAGCGCTGCCACTAACCAGGTTGGTTACGTCTTCAATAGACCAACCATTGTTCAGTGCCAATACGGCTTCTTCAGCGGTAAAGTCAAGCACCATAAAGTCAGCAATGGTTTCTGGTGAGTAATCAGTTTGAGAGACAGCCTCGATTGCTTGTTCAAAAGAAAGCTCTGGGTGCGTAGTGTATAACACCAGAGCACTGTTAATAGCAGTTAAACCATTTGACCTCACCGCATCAACCGCAGCTTCTCCACTCAAACCAAATACCTGTTTGACAGCAACCATGGTCTCAATATCCGCTTGATCCGTTTCGCTTTGGGTAAAGAAAGATTGACTCACAGCATTAAAAATTGCTAGCGCATCATCAGATAAATTCAGCAGCAATGCAAGTGTTTCATCCGCGCTACGGGCACCAGTATTGGCAATATCAGATAAAGAAATTCCTGCCATTTCAAATGCTGTTGCGATGTCAGCATAGCTGGCCCCAGTCAGTGTCATAACTTCTTTGGGATTATACCCAGCGAATACCATCATGGCTGCAATATTATTAACCGTATCTAAGCCAGACATTGCTACAAATGCATCGGCAGCAGAAACACCTCCTGTAAGCATTGATCTAGCTACAGAATACAACTCAAGTTTGTTATTGGGGGCACTAGCAGATTGAAATTCAAGAAATGCGCTGTAAATTGGAAGATCTAATTTAAATTGAAAGCCAATTTCATCTGCAGCATCTTGAACGATTGAAGAAAAATCAGGGTTACTTTTTACTAATGAAATAAAGAAAAGGGAAAGTTGGGCTTTATCCGTTTGATTGTCAGTGTTTTGGTTAAAGCGATCACCACTGTCGGAGATTAGCATTAAGTCTTGCAACATAACATCCAATACATTCAGTGTTTCGGTTCTTTTTACTTTAGTCTGGGGATTGGTATAAATAACCGTCATAATTGTAGCGGGACCAATGGATGACAAAAGCGACATCGCAGTTGCAAAATCGCCATCAGCGATAGCTTGTTTAATTTGCGAATAGATGTCGCTACAGGTTGTTAGGCCTGATTCAGGTATAGATTTTATGCTTTGCTCTTGAGAAATTGAACTATCAAACACCAAGCTGTTGTTGCTGTAATCATCGGTGTCCGTGTTCACCCCTGTATCAATCCCTGCATGTTCTAGCTCGTTAATCACATTAGATACAAATAGAGTTTGCTCTCTTGAATGAACAGCTCCACATCGACACACTTCTTGCGGCGCATCATCAGGTAAAGTGCCATCATGAAGATCGTGTGAAACCTCATGAATGAGTATTAAGGTGAAAAAAGAGCCGTAGTCAATATTGTTGCTATTAACGACTACGTCATTTCCAAAGTCTCCCCAGTTGTAGCCTGCATCACCATTGTTTAATGGTGCTGAGTGAAATGAATATTTGCCACCGTGTTGATCGGCTAAATAATTCATATTCTGATAAAAAGTTAAGCTGTTCTTATAAATTTCGGCGAATTCATTTGCCATTCTGCCTGCTTTAGGGCCATCAAATGTAAATTCAGTACCGTCTGCAAGACGAAGCACAACATGCGTTTCATCATCATTTAAGTCGGTTGGGAACGCACCAAAACTGTCTGCTTCCACAACAACAGTTGAACCTGGATTTACAAAGCCCGCCAATGAAGCACGGATTGCATCTTTTAAACCTTGGTTGAGTGTGGCAATTAAACCCGTGTCGCCATCATCAGGTTCGGCACCACTATACACACCAACAAAGCTTTCAACAGAGGGATAACCCAATGTTTCGGTAATAAAGATGGCCAACTCTGGATAATCATGAATTTCTTCAGCACTAAGTTGGCCATCACTAAGAATTGAATCTACAAGTCTTTGATTGATTAGTGCTTGGTGTGTGCCAGTGTTAGGAATTAACTCTGTATTGCCAGAGCCTAAAATTTGACTGTTCGAACCAGGACCATACATAAATGTATTCCGCTATACAATTTGCTACCAAAAATATTTTTTCTTTTTGTAGCTAATTTGATTAATTTTGATTCTGTCAGATCAAACTAAAATTCATACGGATTAATGATTAATGTCAAAACTCGTTACTTCAGCGTTATCAAACTTAAGACAAGTTGGCTACAGTTATTTCGTGACTTGTAAGCTTATTAAGTTCAATCAAACACCAAATGGGGGAGAGGTAACTGATCACAATTTCTAACATCACCGAGCGCGTTTAGAAAATAATTTTTGCAACAACTGAAACAACCCATTCATGTCGACGGGTTTGGTGATAAAGCCATCAAAGCCGGCCTCAAAAGCACTGTGTTTGGTCACTTCAAAGACATCGGCTGAAACAGCAATCATCGGGATTGTTTTAAAATCAGGAAATTTTCTCAACGACTTGGCTAAAGTCAAGCCATCAAGTTTAGGCATATGTAAATCGAGCAAAATAAAATCCAAAGTATTTTTCTGACTCAGCACCTTGGCTTGCGCCAAAGCCTCTTCACCATTGGTTGCAAACACGATATTTAGGCCAGAAGAGCCTAACAAAGCAGCAAACACACTACGGCTCATGCTATCGTCTTCAGCAATCAGAGCGGTTAGCCCATTTAACTGCGCTTGCCCAACCTCCTCTTGTTCAAGCAAAGGATCAAACAAATCTAAATTGGAATTTATCGACTTTAACTGAGCCTGGTTTTCATCGGCAGCACGACGAACCACCTCTGACAAATACACACTAGAAGCCTGAATGTCTTGTAAATGTTGACGACACTCTTTAGATAAAGGATCAATTTTGTCCAACTTGAGCGAAGCTTGAGTTAAAAAAGTGATGGTATTCAGCGACATGGAAAGCTCTTGACATAAATTGTGCAAAAACACTGAGTTCGCTTGATTTAAATGATCAAGAGCTTTGACAGCGTTTTGCAACTTCAGTTGCACAGCTTTTGATTCTGAGACATTAAAACATATGCCCATATAGCCCTGAAATAAGCCCTCAGAGTCAAAATAGGGAGACCCCAACTCAGTCACCCAATGATAACGATTGTCGCTAAGCATTAAACGATAATCCATCTTGAACGCAAGTCGCTGATCAAATGCGGCATGATAGCAGTCCAAGTAGCGCTGATAATCATGCGGGTGAATGCCACCCAGCCAACCAAACTCTAATTCTTGCGCCAAGCTTCGGCCACGTGCCTTTAACCAAGCTTTATTAAAATAAATACACGATTTACTCGTGTCAGCGATCCAAATCATCACAGACTCTGACTGAGCAAGCGACGAACCTACTAGCAGATTCATCGAAGGGTTTAATTGTTCAGTATTGGGCATGACTTAGACGCCTTTGTAGGTCAATAGTTCAATTACACCCATTCAGTATAGTGCATACACTTTCCATCGTGTTGCTTCAAAACAGGTGATTAAATACAGAAAGATGCCTGAAAAGACCAAACCTTAACAACCCATACTTTGATTCTGGCTGATTAACGGATCCCTGCAGTTCTGGGCATTTATCATATACAATAGCAGTTTATGATTTTGTTCGGACTTTAATTCACCATGACCCACGTTGTAACGGAATCTTGCATTCAATGTAAACACACCGACTGTGTCGATGTATGCCCTGTTGATTGTTTTCGTGAAGGCCCCAACTTCCTAGTTATCGACCCCGATGAATGCATCGATTGTGCAGTTTGTATTCCTGAATGCCCAGTCAACGCCATTTATGCTGAAGAAGATTTACCTGCAGATCAAGTTAAATTCATTAAAATTAACCTTGACCTCAGTGCCAAATGGCCCAGCATTACCCGCATGAAAGATTCACTCCCCGATGCAGACAAGTGGAAAAATGTCAAAGACAAACTAAAATACCTTGAAGAATAAAGTTCCTCTGACTGAATGGCAGCACACCTCAACGACAACTACACACAAGAAACTCTGCTCACTGTCACTCCCTGGGTGCCGGGTAAGTTATTTTCGTTGACTTGTTCTCGGCCTAGTGGGTTTCGTTTTAATGCGGGGCAATTTGCTCGAATTGGCGTACCCAACACGCTGGCACTAACGCAAGAAAGTGATCTAATTTGGCGGGCATATTCAATGGTTTCTAGCCCTTACGATGAATACCTAGAATTTTTCTCGATTGTCGTTCCTAATGGTGCATTCACTAGCCACCTCAGCTTACTCCAACCAGGTGATTCGATCTATATCGATAAAATGGCCTATGGTCATTTAACCATTTCCCGATTTGAAAACGGCCACGACTTATGGTTATTCGCTTCGGGTACAGGGCTAGCACCTTTTTTGTCGATTTTGCATGATTTAAACACCTGGAAACAATTTGAAAAAGTCATTTTGGTACACAGCGTTCGCACACACAACGAACTGGCTTACCAACAACACCTGCTTAATTTTAGCCAAGACGCAATTTTAAGCGAACTCATTCCCAATTTAAATCAACGTTTTTTTTACCAACCCGTAGTCACTCGCGACACAGTTCAAGGTGCACTGCAGCAACGCATCACCCACTTAATACGCAATGGTCAACTTCAACAAGCACTCAATATTCCATTTAGCCTAGAACGCAGTCGCTTTATGATTTGTGGCAACCCAGAGATGGTGCAACACACTCGTGATGAATTAAAAGTATTAAACTTTAAACCAGCACGAATGAAGACCCTCGGAGAGGTAGCCGTTGAGAATTACTGGTGAAATAACCACCTAATCGAATGACTCATTCATTGCAGCGCACAATTATTTACAACATAATGAGCACAAGACCCTAAAATTAAGTCGTTGGAGGTTTTATGTTGTACCAATTACATGAGTTTCAAAAAGCCATTTTGAATCCATTCACAACCCTTGCCGATATCAGTTCAAAGGCATACAGCAATCCATTTAGTCCTCTGGCACATACTCCGTTTAGTCGGCGCATTTCCGCCTGGTTTGAGCTCATGTATCGCTTAGGCAAAGCCTATGAAAAACCCGAATTTGGGATTACCAGTGTAAAATGTGGCGACCGAGAACTCACCGTTTCTCAAGAAATTTTTGAATCAAAGCCTTTTTGCAAATTGTTACACTTTAAAAAAGTAATTCCCAAAGGGGCGGCATCTCTCAACGCTCAGGCCCGTGTTTTAGTCTTTGCTCCACTTTCAGGCCACCACGCAACCCTACTACGCGACACGGTTAAAACTTTACTACAAGACCAT
>DIYC01000018.1:834-5285 GCA_002428895.1 Burkholderiales bacterium UBA6064 | reverse complement strand
TCGGGTTCAATCAGCCATTGTAAGGAGTCTCGCACCGCTTCATCGTCATCTAGAATGTACACTTTTTCTTCAGGAGGTTTGGTTTTGTTCGAGCTTGAATACATACTTAATTCCGTAATTGGAGGATTTAATGAGCAAGTGGCAAGGTAAATTTAAAGATACTGCCTTGTGGCTCCCCAGGTTCAACCCAGAGTTGCCCTTGGTGGTATTCGATAATCGTGCGACAGATATTTAATCCCATACCCATGCCTTCTGATTTTGTTGTAAAAAAAGATTCAAATAGCTTTTCTTTAATTTCTTCGGGTACGCCTGAACCATTGTCTTTCACCTCGATTAATGCAAATTGCTTTGATCGAGAGACAGAAATTTCAATAATTCGTTGACTAATATCAATTTCGTGCATGGCTTCGATGCCATTTTTAATTAAATTTATTAAAACCTGTTCAATCAGTATAATATCAGCGAGCACCATTGGGCAATTATCAAGGCCTTGAACTTTAATTCGGGTAGACTGGCTTTTAAATTGTAAACGAGACAATTCAATTGCGTCTTCAACGATGGTATGCAAGTTGCTGGGTTTTCGGTTTGGTTCTTGCTGCTTAACAAACTCTCGAATACGACGAATAACATCCCCAGCACGTTGTGCTTGCAGGTTGATTTTTTCTAGAATGGGCATAATTTGCTCAAATTGTGCCTGTTGATTGCGAATTCGTGTGACACAACCCATGGCATAATTTGAAATAGCTGCTAAAGGTTGGTTTAATTCATGTGCTAACGAAGAAGCTAATTCACCTAAGGTAATAAGGCGAGAGGTAAATTGCAGTTGTTCTTGTTGTTGCTGATTAATTTTTTCGGCCATTTTTCTTGATGTAATGTCGGTGGCAATTTGCATCTGTACAACTTGCCCGTCAACCCAAGAGATAGAACGTCGTCGCACTTCATACCATTTGTCGTTGTTGGGATGTTTCCATTCAAAAGGATCATAAGCAGTTTTTTCGAGTGTATTGTCATCATGCGTTTCTGGTGCTGCATTGCAAAACCATTCTGTATGTAGTCGATTGGTAAAAATGGGGCTTGACGATGGATTGTCTGGCACGTGTACGCAAACTGCAGCATCAATTTCTTCGAGGATGCGCAAAAAGCGCCGTTGTGCAGCATCGAGTTGTTCTCGTATTCGTCGGGGTTCAGTGATGTCGGTGATTGACGTCATCCAGCCGGATTGTTTGCCATCGGAGTTGATTAAAGGAGATACATACATTCGGGCATCTATAATGAGGCCATCGCGTCTGCGAATTTGTACTTCAAGCCCTTGAGGCGGTGCTTGGCCTGCAAGAATTGTATCCATGGCTTGTTCCTGCTTGATTGCAGACTGTTGTGGCCAGTAAGGGAAAGGAGGAGACATGCCAACCAATTCAGATTCTCTAAACCCAGTCATTTTGCAAAAGGCTGGGTTTACGTAGGTAATGCGACCAGTTTTATCAATTGCACGCATTCCTGTGATCATCGAGTCTTCCATTGCTCGACGAAACTTTGTTTCTTCCCAGAGTTTTTTTTCGGCTTGGGTACGCATGAGTGCGTAACGGTACAATAAAACAAACCCAAAAATGACTAAAATTGACAAGCCAATGACAGTCCAAGCTAAAAGATTAGACAATAAATTGGGTGTAGAGGCATATAAAGTTGCTTTCAGCATTAACCCTTTGCCGGGAGGGTCAAGTAGAACTGTGTTAGAAGGCTTTACTGGGTCTTCTGCTTGGTTTGAGTTGCTTGACCACACTTTACCTTCTTGGTCGATAATGCTTACATAGTAGTCTTTTAAAAATGATTGCTGCAAGGGGTGATCAAGTAAGGTATGAATAGGGATAGTGGCCGCTACCGTGCCTTTAAATCGCTTGTTGTCAAAAATAGGTGCGTGTAAAACCAAATAAGATAGGTTATCTTGGCTTTTAAAAGGTTTGGAAAAAACCGATGTGCTGTATTGCTTGGCTTCCAAAAATGCCTTTCGACTTGCTTCGTAAGGCAGTTTTTCATTTTGGATGTGCAGTTGTTCAACCGTTCTGTCTGGGCGTTTAATAGTCTCTACAATGTTTTGATTGGCGTCAAAAATGACCAATGAATACACAGCGGGTAAATTAGTTAAAATATTTTGACTTTGCTCGTCAAAGTGTTGTTTGTTAAATTGTTTTCTTTCATAGCTACTTGAAAATAAATACAGATGTTCTTGGTAGCCCAGTAATTGTGAGCGGATGGTTTGTCTTGCAAGTTCAATGTCTTGAAGTGTTTTTAAGTTGGTTTGATGTTGCTCTTTTTGATACAGGGTTAAAAAAAATGCTCCCATAGCAACAATGAAAAGAACAATCCCGATCAAAGGCGTTGCCCATAAAAAAACGTTAATTTTTGTTAAATTGGAGAACTTCAACGGAGGTAAATTTCGACTGTGTTGGTATAGTATAAGTCTACAAAGTTTTTTTGCTCTAGAATGCGAAAAGGGCTAATACAGAGAAATAGTTTAACTTAAGCCTAAAAATAACAAAAAAGCACCTTCAAGGTGACCCGCATCTGCGTTAAATAATGTCGCGGTAGTTTAACCCTGTGTTTGGGAAAATCGTATTTAATGCGATACGATACTTAAATGGCTGCTGGTATGTCGGCTTGTCTTGCATATGAGTAGACAAATAAAAATTATATTTTAGGAGATTATCAATGTCGGCTATGCCACAAATTCCACCATCGGAAGATCCAGACGTACTTGAAACTCAAGAATGGTTAGAGGCACTTGAAGCAGTAATTGATCGAGAAGGCCCAGAGCGTGCCCATCACTTACTCGCAAAGCTGATTGATAGGGCGCGTCGTAGTGGTGCCTTTATTCCATTTTCTGCAAATACTGCGTATTGCAATACGATACCGGTTCACCTTGAAGAGCGTTGTCCTGGGAATATTCAGTTTGAAGAGCGTTTGCGATCATGGATGCGGTGGAATGCAATGGCTATGGTGGTACGTGCCAACAAAAAAACTCCTGCTGATGATGGTGATTTGGGCGGGCACATTGCCTCGTTTGGTTCTTTAGCTACAATGCTTGGCGTAGGTTTTAACCATTTTTGGCACGCAGAATCTGAAAATCATGGTGGCGACTTGTTGTACATTCAAGGTCATGTTTCTCCAGGTGTTTACGCTAGGGCTTTTATGGAGGGTCGACTTTCTGAAGATCAACTCGACCATTTTCGGCAAGAAGTCGATGGGAAGGGTTTAAGTTCGTATCCGCATCCAAAATTAATGCCTGATTTTTGGCAATTTCCTACGGTTTCAATGGGACTAGGCCCAATTATGGGCGTCTATCAAGCACGCTTTTTAAAATATTTGCATGCACGTGGAATTGCCGATACCTCCAATCGTAAAGTTTGGGTATTTTGTGGCGACGGCGAAATGGATGAGGTTGAGAGTTTAGGCTGTATCGGGATCGCAGCCCGTGAAAACTTAGATAACTTGATTTTTGTGATTAACTGTAATTTGCAACGCTTAGATGGGCCTGTCAGGGGTAACAGCAAAATTATTCAAGAGCTGGAAGGTGAGTTTCGTGGTGCCGGCTGGAATGTGATTAAAAATATTTGGGGTGGTTATTGGGATCCTTTATTTGCTCGTGATAAAGAGGAAATTTTATTACGTGTGATGGAAGAGACTGTTGATGGCGAGTATCAAAACTATAAAGCCCAAGATGGTAAATTTGTGCGCGATCATTTTTTTGGTAAACATCCTAAGCTCTTAGAATTGGTTTCAAGAATGACAGACGAAGATATTTGGCGTCTAAATCGTGGTGGTCATGATCCTCACAAAGTCTATGCAGCCTATTCAGCAGCAGTGCAACACAAAGGCCAACCCACGGTCATTTTAATGAAAACGGTCAAAGGTTTTGGCATGGGTAAAGTGGGTGAGGGTAAAAACACAACTCATCAAACCAAGAAACTTGATTTAGACAGCGTACGTCAATTTCGTGATCGCTTCAATATTCCTATTCCTGATGACAAACTCGAAGAAATTCCATTTTACAAACCTTCAGACGACAGTCCAGAAATTAAGTATCTACATGAAAGAAGACAAGCTTTAGGTGGCTATTTACCTAAACGTCGTCGTGAAGCGGATGAAAAATTGAAAGCACCCAGCTTAGATGCATTTAAAGCGGTACTTGAACCCACCAAGGAAGGTCGAGAAATCTCAACCACACAAGCATTTGTGCGCATTTTAACCGCATTAACCCGGGATCAAATGTTAGGTCCTCGTGTGGTTCCCATTGTGCCCGATGAGGCGCGAACATTCGGAATGGAAGGTATGTTCCGTCAACTCGGTATTTACTCCCCAGCAGGGCAATTGTACGAACCGGTTGATAAAGACCAAGTAATGTACTACCGCGAAGACAAGGCGGGTCAAATTCTCGGAGAAGGTATTAATGAGGCAGG
>DIYC01000018.1:0-667 GCA_002428895.1 Burkholderiales bacterium UBA6064 | reverse complement strand
GACAAGGCGGGTCAAATTCTCGAAGAAGGTATTAATGAGGCAGGTGCGTTTAGCTCTTGGATTGCTGCCGCAACTTCATACTCGACCAACAATCGTGTCATGATTCCTTTTTACATTTATTATTCAATGTTTGGTTTTCAGCGTGTTGGTGATTTGGCTTGGGCTGCAGGCGACATGCAAGCACGTGGTTTTTTATTAGGCGGCACCGCTGGCCGTACCACGTTGAACGGCGAAGGTTTACAACATGAAGATGGTCACAGTCATATTCTTGCTTCCACCATTCCAAATTGTGTCAGTTACGATCCAACATTTGCCCATGAATTGGCGGTGATTATTCAAAATGGTCTGACACGGATGGTAGAAGACCAAGAAAATGTTTTCTACTATCTGACGGTGATGAATGAAAACTATTCACAACCTGGTTTAAAGCCAGGTACTGAAGCCGGTATTATTAAAGGTATGTATCAGTGTCGCCCAAGCCCCCAGAAGCATCAACATCGAGTACAGTTGCTCGGGTCGGGTACCATACTGCGCGAAGTACTGGCAGCAGCCGAGTTGCTTGAAAGTGATTGGAATGTGAGTGCAGACGTTTGGTCAGTCACTAGCTTCACCGAATTACGTCGTGAAGGGCTTGATATAGATCGTTATAACTTGCTGAATCCGACTA
>DIYC01000119.1:30789-34403 GCA_002428895.1 Burkholderiales bacterium UBA6064 | reverse complement strand
ACAACATTGATGACATTACGCCGGGTGATGATTATGCAGCCATGCGTCAGGTACTCGAGCGACGTTTTAAAACTCAGCAAGTGACTGCTTCTAATTGGCCCCATTTGGTGCTGATCGATGGAGGTAAAGGTCAAATTTCAATTGCAAAAGATGTTTTTAATGCATTGCAATTGCCTTTACAGGTGTTGGTGGGTGTTAAAAAAGGTGAGCATCGAAAAGTTGGGTTAGAAACTTTGGTATTTTGTGATGGTCGTCCCGATTTACAGCTAGAGTCCACTCATCCTGCCTTGATGTTAATTGCACAAATTCGAGATGAAGCGCATCGTTTTGCAATAACAGGCATGCGAGCTAAACGCGCAAAAGCAAGAAAGGTAAGTGTGTTAGATGAGATCGAAGGAATTGGCGCAAAAAGAAAACAACGATTATTGACACGATTTGGTGGAGTT
Source organism: Burkholderiales bacterium UBA6064 (assembly GCA_002428895.1). Classification (GTDB taxonomy): domain Bacteria; phylum Pseudomonadota; class Gammaproteobacteria; order Burkholderiales; family Burkholderiaceae_B; genus Limnobacter. The sequence goes on along the minus strand of DIYC01000119.1, from coordinate 33,957 downwards.
AAAGGGGTGCAGTCAGCCAGTATTGAGGAATTGTGTAGCGTTGAAGGAATTTCAAAAGCTTTGGCGGAACAAATTTATCGAAACTTTCATTAAACAGAATTTGTGTAGTGTTCTTCGTCTTAAAAATCGACATAATTTTAAACTAACTCAATTGACTGACCAATACGTTTTAACACAATGATCTCCAATATACCCATGCTGCTGACCTGGATTCGAATCTTAATGATTCCTTTTGTGGTGGGCGTTTACTTTATTCCTGACACAATGCTAAGTTTGCCGCATAAAAATTATTTTGCAGGTGTTTTTTTTATTTTAGCAGCGCTCACTGATGCTTTAGACGGGTATTTGGCGCGACGGTTAAATCAAACTTCAAGCTTTGGTGCGTTTCTAGACCCAGTGGCAGATAAGTTGATGGTTGGTGCTGCGCTGATTATGTTGGTGTATTTAGATCGTATTGGGCCGGTGCTTGCATTGATTATTATCGGTCGAGAAATTACCATTTCGGCGTTGCGCGAATGGATGGCGCAAATTGGCGCTCAAAGCAGCATTGCGGTTAATTCTTTAGGTAAGCTCAAAACGGGTGCGCAAATGGTGGCCATTCCGATGTTGTTGTTTTATGAAACTTGGTTGGGTGTGAACCAACCTATAGTGGGCTATATTCTCTTAATTGTTGCAGCTTTACTGACTGTGCTGTCCATGCTGTACTATTTAAAAAAAGCCATACCGATTATCCAACAGCGTTGACCGAGGTAATTCTTGCAGCGTTTTTAAGTAGGCTGGTTCATGATGGGGTTGTTAACCGGTAGCTTGATTGACATACCAGGCTTAAGTCTGAAGTTTTTCTCTAAGCTGTTGATGCGCTGTATGTCTCCTATACTCACTTTAAACTCAGAGGCAATATAGTCGAGCGTGTCGCCATTTTTAACTTTGTAAACTTTAAATGGCTTAGACGATTTAGAAAGGCCTTTATACAGTTTAAGGGCTTGATGAATCGTTTGTTCGTATTGAATTGGAATTAAAAAATAGTCTGTTTGTGCAGCGTATAAAATAGGTTGTTTTAAGCCAGGATTCATTTTTTTAATTTCGCTTAATTCAACATTCGACAATCGTGAAAGTTCTCGAAAATCGAGGTCTTTTTTATAATGCACTTTAGCAAAGTATGGGGTATCGCTAATTTCTGGTAATTTAAAGTTAAATTGTTCAGGATGCGAAATAATATTTTTAATGGCCTGTAGTTTAGGTACATAGTCTTGTGTTTCAACAGGCAGGCTTAAATTGTCTAAAATGAGTTCCTTTCCTGCTGCTTGGGCTTCTTTAACTGTTTTGGCAATTGCGCCTGGACCCCAGTTGTAGGCAATTAATGCTAAATGCCAAGTGCCATGCTCGTCGTAGAGGTAAGTGAGATAGTCGAGCGCTGCTTCGGTGGATTGAATTAAATCCTTACGTTCGTCAATCCATTTGTTTTGTTTTAGTTGATAGTGTGCACCTGTACTGGGCATAAATTGCCATAAGCCAACTGCATCTGAATTAGAAATTGCATGGGGATTGTATTGACTTTCAATAAAAGGCAACAAAGCCAACTCAGTTGGCAGACCACGTCGTATGCATTCTTGGGTAATGTAGTGTAAAAATGGACGAGCAGATTCAAAAATGTTGACTAATGCTTTGTGATTTTGTAAAAAAAGACGCTCACGCGCTTGAACCGAGGCATTATTAATTTCTGGGATGCTAAAACCCCGCTCGATGCTTTTCCAAATGCTGCCAGAATTTTCAGTTAAATCAACTTCAATAGGAGTACCCCAGCCGTTCAACTGAAATAAAGTACTTGTTGGTTGTTCAACATCGGTTGATGGTTCAAAATTGACTTTTTGAACTTCAAAAGAGCTTGCATGAACCCATTCAGAAAAAAATATCAGTAGCGCAACAGAAAGGGCTAACTGAGAAGTTTTTACTTGCGTGACAACCTGTTTAGAAACAGGACTACAACTGACTTGCAAATTAGAATCACCTCACCGACATAAAGCCTCGGTTTAATTTGTTTTACTTATCCTAGAGGGAAGTCTCAGTTTGGTCAATCGATTCTGAGGTAAATTTACCACTTTCGGGGTAGATTGAATTTTAATTTTTTTTAGAACTTATTGATTTTTCAATAGATATCTTTACTTTTTCGTAGTTTTGTAAAGGTTTCTACTGATTCCGCTCTGAAAAATAAGTTAAAGCGTTTTTCATCGACAATTAAACTAGGAATGGTGCTTTGCTGATTGTCTCGTAGTTGTTTTGCGAGGCTAAGCTGATTAATTACCTCTAAGTTAGTGGGTTCATAGTGTGCTAAAAATTCTAGGTTTGACACTGTATATTCGTGCGCACAAAAAACGAATGTGTTGTCAGGTAAGTGAGATAACATTTTGAGACTATTAAACATTTGTTCATGCGTGCTTTCAAAAATCCGACCGCACCCAGCTGAAAATAGTGTATCACCACAAAATAACCAATTTGGTTGATTGGCTATTGGGATGTAAAAAGCAAGATGGTCTAGGGTGTGACCTGGCACCTCGTACACCACAATTGATAATTCATTCAACACAACAGTTTGTTGATGTTGAACTGGGGTTGTGATGTGTTCTATTCGACCGCTGGTTGTGCCGATAATTTGCAGATGTGGGCTTGAAACAGTTTTATCTTGCAGCAATTGTTGAAGACCACCGATGTGGTCTTGATGGTGATGCGTGATCAGGACATCGGTAATCAACAGTTTTTCTGCTTGAACAAACCGTTGAACTGTTTTAAAGCAACCTGGGTCTACTACAATAGTTCTTTGAGTTGCTGAATTAACAATGAACCAAATGTAATTTGTTTCAAAAGCGGGTACACCGTACACTGACCAATTAAGATACTTTGCGGCGCAAAATGAATTCATCTAAAACTCAACAAAAAGTTTACAATTTTGACCGCTCCATGTTAGCACTTGAACAGTGGTTGTCTACCCCAGCGGGGCGCTATTTTGTTCAACTGGAGCAGCAGTGGTTTGATCATCAAGTGCCCGATATTTTTGGTTTTACTGCAGTGCAACTGGGCACTCGGCAAATTGATGGCCTTAAAGAATCTCGAATTCCGCATATGGCTTACGCCTATCCTGTTGAGGCTTGCGAAGGCTTAGCTCGCGGGAAT
>DIYC01000119.1:26358-30605 GCA_002428895.1 Burkholderiales bacterium UBA6064 | reverse complement strand
TAGCTCGCGTGAATCCAACAAATCATGTTGCAGTCGATTTATATCTTCAACTTGAAGATTTACCCTTTGAAACGCAATCGCTCGATTTAATCGTGATGCCGCATGTGCTTGAGTTTTGCCCAGAGCCACATCAGCTTTTACGTGAGGTAGAACGTGTTTTATTGCCCGAAGGGCGGGTTATTATTACAGGCTTTAATCCCATTTCGTTGTGGGGTGCTAAACATGGCTTAATCAAACGTTGGTGGCCTGTTTGGCCTACTGGGTGTCAGCCGATTCACATCACACGCCTAAAAGATTGGTTTAAGCTGTTGTCGCTTGAACTTGAAAGTGGTCGCTTTAGCGCATATCGCTTACCTTCTAACCGTGAAACCATGTTGCAACGTTTTGAGTTTATGGAAAAGGCCGGCGATCGATGGTGGCCTGTGTGTGGGGGCGCCTATTATCTTACTGCCGTCAAACGGATTCACGGTATGCGACTGATAGGGCCAGCGTTTAAAGATAAATGTCAAGAGATTAAACAACTTAAACCAGCAACACAAAAATCAATTTATCGTGAATAACAACAAGGAATGACAGTGGCTCAACAATTAGAATCATCACTCTTGTCTGAAGTAATTCTTTATGCCGATGGCGCCTGTAAGGGTAATCCAGGGCCAGGGGGTTGGGGGGTATGGTTACAAGCGGGAGGACATCAAAAAAACTTATATGGGGGTGAACTTAACACAACAAATAATCGAATGGAATTACGGGCAGTGATCGAAGGCTTAAATTCCTTAAAAAAGAGATGTCACGTTAAATGTTATGTAGATTCTCAGTATGTTAAAAATGGCGTACTTGAGTGGATGTCTAATTGGAAATGCAACGGTTGGCGAACCGCCAATAAAAAGCCGGTTAAAAATATTGATTTGTGGCAGCAACTTGATCGCGCTTGCTTAAATCATGACATCGACTGGTTTTGGGTCAAAGGGCATTCGGGTGATGAGGGCAATGAAAAAGCCGATCAGTTGGCCAACTTGGGCGTAGAACAAGTTTTAAATCAAATGAAGGTAAAGTAATGCGATACGTGGTGTTAGATACAGAAACAACAGGTTTGGAGTGGCGAGAAGGACATCGAATTATTGAAATTGGGTGTGTTGAATTGCTAAATCGCCAAGTGACCTCAAACCACTTTCATCAATATATCAATCCTCAACGTGAGGTGGATGCTGGAGCGTTTGAGGTACACGGCATTTCCAATGATATGTTGGCCGATAAACCCGTTTTTAAAGAAGTTGTATCTGCGTTTTTAAAGTTTATCGAAGGTGCTGTCTTAATTATTCACAATGCACCTTTCGATCTTGGATTTTTAGACTACGAATTGAGCTTGCTGAATTTGCCTAGCGTGAAAACTTACGTGGCAGAGGTGATCGATTCATTAGTAATGGCTCGGGGTTTGTTTCCTGGAAAACGAAATAATTTAGATGCATTGTGTGATCGTTTGGGTGTTCGTAACAGCCACCGCACCTTACATGGCGCTTTGCTGGACGCTGAAATTCTAGGTGAGGTGTACTTGGCCATGACTCGTGGTCAAGAGCAATTGTTGAGTCTAGAGGAGTATTCTTCTTCATTTCTGCAACAGGAGTGTCACACTACAGTCAATTCGTTGGCTGCATTCAATTTAATTGAATTGAAGGCCACAGTTGAAGAATTGACTTTGCATCATGCCTATTTAAAAAAACTTGAGCAAGAAGCAAAACTAGAATCGCTTTGGAGTCAACGTATTACTTCCCAATCACTACAAGCGATGAGCTAAATTCTATGAAAAAAATCATGTTATGGGTTTTGGCAGTTTTACTTGTATTGCCTGTTTTGGTTGTACTTGCGGGTGCAATTGCTATTCATGCTATTGATCAAAAAATGTTGCTGAATCAATTAAGTGATCAAGTGAAAACCATGTATGGACGCAATCTTCAGTTGAATGGGGATGTCCAGTTAAAATGGTTTCCATCCATTGGAATTCAGTTTTCAGATGTGGTGGTGAGTGAGTATCAAAATCAAGCTGAGTTTTTGCAGGCTAAGCAACTTGAGGTGTCGCTAGCCTTATTACCGTTGTTGTCATCTGCGTTGGTTGTTGATGAAGTGACAGTCGATGGTTTGGTGATGACTGTGATCAAAGACAAAGCGGGTCAGTTTAATTTTTCTAAAGGCTTGCCCAGTGTATTTGCTGGTTCTGATTCGCAGGTTGCTGACAATCAGGATAAGACTACTTCAAGTGCCGCATTTAGTTTTTCGGTCAAGGGGGTAGATGTTTCTAATTTAACGGTGAATTATATTGATCAAACCAGTGACTTAAACGCGCGTATTGAAAATTTAACTCTGACTACGGGCAAGTTGGCAGAAAATACTCAAACTGAATTGCAAGTTTCAGGTCAAATTCAGTCCAATCAGCCTGAAGCGGATCTGAAGTTCGATTTATCCAGTCAAATTCAGTTTGCTTTAGGGCAATCGTTATTGATGCATTTGGTCGATTTTAATTTAAATGTAGTGGGTGCCGTGACCCAACAGCCTCTTCAATTGGATTTAAGTATCCCATTATTTAAGTTGGAGCAAGGTTCTGTTCAATCGACTGGGCCCATACACATGGCTATGAAATTAGGTGAACCCAGTAGTGCGCAAAGCATTCAAACTGAATTTACCTTAAATAGGCTGTCTGGTTCTTTGCAGCAAATACTCACAGGCGATTTACAGGTTTCAACTCAAGTGAAGCAAGTAGTTAATCGCATCGAGTTGTCTTTGCAAACGCCATTGGTGCTTAATTTAAATGAGCAGCAGTTTGAATGGGCTAAACTTAAAGGCGATTTAAATATGGTGGCTGGTCAATTACCACAACCTGTGTCGTTGCCGATTGCTGGGTCGATTCAACTGGATGGTTTGGCGCAGTCAGCAAAATTATTGCTGCGATCGGCTTTACAGTCTAATCCCTTGACGCTTGATCTTGCAGTCAAGAATTTTTCTTCTCCGTTGGTGATTGCCAAAATTGATGCAGGTGCAATTGATTTAGATCAGTTGTTATCTGCCTCAAGTCGTTCGGCTGCAACTGAGTCGACTCAAGACTCTGCAGAAGCTGTTGAGAAGCCTATCGATTTGTCTGCTTTAAAACGAGTAAACGCTCAAATGACAGCTACTGTGGATTCATTGAAAGTGTCGAATGTTGAGCTTCAAAACATTAAGCTCAGTGCAATTTTGGATAAGGGTCTTTTAACTGTGTCACCCTTAGCAGCCAATTTATATGAGGGTCAAACCACAGGTTTATTACGTGTAAATGCCAACACGAATGCCTTTGAAGTGCTTCAAAATTTTTCGAAAGTTCAAATTCAACCGGTTTTGCTGGCTTTAACCAATAAAGACATGTTGTTGGGTCGTGGCGATCTCTTTTTAGATTTAACAACCCAAGGTACAACATCGGATGCACTGAAGCAGAATTTAAATGGGCGTGTTTCTGTCGCTTTAAATGATGGGGCTGTGAAAGGTTTTAATTTGGCTAAAAAATTGCGCGAGGCAAAAAATTTGTTTAATCCTCAAGCACAAACCGAAACGGTTGGGGTAGATACAACCGAAAAAACCGACTTTAGTTCGATGTCTATGAGTTTTAATCTGCGTCAAGGCGTTGCGACTTCGGATGATTTAAAATTAATGGCTCCGTTGTTTCGTATTGGTGGGCAAGGGCAGGCTCATTTAGTCGACAATCAATTGGATTACACCGCCAATGCAGCGATTGTTGCCACCTCAACAGGACAAGGTGGCAAAACCTTTGAGGATGGTTTAAAAGGCTTAACTGTGCCGGTTCGTTTGTACGGTGATTTTGCTAATTTGCAGTGGCAATTGCTACTGCAAGACATGGCTAAGGCAGCCATTAAAGCCAAAGCCGATGAGCAAATAAAGGCTAAAAAAGAAGAGCTTAAAGCCAAAGTCGAAGTTAAAAAGGAAGAATTAAAATCACAATTCAATGAAAAAAAAGAAGTGTTCAAAGCGGAAGCAGAGAATAAGTTAAAAGACGGGTTGTCGAATTTCTTAGGCCGTTAACCAATGATTTTAATTAAGTTCTAATTGTGATTGGCTACGAGTATTTCGCTTTATTTGCCAGCGCTTTTTTGGCAGCTACGGTGTTGCCTTTTTATTCTGAGTTGGCGCTGGTGGCTTTGCTGATTGCAGGTGAACCCCTGTTGTCTGTGGTGGCTACGGCTACCTTCGGAAATACATTGGGTTCA
>DIYC01000119.1:23570-26160 GCA_002428895.1 Burkholderiales bacterium UBA6064 | reverse complement strand
GAAATACATTGGGTTCAGTAGTCAATTGGTTTTTAGGGCACTATGTTCTTAAATTTCAACACAGACAATGGTTTCCGTTTAAACAAAATCAATTGGCTAGGGCGCAACGTTGGTTTGACCGTTTTGGTAAATGGTGTTTGGTATTTGCCTGGATGCCTTTGGTGGGTGATGCGCTGACTTTGATTGCTGGGATCATGCGTGTTCAGTTTGTTTGGTTTGTGGTTTTAACTGCGTTTGGCAAAGGATTGCGTTATTTAATTGTTGCGAGTTTTGTATGAACGAACCTACCCAAATGATTTGAAAGCTTCAAACCCTTGTTGGTTTTATTTGGTGATACCATTTCTCATCTATTTTCTTGACTTGAGGCCTAAATGCAGAAACACTCAACCGTGGAGGTTTTGGGGTGTAGTGGAAGTATTGGTATTCCTGGGCAAGGTACAACCAGTTTTTTATTAGATCAAGATATACTGATCGATGCGGGTACGGGTGTTTGTGCTTTACCTTTTGAAAGGCTTGAAGCCATTGAGCATGTGTTTTTAACCCATTCACACCTTGATCATATTTGCTCTTTACCTTTACTGGTTGATACCGTTGGAGTTAGTCGAGCTTCTGCGCTGAAAGTATACGGTCTTGAACATACCATTAACGCCTTAAAAAGCCACATTTTCAATAATTGTATTTGGCCTGATTTTACCAAAATTCCTAACGAAAAAACGCCTGTTCTTGAATATCAAGTGATTAAATCAGGTACAATATGCGACTTGGGAAAACGGCGTTTGCAGTTTGTGGAGGTTACGCACACGGTGCCTGCGCTGGGTGTATTGCTCACCACCCCAACCGGAACATGGGCGTTCTCTGGTGATACACATCAAACGGTCAATTTTTATCATCATGTGAATCAATTGGCTAAGCTTGATTATTTTTTTATCGAATCTGCTTTTCCCGACAAAGAAAAATGGCTTGCTGACTTAGCAAAACATTTGTGTCCCCAATTGCTATTCGAGGAATTAAACAAGTTACAGCATCCTTGCCAGGTGTGGGTGTCTCATTTGAAGCCTCGTGAGTATGAATTAATTGCTTCAGAATTGAAAGGCCCTAACGCCACGCATCAACTTGGAATTTTGAGCGCAGGTCAAGTCTTTCATATTTGAGCTTACCTTTGGGTTTTAGTAAATGTGTAAAAGTTGGCGTTCAAAGTGGTTTTCAGTGGGGCTACTGGTTGGCCCTTTGCCTTTTGTCCATGCTTTAGTTGGCGCACAAGAAACACCAGTGCCCAGCAGTCAATTATCTAGTCCAATCGAGTCTGCCCAAAAAAGCCGTTCATTACCCGTTTCCAGCGAGGGTGAGCTTACATTTGTTGTTTCCAAGTTTAATCTGGTGGGGCCTGAATTGCTGCCTCGGCAAAATTTGTTTAGTTTGCTGAATCAATTTGCCAATCGGCCAATTACCTTCGCCGATTTACGGTTGGCCACACTTGCGCTTGAAAAAGCGCACGCAATTGCTGGTTTTGAGGTGGTACAAGTCCTTATTCCAGAGCAAGATTTTACGCCTGAAGCAGGTTTAACGCTGCAAATAGTTGATGCCACGTTAAATTCCATCTCGATAAATGGGGCTAAATTTTTTGATGAATCTTGGATTGCACAACAATTACCTAGTTTAAAGCCTAATCAACCGATTAATACCCAAGAAATGGATCGAGAGGTTCGTTTTTTAAGTGTGAACCCTTCTGTGCAAGCTAAAGTAACTCTTGAGCCAAGTTCCGAGCCACGTCAAGTTGATGCAGTGGTTCAAATTCAAGATATTGATCCTAGTTCGTTGTTTTTTACGCTCGATAACACCGGTTCTAACAGCACAGGGGATTTTCGTTCAGGCTTAATTTATTTAAATAACAATATATTTGATCAAGGTCATCAACTGATTGGTCAGGTGGTCACTTCACCAGGTCATTGGCCAGACGTTAAAATTTACAGTTTGAACTACAAAGTACCTCAGGTTTCTAAGCATCGTATTCTCGAGGTATCTTATATCGACTCATCAGTCAATGCGGGGTCTTTATCACTGGGTAATAGTTCACTCAGTATTCAAGGCTCTGGTAGCCAATTGGCTTTTAAAAATACTTATCTACTGAATCAGATCGAAGGGTTTGATACTCGGTTATTACTTTCTTATGAGTTAAAGCGATTTAACAGCCGAGTGGTTTTAGAAGGTAATACCAACAGTTTAGTGCCCGATATTGAGTCTCGTCCGATTGGTCTGGGCTTTGCTCTCAAATCGCTAACTTACTCACATCAATTCGATTTTTTGGTGAATTATCACCAAAATATTGCAACTGGTGGCAATAATTCACAAGCGGCTTATTCAGCCATTAAACCTGGTGCAAATGTAGATTTTGGTTTAGTAAAAGGCAATGCCAGTTTATCTGGCCCAATTGATTCGCAATGGCGCTATACGACTGCAGTTGGTTTTCAATTCACCAATGACAGTTTAATTTCAGGTGAACAATTTGGTGCCGGTGGGCTTTATTCTGTGCGCGGTTTTGACGAACGTGCCGTTTCAGCAGATAGCGGGTATCGTTTGTCGGTTGAAATGC
>DIYC01000119.1:18432-23393 GCA_002428895.1 Burkholderiales bacterium UBA6064 | reverse complement strand
GTTTTGTCGGTTGAAATGCAATCACCGAATTTAATTTCAAAGCCGATCGGTTGTTTCAATGCAATCAATTCAGTTGTTTTTGTCGAAGGGGCAGCTTTTCGTGTGACGGATGCACCGCAAGGCGACACCTCCGAACCTTATATTGCTTCTTATGGCACGGGTTTACGATTCAATTTAAGTCCGTTGCAGCAAATCCGAGCTGATTTTGCAAAAGTTATCTCTGGGGTTGATGAGCAACCTCATGGGGATTGGATGTTCCATTTTTCTTACACGGTTGCACTTTAGTGAGGAGATGCACCATGAACCATACTCAAAATCCTTTTACTGCCAATCATTTTAAACAAACAGCCATTTTTACTGCGGTTTGTTTTTTATTGTCCAGCCATGCTTTGGCGAATCCACTGGGTTTGTCGATTGAATCTGGTCAAGTGAGCGTTCAGCAGGCACAGAATTTGTTGGAAATTACCAATTCACCGGGTGCGATTTTAAATTGGCAGCAATTTAATATTGGTGCGCAAGACACTACACGCTTTATTCAAGAAAGTGCCTCTAGCCATGTAGTGAATCGCGTGTTAGGCGGGCATGCCAGTGAAATTTTAGGTCGTCTAGAAAGTAATGGCCAGGTGTTTTTAATTAATCCGGCGGGTATTGTATTTGGGCAACATGCGCAAATTAATACGGCGGGGTTTTTTGCCTCAACCTTAAGTATTTCACAGAACGATCTTGAAAATCGTCGCTGGAAATTTACTAATTTAAATTCAAGCAGTGGCGGCTTGGTTAATCAAGGTTCGATCAAAACCAGTCAGGGCGGCTCGGTGGTTTTAATTGCTCCTCAGCTCGAAAATTCCGGCATTATTCATGCTGATGGTCAAGTTTTGTTGGCAGCGGGCCATGAAGTCACTTTAGTCGATTTGCGTCATCCCACCTTGGGTTTAAATGTCGTTGCCCGTGAAGGTCAACAAGCCGTGAATTTAGGTGAGGTGTTGGCCAATCATATTTCTGTGTTTGGTGCGCTCATTCAAAACGCAGGGGTGGTTAAAGCCACTCAGGCTTTTGAAGGCGAGGGCGGTGTGATTCATTTTCGTGCAAACAATCAAATTGACCTGGCCAATGGCTCTCAAATTGTTGCTGATGATGCTCAGGGTGGTGCAATTCATGTGCAAGCAACTCAAGGTGATGTACGGGTGCAGGGTTTAGTGTCTGCTCAGGGTTTGGCGGGTCAAGGTGGCGAGGTAGTGATCACCGGTAATCGAGTGATGCTTCAAACCGGCAGCCAGGTGAATGCGGATGGTCAGCAAGGTGGTGGCAGCATTGCAATTGGTGGGGGTTTTGCGGGTAAGAATGAGTCTATACAAAATGCGCAACAAACAGTGATTCAACAAGGCGTCGAAATCTCAGCCAATGCAATTGAAGCTGGCAATGGCGGTCAACTGGTTGTTTGGTCAGAGCAATTAACCAGTGTAGCCAGCACGCTTGAAGCAAAAGGCGGTGCCTTATCAGGTAATGGTGGTTTGGTTGAAACATCGAGTAAAACTAAGCTATTGCAAACAACACCCGCAGACACCTCGGCTGCCAATGGCGACAACGGAACGTGGTTAATCGACCCGCCCAATATCGTGGTGGTGTCAGAGGGAAAATTACCTAAACAAGAAAAATTAAATCGATTGTCTGTGGGTCAAATGGGCGAGCGAGATTTTTTTTCTGATTTTGTTGGCGATGACTCAAACACCTATATTTCAACCGAAGACATTGTTTTTGGGTTAGAGCGCAATGGTAGGGTGCGTTTAAATGCATTCAGTCAAGTTGAGGGTTCTGGCTCTAATGAGCCTGGAAATATCACAATTTCTGACCCAATTCTCATTTCAAACAGACGGCTCGAAGGCGATTCTTTAAATAGTCGTTTAATTCTAGAAGCCCAGGGCTCTGTATTTATTAATGCTGAAATTGGCTACAGTAATAACTTGATTGAAAATGATAATTTGTTTGTGCTGGGCATCCATAGCCAACGTGGTGATATTTTTCTAAATGCGCCAGTGGGTTTGGGTGCTACGCCTCAAAATGCTGCATTTGGGCTCGATTTAATTGTTGATGTCAAGCGGGCTGTTGAGTTGAATAGCCAAATTGATTTAGGCGTTCAAACCACTGGCAACAACTTGGTCACGCCTTTTTTCAGAGTATCTCCGTTTGACAGCCCACTTGTTCCAATCACCAATTTACCCAATCGTGGGTTGGTGTTTAATCCAGGTTTTAGTTCAGTAAGTCCAATTCAGACTATCGATTTAATTCAAGAGTCCAGTGGTTTTTCAGAATTTAATGCGCCATTGCCTTTTGCAAGCGATGGGTTAGATCTCGTAGTTCGAGGCACAACATTGAATTTGGCCAGTTTCTCCGATGGTAGTTTGGTCGAGAATTTTGAGGCGCCCTTGGGTCTTGATCGTCAGTTTGCACCTGTGCCGGTTCGGCTTCAACTTGAATCGGCCAATGAGGGTACTTCATTCGGTGTTTTAAATACCTCGCGTTTTTATGTGAACAGCATCGATGTTCGTGAAGGCGGGGTATTGCGAGCCGACAGTTCATTTTTAGTGCCCCGCACTTTTTTATTTGGTGAACAAGTACGCACGCGTACTGGGGGTTTAATTACCGCCCTAGATTCTGAATTTGCTGCTACCGATCTTCAAATTGATGCAGGCGGTTTAGTGAATCTGGGTAATGTTTCAGCAGGAGTACCTCCGACCAACGGGAATGGTTATTTTGGTTTTGTCTTGAACAATGGTACCTTGAATGTAGGTGGCTCTGGGTCTGAGTTTCAAGTTGAAGACTTAGAGATGAGTGGCACGCTGAATTTAATGCCTGGCCAAAGCTTATCGGGTTTCTTGGCTTCTGCTCGGCGCGTTTCTATGGGTTCAACCGCTGTCATTAATTTATTTCCGGGTGCCTTATTACGATTGGGGGTTCCTTCTGATTCAGGATTTTATAACTTCTCTAGTTCTGATTTACCGACTTCCTCAACAGGCGGTGCTTTGGTGGGCAATGTGAATCCGATGAATCCTGCTGAACGCAGTACGATTCATTTAATTGGTACAAGTCAAGCCACTACCACTCTTGATTCTAGCTTTTCAGATCTTTTCCCAAATCGATTTGCTTCTGTCTCAAGTGATTCACTTCAAATTTTGAATCCAGATGTGATTACTCGGGATTTAAATACCAGTGAGTCGTCATTTGAAGACTCTTTCCCACCTTGTTTTGAGTGTATTAATTTTAATTTTAGTGAGTTAGGGTTGTCAGATAAGCCAATCGCTGTGGGCAGGGGTGCTTTACTCGATGTGACAGGTTTAGATTCAAATTTAAACACTGCACTGTCAATTAACGTCAGCGGTCAAGATTCTCAAATTTTTTCTTTGGGCAGTGCAGACAATTTACCGTTGACCATTGGTAACCAAGTCATTATTCATGTGGATTCGAATACCCCTGATAACTTGCCTCCAAATGTACTCGGTGCGCTTTACATTGCAGCCAATAATCCTTCAGTCAATAACAATCGAGGAGATTATCAAGGCTTAAATAATTTGGCATTTAACGGCCAACTCCGCGTCAATGGTGGGCGTGTTACTTTGGCTGGCAATCAAATTGATTTAGCGAATGCAGTGGGCATCAATTTAAATTCAGCGCAGCTTTCTTTAGTGGGGCAGTATGATAATGCTGATGTCGCTCGGGTTATACGTGCTAATTCTCCCATTCTGTTAAGCGGTATCTTAAACAACAATACGTTGGCTGGTGTCAATGTGTTGTCGCAAGGCGGATTAATTGCGTTTAACGACCTTGAAATTAAAGGGGGGCGCTTGCAATCGGATACAGAAACTCTAGAAGTTACTACCGATACCTTACTGCAACTCAATGATGTGGATGCCAGTTTGCCGATTCATTTAAACCCTCAGGGGTATTTGTATGTCGATTTAAATAGTACGTTAAATGGTTCAAGCATTTCCATGGCAGGTGATGCTGGGGTCGTGTTTGCAACCGATTCACAAGGTCGTCGAGTTGTGAATGATGCCGTTACCTTTAAAAGTAATGCACAAGGCAATTTGGTATTGGCTGGTTTTAGGTCTACTCAGTCTAATGCCGCAAATGTACCAAGTACTATGTCTTTGATTTTAGGGCCGCAAACACGCTTTGAAGTTGATGGACAGTTGCAGGCTGAAGATTCAATTCGGGCTTTACAATTATTTTATGAGTCCAATATCCCACAACGTTCGCCCTTTCGCGTGGGTACCTTAACGCCTGACGCGGTGGCTGTTGTAGAGTACGATCGTCAGTTAGACAACACAGTCATTGTGTCCAGTTTGCCTGATAACACACCGTATATTTTTACTGAAGACATCGCAGAAATACAGTCTATGAGTCTCGATTGTTCACTTCAATTTTGTCTTGGTGTTGATCCTATTCAACAAGTGACATTTAACTCGCAAATTGTTTCTACCCTTGGGAACGACACTTTATTGGGTTCGGGTATTCAAATTGCCGATCAAGTGGGTGGTAATACGAGTATTCTTCGTCGTGAAATGGGTGCTAATGGGGAAAAAATTACCATCGGTGCGGGTAATTTTGATTTTACTCCAGGTGTATTTAATGGTGTTTCTGAAGTGGTTGTTGACGGCACTATTCGGTTTGGTAGTAATGTGGGTCTTGCTGATTTACCACCCAACTTTCTTGTTAATGGTCAATTAATTGTTGATGCTACCGCTACTTTGGGCAGTGGTTTTCGTTTAGCGTCTACTGGCCAGTTGTTTAACAATGGTAACTTAACCTTTAATGGACTTGCACCTACTGCATTGCAAGGAAGTGTATCCAATAATGGTTCGCTGAATTTAGCACCTGGGCAAATTTTAACTTTCCCAGGTAGTTTATCGGGGGCAGGTTCTTTATTCAATCAAGGCCAGTTGTCTTTTATGTCTGGTATTTCT
>DIYC01000119.1:17200-18270 GCA_002428895.1 Burkholderiales bacterium UBA6064 | reverse complement strand
ATCTATTCAAAACAGCTTGAATAATTCAACAGGAGGGGGCCTTAACTTTGCTGTGGGTAACTATGCTCTAAGTAATACCTTGAGCAATTCGGGTTTTGTCAGTTTAGATGGCTCACTCAATTTTGCAAATGGTGCTGTGTTTCAGCAAACGGGTGGCATGTTGCTGATGCGTCCAGGTTCTTTAATTCAAGGTAATGTGAATTTAGTAGGTGGTGTTGGTAGAATTTTAGGTCAAATTAACGGTAACTTAGGGGTAAGCGCAGCTTCTTTTCAACCAGGTAACAGCCCTGGTGTAACTATGATTACCGGTGATCTTAATTTGGATGCCAATAGTCAAACTGTGATTGAAATACAAGGTAATGGTCAGGCGGCTGGTGTTGATTTTGATTTTATTCAAGTTGGTGGTACGGCTAATTTAGCAGGTAGCTTATCTGTGCTTGATATTTCTTCGTTAACAGCCCAAGGCAGAAATCCTTCAGTGAATCCAAATGGTGATCGTTTAACTGTGCCTCAACGTTTTACTTTTTTACAAGCGCAGTCGGTGAACGGGCAATTTTCAGGCTTTCAACTGTCACCTCGTGATGCACTGTTTACTTTCTCAGCCCCAAGTCAACTGGTGTCAGGTAACCAAGTGGGTGTGTTTGTCGATGCATTATCAGTTCCAGTGAATGATCCCCCTGCAGTGCCTCAAATTAATCAGCCTCCTGGCGTTACTTTTTCTTTATCAAATGCGACCAATACTGCTAGTGAAAGAGAACTTGAGTCTGCGTTTTTGGCCACCAATTTGATGAACAGTCAATTAACGGCTCAGTTATTACAACAGCCTTTTAATCTGTTGGCTTTGCCTGTTCAATTTGAGTCGCCAGATCCATTGTCTGCGTTGTCTCTTGAAGAAAAAGAAGAAGTGAGAAAAATTGCGGGCGATGCCTTGTTTGAGAAAACACCTTCTGCAAAAACATCACTGTTGGAAATTAATACTCTTCGTTCTAATCCCATTCGCCCCGGTGATGCAGGAGTTTGCACCCCATGAGTTTATCGTTTCAAAGTCTGATTAAGCGGTGCATATTGGC
>DIYC01000119.1:15974-17073 GCA_002428895.1 Burkholderiales bacterium UBA6064 | reverse complement strand
CGAAGCGCTTCTGTGGCGTTGTCTATTTCACCGACGTTGTTGGCGCAAGAACAAGTACCAGAAGCTTTTGACAAAGTGTTGGGATCGACTGCAACCACTGAACAATCTGTGGGTACAATTAAAACCACGACGGGTTTGGTTACATTAACTTCGGTTTCTGGACAAAATAAGTTTGCTTCTGATGGTACAAAATTGTTTGTAGGTGACGTGCTAACTACTCAAAAAGGCAGTACGGCAGTGCTTAAATTTGTAGATAAAACTCAAGTGGCACTTAGACCTGAAACCCAATTTTCGGTTGAATATTTTGTCTTCAAAGAAGATGAACCGATATGTGATCGGGCCGAGTTCCAGTTGTTGAAAGGAGGAGTTCGAACATTAACTGGTTTAATTGGTAAACGTGGTGATCAAGATTCTTTTGCGTTAAGAAGTAAAACTGCAACCATTGGAATTCGTGGCACCGATTTTTCAGCTCGATTATGTCTTGCCAAAGAGTGCGACAAATTGGTTGCCTCAGAAGGACAATCGGCTACAGCGAATAATACGTCTACTGCTGGTGTGGCAGGTCGTGTATTTCAAGTATCAGGTACTTTACAAGCCAAAGGGCTTGATGGTCGAGTGCGCGACCTAACTCGAAGTTCCCCTGTTTTTTCTGGCGATGTGATTATTTCTAGCGAAGAGGGATTTGGCGTGTTGGTCATGGCTGATTCAACGCGTTTAACCATTCCAGGCGGTAGCGAGTTGTCGTTAGAAATCTATCGTTTTTCTCCCGATTTACCCGAAAAATCCGTCGCTTCATTTAAATTATTAAAAGGTGCTGTTCGATTTATTACTGGGATGATTGGTCGTACCGAGCCCAATAATGTTAAATTTGCTACCAATGCAGGCACAATCGGGATTCGTGGAACCAGTGGTGACATTGCGTGTGTGCCAGCAGGCGATGGCCCTGTTGTTTTAATTTCATGCTCGGGCGATTCAGTTCAAGTGAATGTTGATATGCGAGTAGGTTCGGTTATTTTAACTACACCTCAAGGTAGTGTGGTTTTGAATGCAGGCCAGTCTGGGTTTTTCAGTGCGTCTTCACCCGCTCCTGTTCTAAGCC
>DIYC01000119.1:3929-15774 GCA_002428895.1 Burkholderiales bacterium UBA6064 | reverse complement strand
TCAATCAATTGCCGAATGCGGGGCCAATTCCAGACACTATTCAAGTTCAGTTTGAAGAATTAACAGTCAATGAGAATATTCCGACATCAAAAGAAGACCAAAAAAGCGACGAAGGGGACTTGTTTCTTGCAGTAAATGATGGTGAAATTGTTGTAACAAACGAAAATGCTGCGCCGTTAACGATTTCTCGTGGTCAAGGCGGTTATGTATCCACTGCGCCTGGCCGTGCCCCTTTGCTTTGGCAAGCGCCACCTAAGGTATTGGCAACCGATAAAACGCTTTCTCAACCAGCATTTATTATCGAGGCGCAACAATGCTCACCTGGCTAACATGATACTATGAAAAAATTCCTGAGGCGTGTGCTTAAACCCTCGATCCGTATTTCGATCGGTTTGGCAATCACGGCAATTGCTGTAGCACACGTTTTAGGTTTTCTTCCCTCCGACCTGATACGCCGAATCGATTACATCATTTATGACGTTCGTTTAAAAGCTCAGGTACTTGAACCCGTGCTTGATGATCGCATCCTGATTGTTGACTTAGATGAACGTAGCTTACAAGAAATAGGGCGTTGGCCTTGGTCTAGGTCAAAAGTCAGTGAGTTAGTCACTAAATTGACCGATGAATTGGGTGCCGCTGTAGTAACCTTCGACGTTGTGTTTGCTGAGCCTGAAAAATCAGACGCATTTGCATTGATCGATTTATTAGACGCTCAAAACCCACCTCTCAGTCAAGCACTTAATCCGGTTAAACCATTAATTCAACAAACATTTGATCACGATAAAAAATTTGCACAAGTGTTAAAAGATAGGCCTGTGGTGTTGGGTTATTATTTTAATCAGAACCCTTCTGCCATTTCGGGGGCATTGCCGCCACCGTTGTTTACGGTGGATCAGTTAGATGGTATCAGTCTGATTTCTACTGAATGGCAAGGCTATGGCGCTAATTTGTATGAATTACAGCGTGTGTCGGACAGTGGTTTTTTTAATCCGATTTTAGATCCCGATGGTACTGTTCGGTCTGTTCCCTTATTGGCTCAGTTTGACGGTGGTTATTATCAAAGTTTGGCGTTGGCTACTTTGCGTGTTTATTTGGGCAATCCGCAGGTTATTCCCGTGTTTCCTCTGGGTGTGGCCGACGATTACGGAGCTTTAGAATATTTGGCTTTGCGTTCGCAAGAAATTGAGTTGGATATTCCTGTACAACGTGGTTTGGTTGAGTTGGTCAATTATCGCGCTTCGGGGGGGCCTAATGCAGGAGGCTATCGTTATATCTCTGCTGCTGATATTTTAAACAATCGGATTCGTCCTGAAGAAATTGAAGGTCGAATTGTTTTAATCGGCACAACCGCCCCTGGTTTGCTTGATTTACGAAGTACGCCGGTAAACCCCGCTTTTCCTGGGGTCGAAGTGCATGCGAATGTGCTGTCATCTATGTTAGATGGCGAATTTAAAATGGTTCCCGAATATTCGCAAGGTGTGGTACTTATTTTTACCTTATTGGTGGGTATTCCTTTAGCAATTATTATGCCGTTACTGACTGCGACCTGGTCAATGGTATCGGCTTTATTTGTGTTTTTAAGCTCATTGGCTTTGAACAGTTATATGTTTTATGAGCAAAACTTAGTATTTCCAGTAGCGATTGTGATTGTCATGGCGATTGCTATTTTTGTATTCGATGTAGCGTATGGTTACTTATCTGAGTCGCGCACCAAAAGGCAAATGGTTAATTTGTTTGGTGAATATGTGGCACCTGAATTGGTCTCAGAAATGGCAGCCAATCCAACAGGGTATTCGATGGAAGGGGAAAGTCGTTTTCTTTCAGTGCTATTTTCGGATGTGCGTGGCTTTACTACCATTTCTGAATCGCTCGAACCGAATCAGTTGCGAGAATACATTAATGAATACCTAACTTGCATGTCTGAAATTATTCGTGGTAACCGTGGCACGCTCGACAAATATATTGGTGATGCCATTATGGCGTTTTGGGGCGCACCGATTCCCGATGATCAACATGCCACTTATGCAATTACAGCGGGTTTAGCCATGCTCGAAGAAGTACCTCATTTAAATCAACGTTTGGTGCAACGGGGTTGGCCTGCATTGGCCATTGGAATTGGAATTAATACAGGGCAAATGCGGGTAGGTGACATGGGGTCTAAAATTCGTAAAGCGTATACAGTGATGGGCGATGCAGTTAATTTAGGTTCGCGTCTTGAAGGCATCACCAAAACCTATGGAGTGGGTTTAATTGTTGGGCAGGAAACCCAAACAGATGCCCCCAGTTTTGCTTATCGTGAACTGGATCGTGTTCGGGTTAAAGGTAAAGATGAACCCGTAGCCATTTATCAACCGATTAAGCCCCAAGAGCAACTGACAGACGATGACAAAAATGAGTTGCGCACGTGGCAGCAGTTTTTAATTCAATTTCGTGAACAGAACTGGGAGCAGGCACAGCATTTACTCGACCAAACCCGAGTGAAAACCCAATTACCTGTTTTATACGAGTTGTATTCGCAACGAATCAACGTGTTTAAAAGTAATCCCCCTGGTGAACACTGGGATGGCGTGACTCGATTTGAAACAAAATAACTGAAGCTGATTCATATTGAGTTATTAGGATTATTTAGACTTTATTTTAACTGATTAGCTATATTAATATGAATTAGTATTAAATAGTGACAATCGTCATAAATAAAATTTTCTATTTAAATCAAATAACTAGATTTCTTGATTAAGAAACAGTGTAAGCTTAATGGGCAATTCTATTTTAAATCTTTCTCTGTTAAAGGGTGTTATTTTAATATGAATTGTTCATATTCAATAAATTTTTTTTTCAGGAGTCTTATTAATGCTAAATGCCGCTCATCGTTTGCATTCGTTGTCAACTGTTTCTCAGTTTATTGGAACACATAATCAAGACGATCATATTGATGCACTTCGTTGTTTAATTGATCGAGAAAGATCTTATGTCTCTAATAATTATGTAGCCAATGCTAGTATCGATTTGAGTCCGCCTATTACGGCAGTTCAGCGATCTACTCTGTTTCATTGGCTTGTTCAAATGTCAGACTTTGCAGGTTATTCGACTTTTATTGCTGAAGTGGCTTTGTCTATTATTGATCGCTCTAATGTTATTTTGGCAAATAAAAAAATCAGAATTGATCAGCGTCTTTTATTTTCTACTGCTTTAATGATCGCAAGTAAATTGAATGAACATACAGTCATGGGTTCTGGTTGTATCCAACAATTAATGCGCAATTCATTTACGGTCAATCAAATTGAGGAGGCAGAATTTAAACTGTTAAAGTTATTAGATTGGAAATTAAACCCACCTACCTTTAAATCTTATTTTGAAGAGTTTTGTTGTTTACTAAACTTAGATGAAACGAGCAAAGGTATTATTTGGATCAGTTTCTGGAATGATGCAAAAACTATTTTATCCTCTTCAGACTTTATTGGCGAAACGCGTTTTAATCTAGCTGTCGCATTATTTTTCCGTTCTCTTGAAATAAATCAGCTTAGTTTATCAAATTTGCTACCGTTGTCTAAAATTCATTTCTTTGAAATGCTTCTTCACAATCAGCTTAATATTCAGCCGCGTGGTTTTGTGATTAATGAAATTAATGCGCGTCTTAAGTCATATTCATCTGTTGATAGTTTGGATCAAGTGACATTGTCTTAAAGCTGGCCTTATTGAGTAAAAAATATGGCTGTGTGTAGTGCTTCCTTTTAAGGAGTAGTGAGAAATGTCCTGTCAATTCGAATACCTTGAAGATTATCTTCAAAGAAAAAAAAGCTCAAATTTAAATTTTCATTTTAAGTCAGAAACAATAAAAATTGTTACCATCAACAATAGTTATCGCGGTCTGTTTGCTGCTAAATCTTTTAAACAAAAAGAAACTATTTATGCAACAGATGCCATTGGGGGCTCCTATGGTTTTTTAGACGCAGTTGAAGATGCTCATCCCTTGATCCAAAAAATGGGGCCATCAAAAAGTATTTTTTACTCGGAGAATCCTCTTCTGTTACTTGCTCTTGGACTTTATTGTCGAAGTTTACTGAATAAGAATTTTTTAGTGGACGATTTATTTTTTTCCGATCTTGATGTTAAATCATTCTATCAACATGATCCGGCACGTCTTATTTTTAGTCACTATCCTGAAGATTTTATGCAAAGCCTTGTTAGTGATGGGGACTTTGAAAGAAAGATATTACAAAACTTTGGGATTGATATGGAGTATTACGAATCTATGTGCGCTTTTGTAGCAACAAGAAATTTTGCGCAGAAAGGGATCGTACCAATTTTTGACTTAATGAATGCCAGTAGTGCTTATGAAGCTAATATCTACGTTGATTTTGGAAAAGATCAATATTCAATCGTGGCGCTTACTGACATTCAAGAAAATGAAGAACTTCGATGGGCCTATGTAACAGACATAGACGCTGAAAGATTTTTTTTCAAGTATGGTTTTTTGCCCAAAAATAGACACCAAGTCTGTACATTGTCGGTTATTTTATCAAAAAAGGGCGAAACAAATGTCCATCAATTGCTTGATCAATTTACCGCTATTAAATCTAGATTATCCGATGTATGTCAATTTAAAGCGGATACATTTAAGTTTAAATTGCCTTGGCCTGGGCCTGAGTTAAGCACTCTTTCAATATGGGGTATAGAAGTTAGCGAATGTACCAAAAAATGGTGCACCATTCAAGATATGTTTAAATTATTGTTAATCGAAAGCGAAGAAGATGACAATATTAGAAAAAATTTACGGTTTTTGTCTTTAGAGCCAACTCTTAAAAACACTTCAACCATCATGTTGGAAATAGAGTGTATAGACTTTTTTTTAAATGCAATTGATAAGGGGCAAAATCTATTTGATTTGAGTGTAACCAATTTTAACAATGATGAAAAATACAACATGATTGACCTAAAGCCTCTTATTGAAATGCAAAAGGGAATTTCTAAAAAAACTCAAGATTTTCTGAAGTGTTATATGACCATTTTAAAAGAGGTTGAAAAAACTGGGGAATTAAGTGCACCAATTAGCACATACTTACCCTATAAATCAGATTGCTTCGAATTTGAACTTAAGATTAATGATCTAATCAGCAAGAAAAGTTGTATTTATAAAGACTTAGTCAATCATTGTTTAACTATCCCGATTTCAGTTGAAGGCTGAAACGATAACCAATTAACCGAGCGCTAGTCGTAGCTCAGTTTATCCTTACCCAAGCTAACCAGCGCTGAAGATTTTGATTTGATGATAAAGTTTCGATCGGACAAGGAACTTTCCTTCGCTGTTCTGCCACAAAGCGTTTTAAGTTACATTTTCGGTTTGTGGTTGTGCTAATTCAAATTCGTTGTGTCGCTTTATGCAGGAGTAGGGTCAAATGGTTAATCCTTTAAAAGCAATTTATAATCGTTTTATTTCGTTGCCAGTGCAGACGGCTGCTTCGGCAACAGCTCTTGTGTCTGCTCCAATTACTCTCGGCACCCAGTTTGTGCATCAAATTGGAAATAGTCAACGTTATAACGCCAGCCAACCCGAAAATTTGCCCAATCAATTGCAGTCAACTCTGTGGCCTCACTTAAAAAATTGTCTTGATCACGATATCCCTTTAATTTCTTTTCATTCTCCACTGGGCCATAAAATGTGCAGTCATTTGGCGAAGCCTGATCGTTTTGCCCGTCCTGACCGTGAACCACAAAAGCCTAGTGCTTTACAATTGTTCATGCAACATGGTCAGGCTAAAACTGTTGATGGAAAGCAGTATAAAGTTATTCAAATAAATAATGAAAACGGAAAGTTAGTCACGTTGACGTTAAAGCCGGTGACCATGAGCGTCAGCATAGATGATGCCGTGGTGCCTTACATAGAGGCTGAAGTTCTTGTAGAAATTGATGGGCAACCTCAGAAACCTTTACACATTTTAGAAATGTCGCCTCATTACGATGGCAATGCTTTAGATCAATACAATTTGACCACTTGTTATGAAATTACTAAAGATTTTTATCAAGAAAAAGGTTTTAATAAAGACAATCAGTCCAACTTTCCGGCATTAACAGGTCAATTTTCCTCTGCGATGGGTATTGGGCGCTCAGCCTCTTTAGTGGTGATGAGTCAGTTTGATGAACTGTTGAATACGTTGGACACTAGTTTAACTGAAAATGAGATTCAGTCAAAAGTTGAAAAATGGATAGAGAGCACTCGAGAAACAACTGGTAACTTACAGTTTATTCATTCTGCAAAACAGCTTGAAGAAATAGTGAATGCTTGTAAAAAAATGTACGAGCAATTTCAGCTGAAAAAGATAGATGATGATTCTAATCAATCCTTTTATTCATGTAAATCATCGGGTTCATCCAGCTTATTATCTGATCCTTTTGTTTCTTCTTCTATTTCAGATGATAGGGATAAGCCCGTTCTTCCCGTTGTGATTAATTTAACAAATCAGTTGAGTAATCTAACTCGAAATCAGTTAGAAGCACCTTTTTCTCAAATCCAGGAAGAAAATTCAAGCACGACAAGTCAGGCAGCAAGTGATCCTCAATTCCTAAGCTTGTTAGGAAAGCCTTTGTTTCAAATTCCAGAAGAAGATTCGATTGCTAGAAGCAGCAGTAGTAGCGTAAGCAGCAAAAGCAGAGACGGTAGCGACGATGATGACATAAGCAGAAAAAGTACTACAAGCAGCAAAAGCAGCGACAGTAGCGACAGTAGCGACGATGATGCCACAAGCAGAAAAAGTACTACAAGCAGCAAAAGTAGTTCGGATACTCGCTTAAGTGGCTAAATGCGTTTATTTCAATTTAATCGTTCGTTGCTGAGGGGTTAAAGTGTTTGCACCTTGGCGGTTTTGGAGTACCCATTGCACCTTAATTTGTTGAATGCTGGGATACACATCAAACAGATTGACGGTGAGTGTTGAATCCGACACAGGTTTGCTGCAATTGAGTTGATAATAAGCAGTGAACTCGTTGTGATAATTACGATGCCCCTCGTGTTGATGGGTTTTGTCGTGCCCGTGGTCAGGGTGAGTGTGCGATACGTTCGATTTTTTGCCAGACTGGGCCAATAGATCTGCGGTATTGACTGATGCCTTGACCAGCGTGCAGGGTTTATTACTGAAAATAAGCAAAGAATCCAATTTTTTTAAGGTGTTGATTGCCGCCTGAACGCTTTCAACTTCCTGTTTGGATTGGGCTTGATGTTCAAAACCAATTAAATCGTACGCAGGGGATGAAAATTCAATTTCTAGCGCATTGCCCTGAGCAATTAAAGTAAGTTCTGCCAAACCATGTAAATGTGGTTTTGCGTGGCTGTGCGAGTCTTTGGCGTATGCCAAAGGCCAAGTGGTGAGTAAGCATATAGCGATTGAGTATGCAGCAAGTAATCGAGACTTCATGAGGTCAATTCCTTTGATCAAATGTCGTGGCGAGTCATTTAATACAGCAGCTTTAAGCCCTGGCCAAATTGACCAGTTGGTGTTTCCAGGCCCAAAAATAGTCGTTAAGGCCATAGATTTTATATCGTGCTGTTTTTTCAAATTTAAAGTATAAATAAAAATCGATAGCAACATTTAGTTCTTTCAGTTGGGCTGGGTTGCAGCCTTGAATAAATTCTTCAAAATTAAATTTAATCCAGTCTGCGGTTTGTGCGTTTAAACCAGGGCAAGACCCATCAACGGGCTGTTGCAGCACTCCGTCTTGAAACCAACTTTCAATTACTGCGCTGTGCAGGCGTTGCTTCACCAATAAACGCCAAGTGTGGGTTGTGAGTTGTTTTAAGTTGTTACCGTCAATCGATTCGTTTTGATTGCCGGGCAATTGTTGCAACATGCTTAATCGTGTTTGAATGGCTTTGAACGATTCATTCGGTGTTTTATGAATTTGTTGCGCAAGTTGAATATTTAATTGATGTTTTTTTTCAGTGGCTTGATTGCCCACAACGGGTAAAAAAGGTAAAAATCGACTGTTAAATTGAGTGATGCGATTAGTGATTGATTTTGGCAAAAAGTCACGCAGCTCGGGCATGGCTGTTAACAGTTTTAACCTCATTTTTTTGAATTGTTGCGGCGGTACCACCACTGATTTAATGGCTTGAATGGCTTTTTTTTGGATTTGTAGGTGGGCAATTTCTTTAAGCACGTCATTGGGTGCGTTAAATTGTTCTCGTGCCTTACCCAATTCCCCATTTCTGGGTTTAAACTTTCGTGGCCAAATGTTGTTGATGATACCAGTACTGCCTGCACCCGTGCCCAGCAAGGCCAAGCCGATTGGTAAGGTGAGGGCGCCTAAACCAAATATCGAAAGCCCCAACACCGATGACAAGGTGACGGCGGCACCCCCAGCGAAGGTGACAAACCCCAGGGTATTGCTGACATAAAACCGAAACTTTGAAGTTTGAATTTGATTGACTTTACGTTTGCCAGTAATCAGCGCGACAGGTTCGCCTGTGGCAATGGTTTCAGGCCGATGAGCGACGGCTTTTATGGCATCACCTGCGTTACGGATTATTTGGCCTGTGGCGTATAAGCCAATCGCCGCTAATGCAAAGGGGTGTGACACAAAGGCTGTGCTCAACACCAATGAAGAGGCTACTCCATTGATTATCCCAGGCACAACCCAGTTAAATTGAGCATCGTATTTTGAATACTTTAAACACTGTTTAAAGGCTTGCAATTTAGCAACATCTTGCCCAAACCCTGCTTGTTTTAATGCAACAAGGTCTGCATTTAAGCCGCGAATCAGTTGTTTTAAGTTTTTTTGCGTTGTGTATGCACCTTTCATGTTGCGAATTGCAGCGGCTAGTCCGATTAAGCCAAATGGTGCAGCTACTCCTAAAAAAATACCCCAATGTTGAGCATTGCCAAAATCAGTCTGGCTTAGCAATTGGGCATTGTCCATATTCGGTTTAGAAACCTCTTTCATGGCTGCTGCAAATTCATCAAAATCTAAGCCAGCCATGCAGCAGGGGCAGCCCTCATCGTCTTGTCCCATTTGCCACTTTACACTGGCATTCAGGGCCGAGATCAAACTGCCGCTTTGCCACTGGTCATGAAAATGGTTGTTGTGTGCAATCGGTCGATTGATTAAATCGACCTCTTTTCCCTTGAATGTGTTGATTCGACTTTCAAGTGGAATTTCTAACTGTTCACCGGAAATATTTTTGACCAACACCGACTCAAATTGACTCATTGAAGCACCGCTTTCGCTCGGCTGCTTGTTGCTTGAATCCCAGCCGGTAAAGCCTTGAAATTCAAGTTGGTTGTGTCTTAAATAGGAAGGCAGTGCCTGAAAATCACGTAACCGGAGCTGCAAACGTTCCTTGCGTGCGTTTAAGCGCAACTCATTGTGGGCACTTAGCGTGCTTTGTTGCAATTTTTGATCAATTGCAGCAATCCGTTGTTGAGTCACTTGGGTTGCATGTGTGAGCGCAAGGTGAAGGGGTGTACGCGCTGCCCTGTTGTGTCGTTTTGGCTGTGAGAATTGAATAGAGGATGCAATTGAAATGTTTGCCGAGTCTGAGTTGGATGACACGGGCGACGCGTTAGACGAGGTGCTGGAACCACTTGAAGCACTGGACATAAAGTGTGCACCAGGGGCAACCGGCGTGACAAAACGGCGTACCGAGCGGGCTGAAACAGAATCTGAGTCTGAAGCGGAATTTGAGTCAGAATCAGTATTTGAGGCTGGGTTTGACGGGCTCACCAAGCGGGTTGAATTGGCAGCGTTGCTTGACTTTGCGGTTTGCGTGGCTACAGCTCTAGTCGGTTGGCAGAAAAAGCTTGGAGCAACATTTGGAATGGCTTGCCTAGGCATCACCAATTTGAGGCCACGTGCGCAACAACTGTCCTGGCAGGCCCTTTGTGCTGCGCCCGTTGTTGTTCTGGTCACGTTGCGCGAAGGGTTGGCAAAAGTCATCATGTTGGCCAACACGTTGGGGTCTTGTTGCGTTAAAAAGGGGTTGGGTGTTTCAGAGTGTAAATGGGTAGGCATGATTTGGTTTTAAAAAAACAACAAAAGATATGTTACAACATAACAAAACTAATTTTTTGTATAAAATGCCAACTTATTAAAAAATTACTTGGGGATTGTGTTTAATCGCCAGAATTTTTTATGACACAGATCAATTAAGAATTTAAGGGGAATTAAATTGAAAAAAACACAATTATTCAAGGCCATGTTTTGGCCTGCTTTAGTCTCTGCAGCATCTGCTCATGCATCTGATGAGAGTTCACTGAATGTATTGAGGCAAGAGGTTAAAGACTTAAAACTGACTTATGAGCGTCGAATTTTAGAACTTGAATCTAAGATTAAGCAATTAGAACCAGCTCAGGCTGCGACACCGAGTAGCCCGAGTCAATTAACCAACAAGGCGACTTCAGCAAATCGAGTCATTCGAAATAATAGCTTTAATCCTTCGATTGGTATTGTTTTAAATGGTCAGTTTTCTGGGTATTCTTCTGATTCATCTGAAGTACGTGGTTTTGCATTGGGTCACGAAGGTGAGCGCTCAAAAGAGGGTTTTGCGATTGATCACAGTGAGCTTAATTTTTCAGCAAATGTTGATGATAAATTTTATTCCAGCGTAACCGCTGCAATTGCTGAACACGAAGGCGATACTGAAGTTGAGCTTGAAGAGGCTTATATTCAAACGCTATCCGGCTCGGGTTTGCCCGACGGCATGAGCGTTAAATTTGGTCGTGCATTGTGGACTTTTGGTTATCTCAACGAACATCACCAACACACTGATGATTTTGTTGAAAGGCCTTTGCCCTACCGTTTTTTTCTAGAGGGTGCATTTAACGATGATGGTGCTGAATTCACTTATGTGTTGCCGACCAATTTATATACAGAAGTTGGCCTTGGTGCGTTCCGAGGTGACGACTTTCCTTTCGGTGAAAGTGATGACTCGGGTTTAGGCGCTGTTTCAGCATTTGTTCGGATTGGTGGCGAAATTGATTTGAATCAATCCTGGCGTCTTGGCTTTTCACACTTATCGGGCAAGGCAGGTGGCGTGCGCTCTAGTAACGAAGACACGGTTAATTTTGTTGGGGATACCGATTTAACTGCAGTTGACTTTAAGTATTCTTTGGCACCAACTGGTAATTCAAGTCAACAAGAATTGACTGTGCAAGGCGAGTATATTGTTCGTGAAGAATCGGGTACCTATGAAGATACAGCGGCTGCCACTGGGTTAGTTGCTGTGGATGGATCCTCTTCTGGTTGGTACATTCAATCTACTTATAAATGGGCGCCTCAATGGCGTGTTGGCGCAAGATACAGCAAATTATCGGCTTTTGATGAGCCTGCAGGGTTAGCGGGTAGTGCACTTGATGCTCAAGGTTTTAATCCCAAATTATACAGTTTAATGCTCGATTGGACGAACAGCGAATTTAGTCGCATACGCTTGCAATATAGCCGAGAAGAACTGGCCAGTCAGCAAAAAGACAATCAAGTCAGCCTACAGTACATCATGAGCCTAGGCGCTCACGGTGCACATAAATATTAATCATTTGGGAGAAAAAGTGATGATACTTTTACGTTTTATTGGAATAAGCTTACTCTTTTTTCTCCCGGCGGTTTCGCATGCAACAATTCAAGTTTTTGCATGTGAGCCCGAATGGGCAAGTTTAGCAACTGAAATTGGCGGGGAGCAGGTCAGCGTTTTTTCTACGACGCATGCAAAACAAGACCCCCATCATGTGAGTGCTCGTCCTAGTCTAATTGCTAAAGCCAGGCAAGCCGATTTGCTAATATGCAGCGGCGCAAGCCTAGAAACGGGTTGGCTCCCAATTTTGTTGCAAAAATCGAGTGCGCACATTCAACCTGGAAAATT
>DIYC01000119.1:1553-3739 GCA_002428895.1 Burkholderiales bacterium UBA6064 | reverse complement strand
CACATTCAACCTGGAAAATTAGGCCATTTAATGGCCTCAGAGCACGTTGATCTACTCGAAACGTTTTCACAGACAGATCGAAGCATGGGTGATGTTCATCCCGAAGGCAATCCACATGTGCACTTAAACCCGCACAATATTTTACGGATTGCGATTGAGATTAAAAATCGCTTGCAGGCCATTAACCCTGCAAACACATCGTTGTATCATCAACAACACGCACAGTTTGAAGCGCGTTGGCTAAATGCCATCGCACGTTGGGAAAACAAGGCGCAGCCACTAAAAAATAAATCGGTTGTTGTGCACCACAATTCATTTATTTATTTAACTAATTGGCTTGGTTTAAATCAACATTTTTCTTTAGAGTCTGTACCAGGAATCCCGCCCACCCCAAAACATTTGCAACGGTTGGCCAATTCGGTTAATCCCTCTAACACGTTAGCAATTTTAAGAGCTCCGTACAATCCAGCTAAGCCAAGTTTATGGTTGTCTAACAAAACCGGAGTTCCAGCCATCTTGTTGCCCTTTACAGTAGGGGGTGATGAGGCGAGTACCGATTTATTTGGATTGTTTGATCGTACAATTGAACAACTTTTAAGTAATTTGCCTCATGACGCATTATGACTGGTTAAATATTGTTGGCCCTGCTCTAGTGGCTGGCTTCGCTATCGCATTAATGCACGTGCCTCTTGGTCTTGAAGTACTAAAACGAGGAATTGTATTTATCGATCTGGCAGTTGCTCAGGTCGTGGGGTTGGGGTTAGCGGTTGCGATTGTTTTTTTTGAAAACACTCATGCGACAACCATACAGCTGGTCGTGCTACCAAGTGCTATAGGGGCCGGTTTATTTTTTAACAAGTTAGAAACACTGCTACCTAGTAGGCAAGAAGCGATTATCGGCGTGGTTTATGTCTTAGCAGCAAGTTTGTCTATTCTTGTATTGGCAAACCATCCGCATGGTGACGAAGAAATTAAAGCAGTCTTATCTGGTCAAATTTTATTTGTGGATTGGAAATCATCGCTAGGTCTGATTGTTTTTTATACGCTCCTGTTGTTCATTTGGACCTTGAAGCCAAGCTGGCAAAGAGGTGTTGGTTTTTACATTTTCTTTTCATTCGCGGTAACGCCCGCAGTACAATTTGTAGGGGTATTTGTCGTGTTTGCTAGCTTAATTCTTCCTGCTTTGGCGTCTGAATGGGTTAGAACTAAACAGAAAAAATTAACGGCTTGGGTGATCAGCGTTGTTTCATTGTTGCTTGGTCTTGTTTTTTCCGTGTGGTTCGATTTACCTTCTGGGCCGCTTATTGTTTTGTCATATTGTGTAGTCACTGTTTTATTCATCGGAAGATTCCTTTTTATTTCCAAAATTTTATAACCAAATTTCAATTTACCTATCTTCACACCCCCAATACTCCTTTAAAGTTCAGAGTAATTATTGAAACATAAAGGGTGTGTACGATGCATGAAATCGTTCAAGAGTATTATGGTAAGCAGCTTCAAAGCTCCGCCGATTTAAAAACCACGGCCTGTTGCGATTTTAGTGCCATGCCCACTTGGCTTAAACCGTTGCTGGCCAACGTTCATGAAGACGTGTTGTCGCGTTACTATGGTTGTGGTTTGGTATGCCCCGATGAACTGAAAGGCTGCCGGGTACTCGATCTGGGTTGTGGTTCAGGCCGCGATGTGTATGCTTTGGCGCAATTGGTTGGGCCAGAAGGCGAGGTGGTGGGTATCGACATGACTGCTGAGCAATTGGCCGTTGCGCAATCTCATCAAGGTTGGCATGCCGAACAATTTGGCTACAACAATGTGCGGTTTATCCAAGGGTATATCGAGCAACTTGATCAACTGGGTTTACAACCTAATTCATTCGATGTCATCGTTTCAAATTGCGTCATTAATTTATCGCCCAACAAAGAAGCCGTGTTGCAGGGCGTGTTTAATTTATTAAAACTCGGTGGCGAGTTTTATTTTTCAGACGTGTACAGTGATCGCCGCGTGCCCGCTGCCGTGCGCCAAGACCCTGTGTTGTATGGCGAATGCTTAGGCGGCGCGTTGTATTGGAAAGACTTTGAACGCCTTGCTCACCAAGCCGGTTTTGCTGATCCTCGTTTGGTCGAAGATCGCCCTCTTGAAATTACCGACCCCAAACTGGCTGCACAAACAGGTAATTTAAATTTCTTTTC
>DIYC01000119.1:0-1358 GCA_002428895.1 Burkholderiales bacterium UBA6064 | reverse complement strand
AATTTAAATTTCTTTTCAGCCACTTATCGTTTGTTCAAGTTAAACCAATTAGAAACCGCGTGCGAAGATTATGGTCAAGCGGTCATTTATCAAGGCACCGTGGCCAACAGCCCGCACGCTTTTGTGCTGGATAAACACCATACCATTCAAACCGGTAAAGTGTTTCCAGTGTGTGGCAACACCTGGCACATGCTCAAGGGGACTCGTTTTGCCGAGCACTTTCAGTTTATTGGCGATTTTAGTATGCACTATGGCATTTTTGAAGGCTGTGGTGCTTTTTTGCCCTATGATTTAACATCATCCGTGGCGGGTTCAGATAACCAGGTAGGTGCATGTTGTTAAACGCTTTAACTTCTGAATCTAATTTGCCTAGCACCAAAACTAAAATGACTCTTTTGGTGTTGTGCACCGGTAATTCGGCGCGCTCAATCATGGCCGAGGCCTTATTTAACTCGCTGGGTGCACAGTGGTTTAAAGCCTATAGTGCAGGCAGTAAACCCACTGGGCGTGTTAATCCTTTGGCGATTGAGCAAGTTCAAGTCTTGAATTTGTCCCCTGAGTATCAATTTAGCAGTCAAAGTTGGCATCATTACACCCGTCCCAATGCCCCTGCAATCGACTTGGTGCTGACTGTCTGCAGCAATGCAGAGAACGAACAGTGCCCTGTGTTTCTAGGGAATTATAAACGCGTGCATTGGGGGTTTGCCGACCCAGCAGGTTCTTCGCCCGATCTTGAAATTGAACGGCAAGCTTTTGCTCGTTGCTTTGCGGCGATTCACTCAAGGGTTCAGGCGTTGGTGAGTCAACTCAATTCAAGTTCTACAACCGATGAAGTTTATCAAATCATGAAGGCAATTGAGAATGAAGGTAAGCATTAAACAATTTTCTATCTGGTTATTGATGATACTGGTGATGTCTCAAGTCCAGGCGAACGATGCTCGCCATGAAACCCAACAGCGCCTCATGTTAACAGGGTCAAGCACCGTTGCACCCTTGATGGCAGAAATTGCCAAACGTTATGAGTCGCTTCACCCTGAAGTGCGTATCGATGTGCAAATGGGTGGCTCGTCGCGTGGCATTAACGACATTCGTCAAAGCACTGTCGATATTGGCATGGTGTCCAGAGTGTTAAAAAGTAACGAAAAAGATTTAATCGCTTACACGGTTGCGCTCGATGGTATTGGCTTGATTGTGCATGCAAGCAACCCAGTGCTTGGTTTAACTCAAAANCAAGTGGTCGATATTTTCACGGGTAAAATTACAAATTGGCAACAAGTCGGGGGTGCCGATTTGCCGATTACTGTGGTCAATAAAGCTCAAGGCCGCTCAACTCTAGAATTATTTTTACAACATTTTGA
>DIYC01000094.1 GCA_002428895.1 Burkholderiales bacterium UBA6064 | reverse complement strand
AATACTTCGTTCATGTAACCTTTTGATTTGAGTTGATCTCTTATGCACGCAAACAAATTAGACAAACGTTTGGTGCCAATTCGTTGTCGAGCTCTACAAAACACACTGTGATCAGGTGTCAATTCAGTTAAACCAAACCCGCAAAACCACTTGGCAGCGCAGTTCTCCGCAATAAATCTTTCGGTTTCTCGGTCGCTTAAATCTTCCATAAATTGCAAAAGAAGGCATAAAAACAAACGCTCTGCAGTAAACCCTTTGGGGCCACACCAGGACGATACGTCCGAGAGTTGCTCTGAAACAATGTTCAGGTTCAGCAAATTTTTATATAAGCGATAGGGGTGATTGGCTTTGATTAAACTTTCAAGATTGACTATTTCTGTTTGGCTAGGCATATACAAGACAGGCGCTGTTCATCACAAGCTGTATTTTACCAAATCAATTCTTAAGTCAGAACCTTAGCAGTAGGTTATGCAACAGTCCCTTAAATCAATGACGAATTGTGATTTGATTTTGGTTCAGTGCAATGAATTTAGGCGCGACTCAACGCCAAGCGATCTGTGCGCAGCACAGTTCGCGTCATAAGGACGGGGATTAAGAACCGAATGGGTTGAGCGATCACTGAGGCAGCAAAATGTCACCTAGAAAACACGAGCGACAGCTGGTGTTTTCTAATCAGAATTTACACGCTTGATTTGACATCAAATGAAATTTGAGTAAAATGTCTGCAACGTCATTTGGCTGGCGTGCTCATCCGTGCAAAGATTTCATCAGCCTTCATTTATGACTTAAAACCTTGATCCAAGTTTTTTTTACTAGACCAAGATTACGGATGCAAAAACTTAGTAAAAACGCTTGGAAATACAAAGGAATTTGTCATGTCAAAAAACATCGATTATTTAAAATCACAAGCCCAAAAGCTATTTAAAGACTACAAAACTCAAGGCTGGTACCAAGACGTACCTGATGGCTCCATTTATTTCATGTATTCGCCTGTTTACTTCGATATCGAGAGGATATTTTTTGATTATAAATTAGATAACGAACATCAAAAAAACTTCACGCTTATGAAAGCTCAGCATCTGATCTCACAAATTCTCGGTTTCAAAAAATGGACAGATTTAATCAACGCCTCAACTGCTGAAATTGAGCTGGCTAGATTGTTATGGGACAACCAACACAAGATTCACCTCGAAAATTGGAAAATGTATGTAGCTCAAATTGAGGCCGAAAATAACACAACACTTGACGCCGAAAGTAGATTAGCAATTTTTAAGCGTGTTTTTGCCGATGTTAATGGCCATCAAAGCCAGTTTGGTGATTATCGCCTGAAAAAACATTAGGCTTAATTTTGCAATAATCAAGGAGGTTTATTCCTCCTTAAACACCGCAATTCAAGTTAAAAAAAACGACGCTTCCGCCACTGTATCATTAAAAAGCATTGCGTATTACTTCTAAAAAACTTAATTCTGACCCTTTTAAGCAATAGAACAATGCAAATAATCAATTAAAGTGGGGCACTTTTAAATACAAATCAACAAGCAGTGCCTGGTAGCTGCGATAACCACAAACTTCTATAATCTTACCCCTTCAATTAGTAACCTAATCATGACAGATACTGGTTAAACTTTGCAATAGAACCTAATTTTTGGCGATCTTAATGAGCTTGACTTCATTTTGGTCATATCTGTACTCGCTTATACTTCCATCTTTAATCTTATCTACAACCTCATCAACGATAAACAACGGTACCAAAAACCATTCTTTAGGTATCACTGGCTTACCAAATCGGTCAATGATTTCAATATCGAGTTTTGCGGAGTCAAAAAAGCGGTGAAAGATGTTTTCAAGTTTGATTCGGCTGATATTGTACAATTCATACGTTGCAACAACCTCCACGTCTGACATTAAATAAGTTGGGTCTTGCTTGGCATTGGCGATGCGTGTTTTTACGCTACCGCCCGTTACACCTATCTTATGAATCAAGTTACGGTTATTGGCGATGGTTGGATGATCTGATTTACTTCGAAGAACATAGATTGTTCCGCTGGCGGTATCTTCTTCGCCTGCAATGCTGTCGAATAGTGGCCCCGCAGAAAGCGACATAATACGTCTACTCGCATCATCTACATATAGCGCTTTTTGCATAGAACGAAGCAATAGATCGCTCTCTGTTTTGTTATCGAAGATGACTCGAAGTCTATAGTCATTATTGTCAAAACCGTAGTTTCGATCTTTACTCATGTCGGCAATATAAGCTTTTTGTCCATTTACAATAAACCAGTCACCTTTATTGATCTCAGCCATTATCGTTTGGCCTTTCTGGTTTTTTAGCACTTTAGCTTCAAGCAGCCCGCGTGTTAGGTGGTCTTGAACTTGCTCGAAAAGTGGTTTGAAGTTGTCAAAATCAGAGCAAACCGTTCGCGACGCGATCTCTTCAGCCGCTTTCTTCTCTGACTGTGATTTAACATGTTTTAAATGAGTTATTCCACCTTCTTTAGAAGGTTCCACTCCAAGAGCTTCCAGCAATTCATCATCCGTTTTATATTCAGCTTCGAGCTCTGCTTTTGTTGAGCTTACTGAGAGTAAGCTTTGATGGTCGAGAGACGAAACTAATTTACAACACTCGTCTTGTGAGCGAATTCGTTCAAGCCTTACCGCATATAGACGCTCAAATATGTCATTTCCCTCGCCGTGGCGTGGAACACGACCATGCTCCTCTACAAAACGCTGAATTTCCTCAAAACCAGCGATAATTCTTTCCTCTCGCTGTGTGTGTGCAACTTTCTTTTTTTGCTCAACTTCGACGCCAAGCTCTGCTAATAAATCGTCATCTTCTTGCGTAAAACTTGCCTTAGCCATTGGTTGACTCCGATTTCATTCTTTCTTTCATTACTGTTAAAAAGGCAACGCCTTCAGCCATGCGTTTCTCCCACGGATCCGGTGATAAAATGTCTGGCAAACGGCCTCGTTCATTTTTAAACTTAAGCGCCCTTCTCGCTAAATCTCTAGCTTCCTCTAGCGTTAAATTAATCTTTTTACCTGATATTACTGCGGCAACCTGTTTCAGACTCTCCTCGCTCATGGATTTCGCCAAAATTGCATAGGCTTCGCTGAAGGGGTTAATACGGTCGATTAAATCTATGTCTAGGTCGCGCACATCCATCGCAAACTTTCTTACTCCATCCACAAAAGCGGTGCTGCCACCGTGTTCGTCATCATTGCTCTGGTTGTTGACAATTTCTTTCGCCTTTTGAGTAAGGTTTAAGGCGGCAATAGCGTGTTGGCGGATGGCTTCTTGGTCTTCGTCATCCAGCTCTGGGTATTTATCTTTAACAATTTTACCCATGCGAACCTGTGTTAATTCTTCAGGAATCATTGCTTCATCGAAGAGGCCCCGTTCCAGCACGGTTTTATCCTGCACAAAGGCGGTAATCACCTCGTTTATATCTTCCTGACAAATACGCTGTGCATCTTCACTTTTTGGCTCTGCTAGCCCTTTAATTTCAATTTGAAATTGACCTGTAGATTCATTGAAACCTACATTATTACCATTAGGGTCATAACCGTTTTGGCCATAGTCAAAGCCCTCTACAGGGGCGCTTTGTGTGTTCTTGGGTGTAAAGTTAAATCGTGGCGCAAGTACCTGCTCCATAAGCAAGCTAGCGGCAATGGCTTTTAAGGTATCATTCACAGCATCAGTAACAGCTTCTTCTGAAGCATCTGGCTCTGCGATGAGGTTAGTAAAACGTGCATGGGTTTTACCTTTTGCATCACGCGTGGCGCGACCAATGATCTGAATAATTTCAGTGAGGCTGGAGCGATAACCTACCGTTAAAGCGTGTTCGCACCATATCCAGTCAAAGCCTTCTTTCGCCATACCAAGCGCGAGGATGATGTCTACATGATCGCGATTGTTTTTTGCTTCTGGCAGTTTTAGTGAGGCAGATACTTTGTCGCGTTTGGCAGGGTCATCATCTACTAAATCGGCAATCTTGATCGTTCGACCATCTGACGTTTGTACTAAGTGAAAGCCCGTGGCTGGATCTGTGCCAAGCCAGTTACCCAGCTCTTCAATGATATGCTCCACTTCCTTGATTTTATCTTTCGTGCTTTCACGGGAATTGACGTTGGGAATATGGATAATGGTTTTTTCGTTCGGGTTTAATACGCTCAGAATATCATCCGCGTATGAGCCAGAATAAAAGTAATAGCCAATATCTAAGGTCTTTAGGTACTCGTAGCCGTTAAGCTGCTCGTAATAGGTATAAGTCACCGTATCGAAATTAGCTTCATCTTGAGGGGAAAGAACGGCTTCAGCATCGCCTCTGAAATATGAGCCAGTCATGGCGATAATATGCACTTTGCCACGGCCAATAAATTGCCCCAATTGTGCGCCTAGGCGACTATCTGGGTTCGCACTGACGTGGTGAAATTCATCAACAGCGATAAGGCAATCATCAAAAGCAGGTACGCCAAACTTATCTACTGCAAAGCGGAATGTGGCGTGGGTGCAAACCAATACTTTATCGTTGCTTTCCAAAAACACATTAACTGAATTTACCTTGCCACCATCCTCTCCGGGGGCATTGCATAAATTCCATTTCGGGGCTACCTCCCAATCCCAATAGAAACCATATTGGCTTAACGGCTCATTGTTAAAGCTCGCCCCAATGGATTTTTCCGGCACGACAATAATGGCTTTTTTGACGTTTTGATTGTGGAGCTTGTCTAACGCGATAAACATCAAGGCGCGGCTTTTACCAGAGGCAGGCGGCGATTTAATCAGAAGATATTGCTCGCCGCGTTTTTCAAAGGCGCGTTCCTGCATAACACGCATCCCCAGCTCGTTGGATTTTGTCGAGCTGCCGTTTCGGGCATAGGTCACTGAAACTGAGGGAATTTGTTTGTTGGTCATGGTTTGGTTTGCTCGTTATGTAATCGCATGTTCTTTGGCTGCGATGGTGAAGGTAGATATGCCACGCGGGAGTGAGATTAAAATGGTATTAGACATCACTCTTCGCCCCCGATCAGCCGTTTTTCACGCTCAATTTCGGCTATTAACTCTGCTTCGGTAGGCAAGATGCGTTGGTATTTAGAGGCAAACAATTGCTGATTTTCTTTGATCACTGAGTATTTAACGATGGTTTCATCTTTGCTATCGCACAGAATAATACCGATGGTAGGGTTATCGTCTTCGCCTCGTTTAAGGTCATCAAACATACGCACATACATATCCATTTGGCCGATGTCTTGATGACTGAGCTTGCCACTTTTTAAATCGATAATTACAAAACACTTGAGTAAGTAGTTGTAGAAAACTAAATCCAGATAAAAATGGCTGGTTTCTGTGCTGATGCGCATTTGCCTTGCGACGAATGAAAAGCCCTTGCCCAATTCCAGCAGGAACTTCTGCAATTCATCAATAATCGCCTGCTCCAGCTTGTTTTCTTTTAACTGCCCAGACTCTGGCAGTTGTAAAAACTCCAGCACATAGGGGTCTTTAATAAACTCAAGAAGTGTGTCATCTCCCTTTTTGCTGGCCTTAACAGGGTGTTTTTTCTGCGAGGATAGCAAGCGTTGAAAGCTCTGGGTTTTGAGCGCGCGTTCCAGTTGTTCAATTTCTTTCAAATCTTCCGCATCCGCCGCTTTGGCTTCTGCAATACGCGGCTGCTGATCGAAGGCCTCATAACGCTCGCGAGCTATTTTTTTCAGGTAGTTTTTGGCGATAATCACAGCCTGCTTGCGCACCCGTGAACCCTGCCAACTGGTCAATGCCATATTCGGCTGGTTGGGGTCTGCGCGTTTCGAAATCAGCTCGGCGGCAGTGTGAGCGGTGGTGGCATAGAGCAGCTTGTTCTGTGCCTCGGCAAAGAACAGCGCCGTTTCCCGCTCGCGTGCCTGATAGTCAGCACTGAGCGAAAATAGATCGCGAACCTTCTGGTAAAAGCGCTTCTCCGAGGCCCGTATATCGCGAATGCGTGCCAACAATTCATCGAAATAATCCCAAGCGCCGGGGTTTTTCAGGCGCTCGTCGTCCATCACAAAGCCCTTGCGCAAAAACTCTTTGAGGTGGGTGCTGGCCCACTGGCGGAACTGCACGCCACGAGGGGAGCGGACGCGATAGCCGATGGCTAGAATCAGATCCAAGTTATAGAGCTTGGTGCGGTAGTTTTTGGCGTGCAGGGAAACATTCTGCTTGCTGGTTTGGAACAGCTCGGCAATTTCCAACTGGCTCAGCCAGATCGTCTCAGGCTCCACCCGAAGCTGAAGCCGGGTTTGGCCGTCGTCGGAGGTGTACAAGATCAATTCACTCATGGCTTTTCTTCACCGTCTCGCCATTCATCAACTCATTTTCGATTTGTTCAATGCTAGGCAGGCTGGTTTGCAGTTCTGGCGGCAAGGACTCGACCAGTTGGTATTCAGCCACGCCGATAGCCTGAGACTTATCACGCAGTGCGTATTCGGCGACCACCTTGTTCTTAGTTTTGCACAGCAGCAGACCGATGGTGGGAGTGTCATCTGGGTGTTTGACCTGGGCATCTACCGCCGTCATGTAAAAGCCCAGCTGACCCAGATGCTCTGGTTTGAATTTTCCACCTTTCAGCTCAATCACTACGTAGCAGCGCAGCTTGAGGTGATAAAACAGCAGGTCGATAAAGAACTCATCACCGCCTACATCCAGCAGCACCTGACGACCAACAAAGGCAAAACCCGCACCCAACTCCAGCAAGAAGTCGGTAACGTGTTTTATCAGAGCGTTTTCTATTTCGCGCTCACCGGCCTCACGACTG
>DIYC01000165.1:2336-6406 GCA_002428895.1 Burkholderiales bacterium UBA6064 | reverse complement strand
TGGCTCGGGTTTTCAGGTTGTTCGCGACATTGAACCTGGTGAAGCCGTGTTTATCGATCTTGACGGCAATTTATTTGCGCAACAATGCGCTAAAAACCCAAGTTTAAATCCTTGTATTTTTGAGTATGTGTATTTGGCTCGGCCCGATTCAATGATCGATGGCGTGCCGGTGTACGAAGCACGCGTTAAAATGGGGCAGTATTTGGCAGAAGAAATTCGTAATCAGTTTAAAAGCGGCGAAATTGATGTCGTCATGCCCATTCCCGATTCAAGTAGGCCTGCCGCACTTGAATTGGCCAATCGTTTAAACATTCCGTATCGAGAA
Organism: Burkholderiales bacterium UBA6064; assembly: GCA_002428895.1. Lineage (GTDB taxonomy): Bacteria > Pseudomonadota > Gammaproteobacteria > Burkholderiales > Burkholderiaceae_B > Limnobacter. Next base: position 6,081 of record DIYC01000165.1, on the reverse strand, counting down.
GGGTTTATTAAAAATCGCTACATTGGGCGTACTTTCATTATGCCAGGTCAAGCGGTACGTAAAAAAAGCGTGCGGCAAAAACTCAATGCCATCTCAGTCGAATTTAAAAACAAAAATGTGTTGTTGGTTGATGACTCGATTGTTCGTGGCACAACTAGCCGCGAAATTGTGCAAATGGCGCGAGAATCAGGGGCGCGTAAAGTATTTTTTGCGTCGGCAGCGCCACCAGTACGCTTTCCCAATGTGTATGGCATCGACATGCCCACTCGCCAAGAGCTCATCGCGTCTAATCGTTCAGACGATGAAATTCGCGAAGAAATTGGCGCTGATGCACTACATTATCAAAGCATCGCCAATACCAAGCGTGCCATTTCCGACATTCGTGCTGATCTAACATCGTTTGACGCGTCGTGTTTCGATGGCCGTTACATCACCGGCGACATCACTACAGAATATCTAGAACGACTTGAATACGCTCGTCAACACCCCGAGGTCATGGGGGGCAGTGGTTTACAAATTAATTTGGGTTACATGCCCAATTATTAAGAAGCAATAGGATTACCAATGAGTTTAATTGTTCATAAATACGGTGGAACCTCGATGGGCAGCATCGAGCGGATTAAAAACGTTGCACGCCGCGTGGCCAAATGGCACCGGGCCGGGTATCAATTGGTGGTTGTGCCTTCGGCCATGTCGGGCGAAACCAATCGTTTAATCAGCTTAGCCAAAGAAATTCAAGACCAGCCCGATGAGCGCGAATTGGACATGCTGTGCTGCACGGGCGAGCAAGTGTCTGTCGCGTTGCTTGCCATGGCCTTAAAAAATATTGGCATTGATGCAGTCAGTTTTACCGGTTGGCAAGTGCCTGTTAAAACCGACAGCGCCTACACCAAAGCGCGAATTGAATCGATCGACGATGCCCGCATTCGAGCAGAAATTAATGCAGGCAAAGTGGTGATTGTAACGGGCTTTCAAGGTATTGACTCACTGGGCAACCCAACCACCTTGGGTCGAGGGGGTTCTGACACTTCGGCGGTGGCCATGGCGGCTGCGTTAAAAGCGCAAGAATGTTTAATTTATACCGATGTCGATGGTATTTACACCACCGACCCCCGCGTAGTCCCCGAAGCCCGTCGCATGCGCGTGGTGTCGTTCGAAGAAATGCTCGAAATGGCGTCGATGGGTTCGAAAGTACTGCAAATTCGGTCGGTCGAATTTGCGGGAAAATACCGTGTGCCCACACGTGTGTTGTCCAGCCTAACCGACCCCGACATGCCGCTGGACGAAGAGAAAAAACAAGGAACTTTGATTACTTTTGAGGAAGATGAACACATGGAACAAGCGGTTGTATCCGGCATTGCCTTTAATCGAGACGAAGCCAAAATTATGGTGCGTGGCGTTTCAGATAAACCTGGTGTGGCCTATCAAATTTTAGGTGCGGTTGCCGATGCAAACATCGACGTGGATATGATTATTCAAAACCAAGGTACTGATGGCCTGACCGATTTTACCTTCACGGTGCATCGCAATGACTACCAAAAAACACTGAACTTAATTAAAAATAAAGTGCTGGTTGAAAACAATTTGACCGCCAAAGAAGTAGTGGGCGATGCAAATGTGTGCAAGGTTTCAATCGTGGGCATTGGCATGCGTTCGCATGTGGGCATTGCCAGTTTAATGTTTAAAACATTGTTTGAAGAAGGCATTAATATTCAAATGATTTCTACCTCAGAAATCAAAGTGTCTGTCATTATTAACGACAAATACATGGAGCTTGCCGTGCGCGCGTTGCACCGTGCGTTCGAATTGGATGCAGCACAAAGCTAAAAGTGTTTTATTTAAATTGCAAGCTTGCCTGTATATCATATTTGTGTATAATTGCTTGCTCTAGGAGATGTGGCCGAGTGGTCGAAGGCACTCCCCTGCTAAGGGAGCATACCCCAAAAGGGTATCGGAGGTTCGAATCCTCTCATCTCCGCCAAAACAAGCCCTTCCAATTCGTTCAGCCGTGTTGGAAGGTGCCAAGAGCCCCGCAGCACGAGGGAATTTTTTTGGCCTTTCAAAAATAAAAGGCTTTAGTCATTTTCATTGAGTAAGCTATTTAAATCCGCTAAGGTTGGTCTGAGCTCACTTAAAGGGAATTCTTTCCTATTAGGAAAAAAGACCTTTTCCGCAAAAGATTTTTTCGATATAAAATCTTTTTTGTCAAAGTCATTGTTTTTTGCAAGTTTCTTTTCGTTTAGGTTGCTTTTTTCCTCGAGTTCTTTAGGTAAAAAGTCTTCAATAACTTTCTTATTATCACAATTAGATTTCAAGGTGACAACTTTTAAATGATTTGCAAACTCTGGGAAGTAGGTTGATTTTTTATTAACTTTTTCCTTGTAGTGATTTTTGACCTTATTCCCTTCATTGTCATTATCTACCACTATTATTATTTTTTTATTGATAACTGGTCGACCGTAAGTTCGCGTTGAATTAAGTATTTCGTCTATAAGTTTTGTTAGGTTGGCCGTCCCGCCTAAGCTTAGTATTTCATTTGTTCGTTTGTTGCGGAAGTTGTAAAATTCAACTTTTAGCGTTGTTTTTCCGTTGTTGGTTTTGTCACAAAGGTTTGTGAATTCATCAGGCCAAGTTTTGAATGCTTCTTTCAAATAAATTACATCGGATGGCCCTTCAGTCATAATTAATGGTTTTGGATTCTCAAAAAATATTTTTCTAATTAAAAATCGCCTGTGATTCTCCAAAAATGAATTTGTTGCCCCAAATGTAGCAATCCATGTTGCATAGCTGAGTTTTCCAGATAAGAAGTTAAGGGCTTTTTTCCCTTCTAGCAGTTTGGTCTCATTTTGATTTTTTACGGTAATTTTGCGATTGCAAAGGTAGTTGTGAACCATGGCACGAAGTTCTTTGCGCGCCTCACGTTTTAAGTTAACAGTTTTATTAACAACCAGCCCAGTTACTTCTTGTCTTTGTTTGTTTGTGTAAATTCGGGTTTTATTCTGATTAATTTTAAAACCATGATTTTGGAACAGATTTTTTAACTTGTCATTTAACTGTGGTTTACCGTCCTTTATGTGTATAAGCTTTTCAGGTAGCTGAACTTCTTTAGTCGAGAATGTTATGTCATCAGCGTATCTGGTATAACGCAACCTTAACGGCTTACAAAATTTTTGAAGATGTTTGTCCAATGGGTAAGTTATTAAATTTGAGATTATTGGCGAGGTTGGGGCGCCTTGGGGAAGGCTGTTTTTGAAGCAGCAAATATGTGCTAAAACAGTTGCCACTTTTTCATCTAAACCAAGGCCATTATTTGAGATAAAAAACCCTCTAATACGACCAAAGTTGATACTCCCAAAGTAATTACTCAGATCTATATTTAATACGTGTCGTCGGTTCTTGTGAAGCTGGGCATTTGTGGCTATTGAGCAATTCTTTCTGTATCCATGTGCAGGTATAATTCTTCGCTTCTCGGAATGTAACAGCTCTTCATAACAGTCATTTAGAACCTTCGCAATTTTTTCCTGAAGAATTTTTAAGCTACGGTCTGGTGCCTGAATAATTCTAGACCCACCACTACGCTTTGGGATTTCAAATTCACTGTATTTTTTTGATTCATCTAACCTATAAGCAATATAGGTAAGCGTTTGGGGCTTGTAATCCAAGAAGGTTGCTAGTTCAGGCACGCTTTTAAAGGATTGAAGTTGTTTTAAGGTGGTCATTTTCTAAGTGCCCTGTCGCCACTCTT
>DIYC01000165.1:603-2078 GCA_002428895.1 Burkholderiales bacterium UBA6064 | reverse complement strand
AAGATGACCATTTCATTTATGCTCCGAAACAAAGCACTGTTTTCTGACGACAAGGCAAGTTAATACTATCAAAGTTTTCTTGTTAGATGTTGATTGTCTTTACCATACTTCACTTGCCAAAGGCGCACTATTTAACTCATCCCGAATACTTCGCCAGTTCGGCATAAGTCTGTCCATATGTGACTTAAACACCGAATTGTGCCCACGTTCCCAGAAGTGAACCAATTCATGAACCAGCACGTATTCAAGGCAGACGTTGGGTTTTTTGATCAATTCCAAATTAAGCCAAATGCGTTTGTGTGCTGGGTTGCAGGTGCCCCAGCGGGTTTTCATGCGTTTAATTCCCCATTCATTGACTTTAACGCCCATACGTTGTTCCCATTTGGTGATGGCGTCAGGCAGTATGCTTTTCATTTGGTTTCTGTACCATGATTCCAGCAGTTTTTTTCGATTTTCTGTGCTGGTGTTGGGTTTAACGTGCAGGGTGAGTGTTTGATTGTTTTTAATTTCAACACGATTTTTGCCGTGGGTGTGACAGACATCAAGCACATAGGCATGGCCTTGATAGTAGTGTGTTTCACCACGAATCATTTGCCGCTTGGTTTGGGGTTCTTGTGTTTGAAATTTTTTGACTGCGCGTTGAATCCACCCAAAACGTGACATCACAGCAAGCCGTACAGTGTCGTCATCAACCCGTTCTGGGGCAGACACTCTGACCCAGCCGTCAGGCGGGCAAACGGCAAGGTGAAGGTTTTTGATGTTCTTGCGGATAATTTTAACCGGCATGTTATTGACGGTGATGGTGCTTTCTTTAATACTCATTTTGGTTTTTAATCATTTCAAAAATTTCGTCAACGTTGAATTTGGTTTCGTTTAGGTATTTGCCAATTTTAATCAAGTGCCACATGGCGGGTTCGTACATTTTCATGTCAATGTAATCGCAACTGGCCATTTTAATTTCGGTGCGCAGGGTTTCACAATGTTTGACTTCGTCGCGAATGGCTTTGTTGGCGTCGTAAAGCTTGCACCCATCGCCAAGGTGTTTTCTTGATCGAGTCGGATGAGCTGCTCACTGTAACCTTGCTTTTTCAAAAAGGGCAGCAAGTAGTCAGTTTCAATGCAGCTGTTGTCGGTACGTTCTTGCCAATCACTTAGATAATCGTAGTCAAGTTGTTGGGTGAACAGTTTCACCACGCGATGTTGGGTTGCACGCTCTTTGGCGCCAACGCTATTCATCGCTGTTGCCCAAGCTTAGCGGAGTGTTTAAAGCTTTTTTTCTTCTGATGCAATACGTCTTTCTACTTTTTTTGTATAGCTGAGATAGTTAATTATGATATGATCTTCGGATTTAAAATGACTTATCCTGTTTATTTTCGTACTCATGTATTAAAAGTTCAGTCACAAGAGGGTTTAACAATGGAGCAGACGGCTTGTCGGTTCAAAATTGGGATCGCCAGTCTGAAGCGTTGGCACAA
>DIYC01000165.1:0-526 GCA_002428895.1 Burkholderiales bacterium UBA6064 | reverse complement strand
TATAGCTGAGATAGTTAATTATGATATGATCTTCGGATTTAAAATGACTTATCCTGTTTATTTTCGGACTCATGTATTAAAAGTTCAGTCACAAGAGGGTTTAACAATGGAGCAGACGGCTTGTCGGTTCAAAATTGGGATTGCCAGTCTGAAGCGTTGGCACAAAAATCTACACCCTCGCAACAATGCCCCTCGTCCAAATGCAAGAAAAGTTGACCTTGAAAAACTGCAAAAGGATGTGGAAGATTTTCCTGATGCGTACCTGATTGAAAGAGCTGAACGATTCGGTGTTAGCAAATCATCAATCGGTGAAAATTTGAGAAAGTTAAAACTGACTTATAAAAAAAACTCGGGTGCATCCTAAAGCAAATGAGGGTTTGCGAAATCAGTTCAGAGAGCAAGTTCAAGCACTTGAGAGTTCTGGCAAGTGCATTGTTTATATTGATGAAAGTGGTTTTTCACAGGACATGCCACGCACACATGGTTATGCTAAAAAGGGGCAACGCTGCTACGGCAAGCATGATTG
>DIYC01000010.1:14006-14726 GCA_002428895.1 Burkholderiales bacterium UBA6064 | reverse complement strand
AATACCCCTTTGGCGTTTTTGCTTTGATTGTCTTGAACAAAATGAGGCAGAAAACCAGTGAGTTGCTCAAATTGATGATTATTAAAACTTTCAAAAAAATAACCGCGATCGTCGCCGAATACGGTTGGTTCGAGCAGGTAAACACCAGCGAGTTTGGTTGGAGTAGCTTTCATCGGCTAAGAATTTTGTTGTTCAGTAAATCGAGCATGTACTGACCATAGCCACTTTTTTTTAAGGGTTCAGCCAGTTTGTGAAATTGCTCGTTGTTGATCCATTGGTTGCGCCAGGCAATTTCTTCGGGGCAAGCTACTTTAAGGCCTTGTCGTTTTTCAAGTGTTTGAATAAATTGAGATGCTTCAATTAAGCTGTCGTGTGTTCCGGTATCTAACCAAGCATGACCTCTTCCCATGACTTGAACGTCTAATAAATTATGTTGTAGGTAACATAAATTCAGGTCGGTGATTTCGAGTTCGCCACGAGCGCTTGGGCGAATGGTTTTTGCAAACTCAACCACGCGTTGATCGTAAAAATACAAACCTGTAATCGCATATTTACTTTTAGGGTGTTTGGGTTTTTCTTCAATGGAGCGTGCTTTCCAGTTGTCGTCAAACTCAACAACACCATATCGTTCTGGGTCGTTGACTGGATATGCAAAAACGGTTGCCCCCGTTGTTTTTTGGGCGACTGCTTTTAATTCGGTGCCTAATTTATGGCCATAAA
>DIYC01000010.1:10223-13807 GCA_002428895.1 Burkholderiales bacterium UBA6064 | reverse complement strand
AATGGCCATAAAATACATTGTCGCCCAAAATGAGTGCGCAGCGCTGCTTTTGGATAAATGACTCGCCGATTAGAAAGGCTTGTGCAAGCCCATCGGGACTTTCTTGAATGGCATAACTTAATTGGATGCCCCAATTTGACCCATCGCCTAATAATTGTTGAAACCGAGGTGTATCCTGAGGTGTTGAAATAATAAGAATGTCACGGATGCCTGCCAGCATCAGCGTGCAAAGTGGGTAAAAAATCATGGGTTTATCATAAATTGGCAACAGTTGTTTGCTCACTGCAAAAGTGGCTGGGTATAACCGAGTGCCAGAACCCCCTGCAAGTATGATGCCCTTCATGCTAAAACGCCTTTAAATTTTTTTACACTATTGTAAAGGGCTTTTAGGTGATGAAACTTAAATAATGACTTTTTAGTAATTTGCATTAAACTGGTGATACTTTTTTTTAAAGGAATTTAGTATGGTTCCACATTTGATAACGGCTCTTTCTGGTCCTTTGCTAGATCTTGAAAAAAGGATACTTGATTATGCCACCGACATTGAATGTTGGTTTCGTTTTGCGTGGAATGAGCAGCCCCCGCCTTTTTACAGCTCGGTCGATATTCGTAATGCAGGGTTTAAGCTAGCCCCTGTGGACACCAATTTATTTCCTGGTGGCTTTAATAATTTATCGGATGAGATGTTGCCTCTTGCTGTGCAAGCCGTGATGTGTACGATAGAGAAGTATTGTCCGAATGCACGAAGTGTTGTGGTGGTACCTGAAAATCACACGCGTAATACGTACTATTTAAATAATTTAGCGCAACTTATGACTATTTTACGGCAGGCTGGTTTGGACGCTCGCTTAGGTTCAATTTCTGCTGATATCACAGAAAAAATTCAGCTTGAATCTGCCAACGGAAATTTACTACACATTGAACCGATTTGTCGGCGTGGTAATCGCTTGGGGTTGGCTGGTTTTGAACCCTGCGTGGTGTTATTAAACAATGATTTGTCTGCTGGGGTGCCTAGCATTTTGAAAAGTTTAGAGGGTCAACAGGTTTTACCCCCTTTGCATGCAGGTTGGGCGACACGACGCAAAAGTCGGCACTTTCAGTCTTATCAAGAAGTTGCAGAAAGTTTTTGTCATCGGTTTGGTTTCGACCCATGGTTGATTACGCCGTACTTTGAAGCGAGAGGGCAGGTGGACTTTCAGCAGCGTCTTGGTGAGCAGGATCTGGCTGAAGCAGTCGATTTAATTTTAGAAAAAACGCGCCGTAAATACAGTGAGTACGGTATTTCTGAGCAACCTTATGTGGTTGTTAAAGCTGATGCAGGTACGTATGGTATGGGTATTATGACTGTACACAGCGGTCAAGAGGTCATTGGTTTAAATCGCAAACAGCGTAATAAAATGTCGACTGTTAAAGAGGGGTTAGCGGTTTCGGACGTGATTATTCAAGAAGGCGTGCATACTTTCGAAAGCATTAAAGAGGCAGTGGCCGAGCCAGTGGTTTATATGATTGATCGGTATGTTGTGGGTGGTTTTTACCGTGTGCATACGGAACGCGGAAAAAATGAAAATTTAAATGCACCAGGTATGCATTTTGTGCCTTTAGCGTTTGAGACTCCTTGTAATACGCCCGATTGTAGCGATCGCCCAGATGCGGCTGTTAACCGCTTCTATGCCTACGGAGTGATTGCTCGTTTAGCCGCATTGGCTGCAGCCAATGAGTTAGAATTGACTAAACCGATTGAGCTGGCTGTATGAGCGAACCTACTTTTGTTGCCATTATTGATCCTTTATCGGTGTTGAAACCTGAAAAAGATTCAACAATTGCAATGCTGGAATCAGCTCAACATCGTGCCTGGAAAATTGGTGTAATTGAAGCTGATCACTTAAGCTGGTCACAAACCACGGGTGTGGTGGCTCAGGTTAAATGGATTCGTGTAGATCGGCATAAACAACCTTGGTATGAGATTAAAAACACGCAGCAGTGTGCTTTAAGTCAACTCACTGTGGTTCTGTTGCGCAAAGATCCGCCTTTTGATGCCGAATACGTGACTTTAACTTGGTTACTGGATCGTGCTGAAGCAGAAGGTGCTTTAATTTTAAATCGGCCTAGCGCAGTGAGAGATCATAATGAAAAATTTGCGATTGCTTCTTATCCTGATCTGACTGCGCCGACTTTAGTTTCGAAAAATCAGGCTCAGCTAAAAGATTTTCTACAGCGCCATGAGCAGGCGATTTGTAAACCTCTTGAGGGCATGGGCGGAGAGTCGATTTTCAGACTTTCTAAGACTGACCCAAATGTTGGGGTGATTCTTGAAACTTTGACGTTGCGTGGCAAAAAAACGGTGATGATTCAAAAGTATATTCCGGAAATTAGTCAAGGCGATAAACGTATTTTACTGATTAACGGTGAGCCTGCGCCTTTTGTGCTTGCACGTATACCAAAGCAAGGCGAACATCGTGGTAATTTAGCGGCAGGTGGCACAGCAAGAGCGCAACCTTTGTCTGACGTGGATCATCAAATCGCACTGAAAGTAGGCCCCGCGTTGGCTAAAAAAGGTTTATTTTTAATCGGTCTAGATGTGATTGGGCATTATTTGACCGAGATCAATGTGACTAGCCCTACCTGTTTTCGTGAAATACAAGAGCAAACAGGGTATTCGGTTGCAGATTCATTTGTTCAATCCGTAGAAGCACTGGTTGCAGCTACTCCGCCACAGGGGGGATACTAATGCTTGGTGTTGTACTTGTGATGCATGCACCATTGGCTAGTGCTGTGCGTGACTGCATTTGTCATATTATGGGTGATTTACCCGAGGGTGTTCTCGCAATCGATATTCCTGCCGATACGCCCATAGAAACTTCGGTCAATCGAATTTGTAGGGCAGTCGCCCAGGTTGACCAAGGAAAAGGGGTGTTTATACTGACCGATTTATTTGGTGCTACGCCAACGAATGCAGCGCTTCGCGCCAGCCTTGAGAACAGTCAGGTGCCTACTGTATTGGTGTCGGGTTGTAATTTACCGATGGTCATTCGTGCTTTAAGTTTTCGTAAACTTGAGTTGAAAGAGGTAGCCGATAAGTTGGTGATGAGCGGTCGTAATGGTATTGTAAGCACAGGGGTTTCAACCCAGTGATTAACTGATTCTTTTGGTGCAGATTTTATGGTGAAAACAGACATTCAAATCGTGAATAAGCTGGGGCTTCATGCTCGTGCCTCCGTCAAATTATCTAAAACCGCCAGCTCGTTTAATTCTGAAACTTGGGTTTCAAAAGGTGCAAGTCGTGTGAATGCAAAAAGCGTGATGGGTGTCATGATGCTGGCTGCGGGTTTGGGTTCAATGATTACTTTAGAAGCAGAAGGCGAGGATGCACAAGAAGCGATTGATGCTTTGGTTACGCTGATTAATAGTAAATTTGGCGAAGGTGAGTAGTCATTTTGAGGACTTGTTAATATGACATTGGCTTTGCATGGCATTACTGTGTCTAGGGGTATTGCATTAAGCCGAGCGTTGGTCTGGGACAGTGCATTTAATGATGTACCGCGAACTCGAATCGGAAAAAAATCGGTACGTGAAGAAAAGCGTCC
>DIYC01000010.1:7537-9980 GCA_002428895.1 Burkholderiales bacterium UBA6064 | reverse complement strand
CGACAATGCGATAAAAATTGCTACCAAAGAGCTTGATTTGTTGAAAAGCCAACTGACCCAAGATGGCCCTCCCGAGCTAGATGCATTTTTAAATCTCCACATTTTGATTTTGCAAGATCCTACTTTGTGTGAATTACCTAAGGACTTAATTGCGGAAAAAATGATTAATGCTGAATGGGCTTTGGTGCAGCAAATGGAGGTCGTTTTAGAGCAATTTGCGAGCATTAAAGACGATTACTTCAGAGAAAGAAACGCGGATGTACGGCAAGTTTGTGAGCGAGTTTTAAAAGCTTTAAGTGGTCGAACCATTAATATGCCTTTGCCTCCCGATGATGGGACAGAAGATCCTTGGTTAATTGTTGCTCACGACATTTCACCTGCAGACATGGTGCAACTCAAAGGCCGAAAGGTGGGTGCTTTTGTCACCGAGTTAGGTGGAGCCACTTCACATACTGCGATTGTTGCCCGTAGTTTAGGAATACCTGCTGTGGTTGGCATTCCGCGTGTACTTGAATATATACACAATGGTGACTTTGTTGTTGTTGATGGTAAAGTGGGTGTCGTTTTTTTAGACCCTGCCGAGTTGGTGATTGAAGAGTATCGTCGTAAGCAAGCCATTTTATTGCTGGTGCGTCAACGTTTAAAAAAATTAAAAAATACTGAAACAACAACTGCTTGTGGTCGGCGAATTCATTTGTTGGCCAATATTGAACTACCAAACGATATCGATAATGTGGTGGATTCTGGTGCCGATGGCGTGGGTTTATTCCGTTCTGAATTTTTGTTTATGAATCGTCGAGAATGGCCCTCTGAAGAAGAGCAATTTGAAGCGTATCGGCATGTTGTTAAAGCCATGAAAGGGCTGCCCGTGACTGTCAGAACACTCGATCTGGGTGCCGATAAAACATTACAATTTGATGCCAACTCAACAGGCCCTGTGGTGTCGACGACTTCCGCATTGGGTTTGCGTTCAATCCGATTTAGTTTGGCCGAACCTGCTGTCTTTCTGACGCAGATTAGAGCCATTTTAAGGGCATCTAAGTACGGCGAAATTAAAATTTTGCTGCCGATGCTCACTAATATTCTTGAGGTTGAACAAGCACTGATTTATATTCAGTTAGCCTATGAGCAGCTCGCCGCACGTAAAATTTATGTGAAGCATAAAGTTCAAATTGGTGGCATGATTGAGGTGCCTGCAGCTGCGCTGAGTTTGACGCACTTCTTAAGGTTCTTGGACTTTATTTCAATTGGCACCAATGATTTAATTCAGTATACTTTAGCGGTTGACCGAGTTGATCATCAAGTCGCGCATTTATACGATCCTTTGCACCCAGCGATTTTGCGTTTAATCTATGAGGTAATTGCTCAGGCGGACAAAAATCAAATTCCAGTGAGTGTGTGTGGCGAGATGGCGGGTGACTTACGTTTAACCCGTTTGCTTTTAGGTATGGGTTTAACCTTGTTTTCAATGCACCCTTCTCAATTGCTTGATATTAAAGAGCTGCTTTTAAAAACAGAGTTTGACACAACCCAGAAATTGGTGCGATCTATTTGTCGTGGGTTTGAACCCGAAAAAATTGCTAAAGTAATGACTCAACTTGCGGTAGATTAATACTTGTTGAGTTGTAGCTACGAGAGTGATTTATACTGAGTTGTTTTTTATTTTTGTGTAACTATTGTGTCTGAAGATCAAATTCTTGATTGTGTAAAACCACAAACCATTTATTTCAATGACCCCTTGCTTTTAGCTTCTGGTCGATCTTTGAAACAGTATGAACTCATGATAGAAACCTATGGGGAATTGAACTCGACTCAGTCAAATGCGGTACTCATTTGCCACGCACTGAACGCTTCGCACCACGTAACGGGGTGTTATGAAGGGCAGGAAAATAGTCAAGGCTGGTGGTACAACATGGTGGGTCCTGGTAAACCAGTCGATACGAATCGTTTTTTTGTGATTGGTGTCAATAATTTGGGTTCTTGTTTTGGCTCAACGGGCCCAATGAGTTTGAATCCTGAAACAGGTATTCCTTATGGCTCATCATTTCCTATGGTGACGGTTGAAGATTGGGTAAATGCCCAAGCGCGTTTGGCTGATTATTTCAATATTCAACAATTTGCCGCAGTCATGGGCGGAAGTCTTGGAGGCATGCAAGCTTTGCAGTGGTCGCTGAGTTATCCTGATCGTTTAAGGCATTGTGTTGTGATTGCGTCCGCACCAAAATTGTCTACACAAAATATTGCGTTTAATGCAGTGGCTCGGCAAGCCATTACTTCTGATCCTGATTATCATGGGGGTGACTTTTATACCCACGGAGTGATTCCAAAAAATGGTTTAAAAGTGGCGCGTATGTTAGGCCATATTACTTATTTATCCAGTCATGATATGTCTGAGAAATTTGGTCGTTCTTTAAAAGGCACAGATTACTCGTATGGCCTAGAG
>DIYC01000010.1:3779-7334 GCA_002428895.1 Burkholderiales bacterium UBA6064 | reverse complement strand
GTATGGCCTAGAGATTGATTTTCAGGTTGAAAGTTATTTGCGCCATCAAGGCGATAAATTTTCTACTTATTTTGATGCCAATACGTATGTATTAATCACCAAGGCTCTCGATTATTTTGACCCAGCACGCCAGTTTTCAGGTTGTTTAACGCAGGCTTTGGCTCGGGCTAAAGCAAAATTTTTATTAATTTCATTTACGACAGATTGGCGTTTCCCGCCAGAAAGAACGCGCGAAATTGTACAGGCTTTAATGGCAAATCATTTACCTGTGTGTTATGCGGAAATTGATGCGCCTCATGGACACGATGCTTTTTTGTTTACAGATGAAAATTACCATTCTGCAGTGCGTGCTTATTTTGAACAAATTGATGCCTCAATTCAAGCTGAGTTCGAAAAGGTCGAGATGTCATGTTAGCGCAGCGAAATCAGTTTTACTCGAACAGCTTAACGAGTGTTGTGCCAAGAGTTGATTTAGACTTAATTGAACAGTGGATTCAGCCCAAAGCGAGAGTGCTTGATTTAGGGTGTGGAGACGGGTCTTTTTTGGCACGCCTTATGAAAACTAAACAAGTTGTTGGTTATGGTGTTGATATTTCGGATCAAAATGTTCAAGCCAGTATTCGAAATGGTGTGAGTGTAATTCAACAAGATTTAGAAGCTGGTTTAGCGATGTTTCAAGATCAGGCTTTTGATGTCGTTATTTTGTCGCAAACCTTACAAGCCATGATTAATACTGAACGTATTTTAAAAGAAATTGCTCGCGTGGGTCGAGAAGGTATTGTGTCATTTCCAAATTTTGGTAATTGGTACCATGTTTGGTCAATTGCCAGGGGGCGAATGCCAGTTTCAAGGCAAATGCCTTATCAGTGGTATAACACGCCGAATATTCATCTATGTACGATTAAAGACTTTGAGCGTCTGATCGATGAGATTGGTTATCAAGTATTAGATCAGGGGTTTTTTAACGATGGTCGTACTGTTCAGTGCTTAAAAAATTTACGCAGTAATTTAGCGGTATATCGTTTTAAACCGAAATTGGGTTAATGCTTAAGCTGCTGAATAGGGGCGTTGTATGTTTGTAAAATGGCAAGAGTTGGGCCAAGCATTTCAGGCTCGGTGGTTTTCTAGTCACGGTGCTAAACCACCTAAAACAATTCAAGTGGTTTACGATGATTTGTCTGCAGATCAAGCACATCGATTGGCCAGCGAGGGTGTTGGTTTATTGTGGCGAGGTGATTATCACAATGCCCGTCAATTATTAATGGCTTTAAATCGTCGCGTACAGCGCAAGACAATTAAACCGACATTGCCTCAGCAAACGCAAGGGACTCATCAATTAAAGTCTTCTTCACCACAGCAGTTGTTTCATCAATATCGGCATCAACAAGCGCAAGCTTTGAATGTGATGCATAAGTTGGTGTTGGTGGTTCAACCAGATCGTCAAATTGAATTGCCACGCGCACCTTGTGTTGATTCTGCGCTTCAGGCCCTGACTGTTGTGCAACCCGATTTGACGGGTCTAATGATGCTGTCACTTAAAGATTTGCAAGGAATTATTGGCAGTTATGAATGGTCAAAAAAAGGAGTAGAAATTGCGGCTTTAGGGGAGCCACCCAATAATCGAATTTACCCTGCTTATGGTGTATTTTCTCCTATTCGGGGTGAATATGTCGAGTTGGTTGCACAGGCTCCTTTGCCGCAATCAATCGCTGATTCTGATTTTCTTGCTGTTGATGTAGGTACGGGTACAGGTGTTTTGGCAGCTGTTTTGGCTCGCCGTGGTGTGCCTAGGGTGATTGCTACGGACTCGTGTGAAGCGGCAATTCAGTGTGCACAACATAACTTAGCACTTTTGGGGTTGGCTAGTCAGGTTGAGTGCCGACACCAGGCATTTTTTCCACAGGAGCAGGCTGATTTAATTGTGTGCAATCCGCCGTGGTTACCCGTCAAAGCAAGGTCATCGTTAGATGCCGCAGTGTATGACCCAGACCATCGTATGTTAAAAGGTTTTTTAAGTGGACTTAATGCGCATTTAAAGCCAGGAGGTAGAGCCTGGTTAATTTTATCTGACTTAGCTGAACTTTTAGAATTGAGGCCAAGAAATTGGTTACAGTGGGAAATAGAGAAAAATGGGTTAATTTGTTTTAATAAGCTGCAGTGTAAGCCACAACATCACAAGGCAACCGATAGATCTAACCCCTTGTATGGGGTTAGAAAGCATGAAACAACAACGCTTTGGGTTTTGGAAAAAAATTTAAAGCTAGGGGTAACTGTTAAGGGGCAGGAGGGGGGGCTTCACCTGCGGGTGGGTCTTGACCTGTACCGGGATTAACAACTAAATCAGGATTAGCCAATCTGGCAAGGATGCCCATTTCAGTCTCGCTGTTTAGGTCATTATACGAACCTGGTCCTTTTTTTGATTTTATCGCTTCGAGTATGTCTGAATCGAGGATGTCGTTTTCAAGCATCTCTTTCCCTAAATCGTACAGAAGCCAAGCGTAGCTGACTTTTTGTTTATTCGTTAAACCCTCACCCGCAGGGCCACCATTTAATAATGAATCTGTATATCCCCAAAAAAAGGTTTCGCCAAACGTGTACTTGCCGTTTCCATCGACATCGGGAAGCGGAACTTGTTCAAGAGTTTCAAATACGTCAAACTCACCACCCTCAGGATTGGTTATCTTTTCGCCATCAAATGTATAGCCTTCAGGTAGCACCGTCGTTTCACCAGTAGGTAACGTAATTGTTGTGCCATCAAATGTAACCCCATTAGAATACGTAATCTTTGTGCCATCAAATGTAGCACCCTCAGGTAATGTACCTGGAAATGTAGTTGTAGAACTAGATTGCGAAATTGATTCATCACTAGATAACGGAGTAGAGCCTCCGGTAGAAGACTGAACATTGCTCAAGATTCACCTCACTTATTATTAGGGTTGCCTATGAAGTTAGTGGGTGAATTTTTAAATAAGTTCCAAATTATGTTGTAAGTGGCAGTGATTGATTGCGCTTTAAAAGCTTTTTTGCGCAAACTCGGAAATGGCCGAAACGGCTGGGTGTGTGTGTTTGCGTTGACCTGAGATTGCATAGTAGCGGCAAGTTAATTCGTTGACAACTCCAATTTTGAGGGTTTGATGTTGTAGTTCTACTTCTTGGGTGATAACTTCGGGGCCAGGAAACGTGCCAAGGCCTTGTTGCGCAAATGCTTTCATCAGTGCGGTGTCATCGAATTCGCCTTTGACATGGGGCTGAATTTTTTGACTGGCAAACCAACGGTCGAGTGCTATTCGCATCATGCTTTCTTTGCTGGGTAGCAACATGGGCGCACCCTGCAGGGATTTTGGAAATTCATTTTGAAGCGCGTGTGCATCTTTTTTTGCTGCAAAAAAAGCCAGAGGGCTTTCGCCAAGATAATGGCTATATCCTTTAATACCTAAATCGCTGGGCAAAGGGCGGTCGGATAAGATCATGTCGATTTTATGTAGCGCAAGGTCTGAGAATAAAAGAGTTAGCTTGCTTTCAAAGCAAATTAATTTGATGCGTTCATTCACACCA
>DIYC01000010.1:2741-3602 GCA_002428895.1 Burkholderiales bacterium UBA6064 | reverse complement strand
AGCGATAGGCCAATGATTTTGGGATCACGTCTGAAACCCCGACCTTAAAAACCAATTCGCTTTCTTCTTGATTGCGGGCTAGTAGTGCTTCGAGTTCTTTACCAATTTGAAATATTTCATCGGCATGTGAATAGGCCAGTTGGCCTGCCGCTGTGAGCGTAAGACGCCGGCCGACACGATTAAACAATTTGGTGTTTAAGCTTTGTTCTAATTCACTAATTTGACCACTAATAGTTTGCGGAGTTAGATACAATTGCTCTGAAGCACGTGCGATCCCACCAAATTTTGCAACATTCCAAAAGTAGTAGAGTTGTTTATAGTTCAATTTATTTTGTTCGTTTTTTTCGAATATATTGTGTAGTATATTCGAATTTACTTTATTCAAATGTTTTCGCATAATGAAATTTCAATTTTTTAAAGATGAGGTGATGTGATGCAAATGCTTATTCGTGCAAATGGGTTTCTATTGAATTCGTCAGTCAAGCGTTATGTTAATGATCGGGTTAGTAGCATTTTCTCAAGATTTAGTGGTGTAATCCGAAAAATTGAAGTGTACATTGCAGATGAAAACGGCCCAAAAGGCGGAGTTGATAAAACGTGCGTGGTTAAAATCAAGCTTGATCAAGTTTCAGAAATTGTGGTGAAAGATGTAGAAGCTGATGTTTATACTGTCATACAGCGTGCTTTAATACGGGCAAAACAATCATTGGCTAAGCACTTGCAAAAATCTAGAGTTTTTATGCGTAAGCGTATATCCTATGTGAATGATTCTCCTGAAGCCTTGGGTATTGGCTCTTCAGGGCAAGATTTAAACTCGTCTTCAACCCATTTAAAGTTAACTTAATCGTATGAAACGCATTT
>DIYC01000010.1:0-2543 GCA_002428895.1 Burkholderiales bacterium UBA6064 | reverse complement strand
GAATCGTATGAAACGCATTTTTCTTTTTTTACTCACGAACTTAGCCATTGTTTTTGTATTGTCAATCAGTATGCGATTGCTCGGTGTTGAACCGTATCTCAATCAAAATGGTTTAAATTTAAGTGCGTTGTTGATTTTTGCTGCAGTGATGGGCTTTGGGGGTGCATTAATCTCGTTGGCCTTGTCCAAATGGATGGCTAAAATGTCGGTGGGCGCACAAGTGATTGATCAGCCCCGTACTGCGCAAGAGCGGTGGTTGGTTGACACCGTGCACCGCTTTGCGCAACGGGCCAACATTCAACCCCCCGAAGTTGCCATTTGGCAATCTAACGAGGTAAACGCGTTTGCAACCGGTATGAACAAAAATAAAGCCTTAGTGGCTGTGTCTACAGGCTTGTTACATACTATGACGCAACAAGAAGCTGAAGCCGTGATTGGTCATGAAATTGCTCACGTGGCCAATGGGGATATGGTAACATTGGCGTTAATTCAAGGGGTTGTGAATACCTTCGTGCTGTTTTTGTCACGCGTGATTGGTAACCTAGTTGACAAAGTAGTGTTTAAAACTGAGAACGGCAATGGCCCTGCATTCTGGATTACTGTGGTGATTGCAGACATTGTTTTAGGCATTTTGGCTTCTGTCATCGTGATGTGGTTTTCTCGTCAACGCGAATTCAGGGCTGATGTTGGAGGCGCTTCGTTAACCAGCCGACAAGCCATGATTGCAGCCTTAGAGCGTTTACAATCGTTGCATGGTCATCCTTTACCCGAGAAAATGGCAGCTTTTGGCATTAACGGTGGCCGGTCTAGTTTTGGGTTAAAGCGTTTATTGATGACGCATCCTCCATTGGATGAGCGTATTCAAGCGCTTAAAAATCAGCAGAATTAATACGACTGGGCGTGTCTTGCGCTGAGTTTGACTGAATTGACAAAAAAAGGGATCTACATGTTAAGCTTAATCAGTAGGGCTATGAATTCGTGTCAAGCTGCGTTCAAAGCGGTGCTTTTTGTTGCTTCTTTAAGTTTTATGTCGCCCAGTTATGCAGATACTTCAATGGATGGGAATGCATTGGCCTATCAGTGCCAAGAAGCCGAGAAGTTTTTAGCCAACGGCAAAATGAGCGATCGTTTTTACATCGGTAATTGTTTTGGTATTGTGACGGGTATTTTGCAAGCCATGTATGTGTTACAAAGCGACGACCCCAAGGCCGTGTTTAAAGCCTGCTTTCCCAAAGAGGGTTTGCAAACCAAGCAAGCGGTTGGGGTGGTGATGAATTATTTGAGAAATAATCGGGATTTGCTGAATGAAAATGCGTATGTGTTGGTGATTGCTGCGTTTGTTAAATCCTACCCTTGTTCATAAATTGTATTGTATTCGCGTTGTAGATGGTTTTTGACTTACAAGTTCACGCTTTGCATGAAGTAGAGTATTTGCCAACTTGGCAAGCCATGAAGGCGTTTACAGCCCAGCGAAACGACAAAACGCCTGATGTAATTTGGGTGTGCCAGCACAACCCTGTGTTTACTTTGGGGTTGGCGGGTAAGCAATCGCACATTTTGCACCGCTCTCCTATTCCGATTATTCAAACGGATCGAGGGGGCCAGGTTACCTACCATGGACCAGGCCAACTGGTGGTGTACCCGTTATTAAATTTGCGTCGCTATGGTTTAAAAGTTCGCGAGTATGTGAGTTTACTCGAAGACTGTGTGTTAGATGTTTTAACAGGTTGTGGCTTAGAGCATGTGCAGCGTCAGGCGGGTGCGCCAGGCGTTTATGTGGGGTGGAATATAGAGGCGCAGCGTGTTCAATCGGTGGCTGAGGGGGGCACTTTGGCAAAAATTGCGGCCTTGGGCATTAAAGTTCAACGTGGTTTTAGTTACCACGGCTTGGCGCTGAATGTGGACATGAATTTAGAGCCATTTCAGTGGATCAACCCGTGTGGCTATGCTGGCATGCATACCGTCGATTTACGCTTAACTGGTGCTAAAATAACGACTTTGGCGGTTGAAGCCGTGTTGGTGGAAACTTTGGTTCGCAAGCTTAAGGAATTATGTCGTGACTGATTCAACACCCCATTCTTTGGTTGTTAAACAAGCCAATGAAGTTCAAGATCCTACTGTGAAGCAAAAAGCAGCAGCCAAAACAGCCCGCATCCCGATTAAAATTATTCCCATTGAAACGTTAAAAAAACCAGATTGGATTCGCGTTAAGGCTGCTTCAACCAACACGCGGTTTTACGAAATTAAGCAAATTCTTCGTGAGCACCAGTTGCACACGGTGTGCGAAGAGGCGTCGTGCCCCAATATTGGCGAGTGTTTTGGCAAAGGCACTGCAACTTTTATGATTATGGGTGATATTTGTACGCGCCGCTGTCCGTTTTGTGATGTCGCACATGGCCGTCCTAATGCCTTAGATGCTGATGAACCACGTCATTTAGCCGTAACCGTGGCTAATCTCAAGTTAAAATATGTCGTGGTGACTTCGGTTGACCGTGACGATTTAAAAGATGGTGGCGCACAACATTTTGTTGATTGTATTAGCC
>DIYC01000144.1:6360-7287 GCA_002428895.1 Burkholderiales bacterium UBA6064 | reverse complement strand
AACAAGCTAAAAATCATGTACTGCTCGATTGTGTGTGTTTGAATCAAGACGGTAAAGCGGTAATCGAAGGCAAAGCATTGGTGCTGGCACCCACTGAAAAAATAAAACGTCAAGTGGTCAAGTTGCCGCTGGTGTCGTTGAAAGTCGAAGAAAGTGAACGTTATACACAGTTATTTAATTTAGCCAAGGGTTTGCGGTCGCTAAAAACAGTGGTGGTTCACCCTGTCGATGAAAATTCGCTCATGGGTGTGGTCGAGGCGCAAAAAGACAATTTAATCGACCCAATTTTGGTAGGGCCTACAGAAAAAATTGCAGCCTGCTCTGAAAAATTGGGTTTAAACCTTTCTGCCTATGAAATTGTTGACACCAAGCACAGCCATGAGGCAGCAGAACGGGCGGTGGCTTTGATTAAGCAAGGCAAGGCCGAGGCCATTATGAAAGGCAAAATTCACACCGAAGAATTGCTTTTACCGATTTTGAACAAAGAAACCGGTTTACGTACTGCCAGGCGTTTAAGTCATGTGTTTGTCCTGGATGTACCCAACTATCATAAACCTTTGTTTTTAACCGATGCTGCGATTAATATTCGGCCCGATCTTGCGGCTAAAAAAGACATTGTACAAAATGCCATCGACTTATTCCGTGCGGTGACCAATAAAATTCCCAAGGTGGCAATTTTGTCTGCCACTGAAATGGTGAATCAAAAAATTCCATCCACGTTAGATGCCACCGCGTTGTGCAAAATGGCCGAGCGAGGTCAAATTGTGGGGGCGATGATTGATGGTCCTTTAGCCATGGATAACGCCATTTCTAAAGAAGCTGCACAAGCTAAAGGAATTGTGAGCCATGTGGCTGGCGATGCTGATATTTTGGTGGTGCCCGATGTGGAATCAGGTAATATTTTGTACAAACAAATGCGTTATTTGT
>DIYC01000144.1:0-6185 GCA_002428895.1 Burkholderiales bacterium UBA6064 | reverse complement strand
ACAAACAAATGCGTTATTTGTCGGGTATTAATGGTGCGGGCATTGCGTTGGGGGCACAAGTACCAGTGATTTTAACCAGCCGTGCCAGTGGCGCGCAAACCCGTAAGGCATCTAGCGCATTGGCTTTAATTTATGCCCGCTACATTGAAGCGGCTTATGTGACATGAGTCATGTGGAATGCCGTCAGAGATGAATAATCCGCAATTGAATAATCCGCAGTTTTTGGTGATGAATGCAGGCTCATCCACTTTAAAATATGCGTATTATGATGCCAATACGCTGGCATGTATTCAGCAGCAAAAAATTGAACTGACGGCTGTTTCTTTTGAAGAAGCGGTTCAGCAAATACTGAGTCAGTCACACGATTTAAAAGCGGTGGGGCATCGTATTGTGCATGGCGGCCGTGAGTTGACTCAGGCTACTTTAATGACGCCCCAAGTGTTTGCAACGTTGCACAACTTTAATGCTTGGGCACCTTTGCATCAGCCTTATAATTTAAGGGTGATTGAAGTGATTCAACAACAGTATCAACACTTACCTCAAGTAGCGCATTTTGATACAGCGTTTCACAGTCATCAACCAGAATTGAATCGGCTGTATGCGTTGCCACGTTTACTCTCTGAATCAGGTTTAATCCGATATGGCTTTCATGGCTTATCGTACGAGTACATTGCGTCGGTGTTGCCCCAATACACCAATTTGGCCGATCACAAAGTGGTAGTGCTTCACTTAGGCAGTGGTGCCAGTGCTTGTGGTTTGCATCAACGGCGTAGCATCGCATCAACCATGGGTTTTAGTGCCTTAGAGGGATTAATGATGGCTACGCGAAGTGGTAGTATCGACCCCGGCTTACTCATTTATTTACTGCAAGAAAAAGGTTACAGCCGAGACACTTTGCAACGCTTGCTCTATAAAGAGTCGGGTTTGCTTGGGGTTTCAGGCGTTAGTGGTGATGTACGTGCGTTGTTGTCTAGCTCCCACCCACATGCCAAACAAGCAATCAATTTATTTTGCGCTTCGGTGGTACGTGCCATTGGGCAGTTAGTCGCAGTACTCCAAGGGCTAGATGTGTTGGTCTTTACCGGTGGAATTGGAGAAAATGCGCAGCCTATTCGAGAACAAATTACGGCGCAAGTCAGTTGGTTAAACCCCGAGGTGTTGGTGATTCCAACCAACGAAGAACTTGTGATTGCTCAGGCCATGCAGCAGGTGTTGGGGTAGTTTTAAATTAACTTCGAATACTTGCTTGGGTAAAGAGTTCGTATTTCAATGCTTTTTGCAACACCTTGGTAATGTCGATTTCTTGATCGTGGTCTGCAACGGTTTGTGCGGCCTCAAGAATGGTTTGGTTTTGTTGTAAGGCCTGTAAAAATAAAAAATCAGCATACTCGATGTGTACCAATTTAATTTCTAGTTGTTCGCGGTATACCAAGAGGGTGCACGGGTTGTCATGATTCATTTGAGTTGCTTCTTGGTGTTGTAAAACGGTGTGTTCGTCAGGCAACTTGTCAAATTCGTTTTTGTCGGAATTGTAGGCGTCGCATAAGTCGAGAATATTCAAAATAGGGTAGGCTGAATGGTAAAGCCCTACTGCATGTCTAAATTGAAATTGTAACTGTGCAAATTGACTTGCTTCAAAGTGTGACAGCGCATCGCGATTTAATGGGTAATCGTCTTTGGCGTAGCGGGCTTGCTCAATTAGAAATTCTAACCGTGCTAGGCAAGGTAAAAATGAAAGGTGCTGAGTCGGTGCATAGTGTTGAAGAAAATCAGAAAAAGTGAGGCCATATAAATTTAAATTGCCTTCTTGTGGCAAATTATTCTGAGCATACTGTTCAAGTGCTTGACTTAAACAGTCTGAGCCAATCATTTTTTCTGTGTTGGGTAAGGCCGACCGTGCAGCACCCACTAAGTTTTGAATCACATTGTTGCGATACACGTTCACTCGGTTTTTTAAGCTGACTCCTGCATCGTTTTTAAAAAGCAGCCGTTCGGGTTGTTCGGTTTGTTCTAGCCAATCAGGGTTAAGAATGACCTGCTTAAAAAAAAGCTGAAGTTGATTAAGCTGCATGTTGATGCAAGGTGAGTGTGTGGTTGATGACTTGTTGCGCCTTGTCTACTTGTTCGGCTAATACGGCATGGGTTGGAAAATCGGCATCCCATTCAATTAAAGTAGGTATTTTCCCAAACCGTTGAATTGCCAGGGTGTACAGTTGCCACACTTCAGGCCGAACTGGTTGGTTGTGTGTATCAACCAGCAGAGTGCCTTCTGGGAATGTTCTTTCAGTGTGACCAGCTAAGTGAATTTCTGCAACAGAATGTGGATTAATATGTTGAATGTAGTCTTCGGCACTGGTGTTGTGATTGCTGGCTTGAACAAATATATTGTTGACATCGAGTAAAAGTCCGCACCCTGTTTTCTCAGCAATTTGGTTGATAAATTCGTATTCAGGCATTTCATCGTGAGTAAACGAGAGGTAAGACGAGGGGTTCTCGACTAAAATGCGCCGCCCTAAATAATCTTGCACTTGGCTCACGTTGTTACATAAACGTTTAAGGGTTTGTTGAGTGTAGGGTAATGGCAGTAAATCGTTTAAATGGGCGTTGCCTGTTGCGCTCCAAGATACATGGTCTGAGACTAAAAAAGGTTCGTAAATCTGAATTAATTCTTTGAGTTGTTGCAGGTGATTGGTATTTACCGGTTGGTCTGAACCCAATGATAAACCCACAGCATGAAAACTTAACGGGTAAGATTGCCGTACTTGGCACAACTGATGACGATGAAAGCCGCCGCCAAAATAATTTTCGGGATGAACTTCGACCCAACCTACATTTGGAAAATGTGTATCAAAGTTGTTGTACAGCTCGGGCCTTAAACCCAAACCAGCAGCCTGGTTGGGCTGCTGGGGTAGTGGGTAGTCCGCTTCAGAAAAATATTGAAAACTGGGCATACCCAAGTACTTTATTTGCTGCCACAGTTTGCTTTGGCTGGCGCGGCTGCTTTAGCTGGGCAGCCACTTTTTGCGCCTTGCTCACCTAAAGATCCACCTACTAGCTTTTCACAGAGGCCTTTAGGTACATAGACCCATTCGGTTGCATCACCGTCTTTAGTCGCTTGACCGCCACAAGTGTGTTTGCCACCTGAGTGGGCGCAATCATTTTTGCCTACTTTGGCAACGCCGTAGCATTTTTCTTTATCTGCGTTGCCAGCTTGTACATCTTGTGCACCGAAAAGTGCTAAAGACACTGCGCCTGAAACTAAACTTGCTGTAATTAATTTTGATTTTTTCATAAAGCACCTTGATATTAAATTAAAGAATACGATCGTAGAGCCTAGATCATAAATTAGTTTTAAATCGTTGTGTTGAGCCTGTGTGATATTTAATTGTGAATTGATGTAAAGCTGTGTATTACTCGAAGTTGTGTTTGTCCCAGTGTTTGGCTGTTGAGTAATTGCATGTGTTCTTCAAGTTGAAAAATGGGGTAGGTTTGTTTGGCCCATGGGTCGCAGACAATCATGTCGTCAGTCCATGTGCTGGGTTGGTTCAGTTCGGTGGTTTCAGGGTCTCGACCAAGAACGAGCATGTAATGTTCGGGTGTGTGGGTGTCGAATAGTTGATCGTGCGTTTTTGTATCTAGTGTAATGGCTGCTTTGCTAATAATTTCTAATTGATTCGTGTCGTAATTATAGACAACATCCACTTGGTTGGATTGTTCAATTAAATGCATAAATTGTTCAGTGCTAAATTCATCAAGAGCGACAAAATCAATGTGCAAGTTGGGTGAATACTGACGCAAGTAGGACGAAGCCAGCGCACATTTTTCAAATGACAAACCGGCTGAAAAATTGTCTTTTCTTTTTTCAAGCATAATCGCTAAACGATCAAATATTTCTAGTAAATCCGTATCACTGGTGGCTCGACTGCATGCTGAATGAAAAGTATGAAAGATGTTTTTGAGTTGTAGGTAATAGTCAGGGTTGTTTTCTTTAATCGCATACAGTTTTTTTGCTTGGGCAGGTCGGTTAGCCGATAGCATGCGTAAAGACTCAACATAAGCAATTGCTTTTTTGCTGAGTTCTAAGTTTTGCTTTAGTCCTACGCTTGGGAGCAGAGTTGTTTCTATAGGGTAAAAACTTACTTCGCGTTGCTGTTGCTTGAAAGGGGATATTTTTTTTGCGCTAGAAAATAACGTACCTGCTTGTGGGTGAATCAGTTCAAAAGCCTCGGAATAAACTGTTTTTTCTTGATTGCCGTCCCGACTGTTGATGCTTTGAGGGCTGTTGTTTGGGGTTTTAAGTTGTTTTAAGGTATAGCGTAGCTGTTGTTGTGTTGTTTGTAACGATTGGGTCGAGGGTATAAGGTTGGGGTGAATCTCTGCCGAGTTGACTAAGCGTGGTTTTTTTACAGGCCTTGTATCGGTTGAATGAATGAGATGGTTAATCGTTGCAGTTTTTGGGAAAATAGTATTCATATCACACTAAGAAATAAAAAGTTGTTAGTGTAGTACGATTTTTTACTTAAGGCATGATGAGTGTTTCATCCCAAGCAAAGCAGAGCCATTGGGGGGGCTTTGTTTTGAATGCGTGGATCTGTTTCGCTGTGTTGCTTCTACTTCGAATGGATGAAAAAGTAGCAGCGTAAAAAAAATGAATCACTGTGATGGGTTGCAACTTTATCCACCGATTCATCCACAGGTTTGCCCACATTTTATGTGGATAATTTTTCATCATCACGAATGCTTTTAGTGTGTTGAAAATTCTTTTATTTTCTGTATTTTCAGGATATACTGAAAATACAGAAAATAGATAAAGGGATGTCATGAAATTACCCCCGTTAATACAAACCTTTGTGTTTCATTTTGGTGAAATGGGTTCGCGTTGGGGTATTAATCGCACGGTTGGGCAAATATATGCCTTGTTGTACTTGTCAACAACTCCCTTGAATGCTGATCAAATTGTCGATGCGCTGGGGTTTTCGCGATCTAATGTGGCTATGGGCATTAAAGAGTTGCTGGCAATGAATTTAGTCATGCTGAAGCATTTTCCAGATGACCGAAAAGATTATTACGGCACTCACGACAACGTTTGGGATATTGTGCGTAATTTGGTCGAGGAGCGACGCAAACGCGAGGTTGAACCCACCTTAAGTATGTTGCGTTCGGTTATTTTGTCGGCCCCGTCAACTGAACAAGAACGTCAAGCGCAGATTAAAATGCAAGAAATGCACGATTTAATCGACATGCTGACTCAGTGGTATTTAGACATGAAGACCCTAGAAACTGAGCATTTAGTTAGTCTACTTAAAATGGGCTCAAAAATGAATCAATTATTGCGCTTTAAACAACGTAAAAAAAAGCGCAATCTAACGCGTTAAAGTATTTAGTAAACTATTTTGGAAATAAAAAATGTTTGAGTTCGATCCTTTATTGCTGTCAAGAATTCAATTTGCAGCCAATATCACGTTTCATATTATGTTCCCCTCGATTACCATTGCTTTAGGGTGGGTGTTGTTGTACTTTAAGTTGCGTTACAACGCCACGCGTGATGAAGCCTGGATGCAATCCTATTTTTTCTTCATTAAAGTGTTTGCCTTAAGTTTTGCCATTGGCGTGGTTAGTGGTGTCACTATGTCATTTCAATTTGGTACCAATTGGCCTGGTTTTATGCAAACGGTGGGCAATGTGGCGGGTCCTTTGTTGGCTTACGAGGTGTTAACCGCTTTTTTTCTTGAAGCCACTTTTCTTGGCATTATGTTATTTGGTTTTAGGCGCGTGCCCAGTTGGCTGCATACGACTGCAACGGTGTTGGTTGCTTTAGGTACAACCGCGTCAGCCTTCTGGATTTTAGTACTCAACAGTTGGATGCACACCCCAGCAGGTTTTGAAATGATCGCTAACGAGGCAGGGCAACTCCAAGCGCATGTGACTAGTTGGTGGGCTATTGTGTTTAATCCGTCTATGCCCTATCGTGTGGTGCACATGTTGCTCGCCTCGGGCTTAACAGCGGCTTTTTTAATTGCAGGGTTGTCGGCGTATCGTTGGTTACGATCCGACCGTTCTGCCTCGGTTAACTATTCTTTGAAAACCGCCATTGTGATGGCAGCGGTATTAATTCCGTTACAAATTTTAGCAGGTCATTCGCATGGTATTAATACAAAACAATACCTGATTAGCACCTTACCTCA
>DIYC01000061.1:4897-7795 GCA_002428895.1 Burkholderiales bacterium UBA6064 | reverse complement strand
GTGGGAGAGGCAATCAAGACGCTTGGTGCCCACAAGGACGCCCTGCTGGAGCTGATCGGTGACGGCAAATTCTCAGCCAGCAACATTGCTTCCATGCTCAATGGCAGTGGCGCCAACGTGGGAGAGGCAATCAACGCGCTCGGTGCCCACAAAGATGCCCTACTGGGGCTGATCGCTGAAGGCAAATTCTCAGCCAGAAACATTGCTTCCATATTACATGGCAGTGGCGCCAACGTAGGAGAGGCAATCAAGACGCTCAGTACCCACAAGGATGACCTACTGGGGCTGATCGCTGAAAGCAAATTCTCAGCCGATAGAGTTTCTTCTCTTTTATCAAGCGTGCCTAAACTTTGTTTAGGCCAAACCATTCAATTTTTGTCTACCTCTCTTGAAAGTACCATTAGGCAGGGCTCAGTTCACCAACAAATGAAGCAAATCAAACAACATTTGATTCAGTCCCAAAGCATCACTGCTGTTGAACTTGATACTTTCTTTTCACAGTTCAATCCCTTGGAAGAACATGATGACGTCGATGGAGTTCTTTTTTCTAATGAAGATTCGGTAGAATCTGGATCGGTAGCATCTTGGTCACTGAGCAGT
Organism: Burkholderiales bacterium UBA6064; assembly: GCA_002428895.1. Lineage (GTDB taxonomy): Bacteria > Pseudomonadota > Gammaproteobacteria > Burkholderiales > Burkholderiaceae_B > Limnobacter. The sequence goes on along the minus strand of DIYC01000061.1, from coordinate 7,195 downwards.
CAAGACTGGGCTCTGGTTATTCAACAAGACACCCATTCAGCGTCAAAAAATAACAATTGGCAGCGTTGGGTTGATGTTGTGCCCGAAGAAAATTCAAAGGTGTTTCCCGAGGCCAAAAGGCGGCGAATTGAATCTAATCCACGAAAAAATCTAAATCAACCAAATGGTTAATAAGACGCGTTAACTGCTTTGAAGTAAAAAATAAAAAAACCTCTAGAACCCTTGAAAATCAAGACAAACTTGTTGACGAAAATAACGATAGATAGTAAAATTTTAAAAAATTCAACCCCCCTAATTGACTAACCAAAACATGTCTCCTTTTGATTCATTTTTTCGAAGAAATTCAAAATTTTTATGGCTTTTAGGCATCCTCATGATGTTCGGGTTTGTGTTTCTTCAAATTAATAAATCCATCACTTCTAAATCAACCAGCTACAACTTCACCAACAACTGTTCTTATTTTCTCAAACCCACTGCCATACAAAAACCCTTAACCCGTGAAGAATCAAGCCTAAAAGGCTGCACCACCAGTTAATTTTTAAGCACCCATACCCACCACCCTCGTGCTAGCCAGCAAAAACTTTTTACCTTACTTCATCACCCAAGCGTTGGGCGCACTCAACAGCAACATTTTCAAAAATGTGTTGGTTTTGCTATTCACTTACAAGGCAGCACACTTAAGCACCACGCTTTCTGCTGGTGAAATTGCGAATCTTGCAGCGGGTTTGTTTATTTTGCCGTTTGTGCTTTTTTCTGGTTTAGGTGGGCACATCGCCGACAATTCTGATAAAGCCAAGCTCATGCGGCATCTCAAGCTGACTGAATTAGTCATTATGCTGATCGGATCAATTGCACTGTGGTACGATCATTTTGCAAGCTTAATGGCTTGCGTGTTTCTCATGGGCTCACAATCGGCCTTTTTTGGGCCAGTCAAGTACTCTATACTGCCGGCCACTTTACCCAAACACGACCTCATGAAAGCCAATGCGTGGGTAGAAACCAGTACATTTTTAATGATTCTTCTTGGCACCATTTTGGCTGGGCTACTGGCCAGCCAACAGTCGTTACTTCTTATTATCCCAACAATTCTTGGTTTTTCCTTAATGGGTTTAATCAGCAGTGCTTGTATTCCATCCTGCCCCAGCATGCATGCTAAAACCTGGCACCACTCCATTTTATGGACTTCCTACACCACCGCATTTCGTGCCGCCACGCAAAAAAAATCAGTCTGGCTCAGCATTTTAGGGATCAGTTGGTTTTGGTTAATTGGCGCACTTGTTTTAGCGCAATTACCCACCTTAGCCAAAGATCATCTTCATCTCAATGAAATGGGTCTTACCTGGCTATTGGCCTTGTTTTCAATCGGAATTGGTGCAGGTTCTATACTCTGCGAAAAACTAGCCCATGAGCGAATTGAAATTGGTCTAGTGCCATTAGGCGCTTTGGGCATTAGTACTTTTTTGTATTTAACCTTTCAAGCCCTACCCATTCATGCCAACCCAACCAATCTACAAATTAGTCTGTGGGCCAACCCTCAAGCCCTAGAAACAGGAATTATGCTGGCCCTGACTGGGTTTTCAGGGGGGCTTTATATTGTACCTTTATACGCTTACATTCAAACGCGAGCACCCCAAAATCATATTGCCAGCGTCATCGCAGCCAACAACATTCTAAATGCGCTATTTATGGTGGTCTCAGCACTATTGGGTTTTATTGTTGCAACGCTGAGTTTACCCACACCTTGGCTTATTTTATTTGCAAGCGCGTTTAATATTTTAGTAGCACTTTACACGTACAGCCTATCGCCTGAATTTTTATGGCGTTTTGTGGTTTGGGTTTTAGTGCACACGTTATACCGCTTCAAAGTCAAAGGCAGCCACAACATACCCACCAAAGGCGCAGCCATTTTAGTATGCAACCACATTGGTTACAGCGATGCAGTCATTTTATTTGCAAGCAGTCGCCGACCTTTGCGTTTTGTCATGGACTATACCATTTTTAACAACAAGTTATTAGGTTGGTTTTTTAAAACAGCACAAGCCATTCCCATTGCCCCTAAACATGAAAACCAAACAATTTATGAGCAAGCCTTTATCGAAATTGACAACACCTTACGTCGCGGTGAACTGTTAGTCATTTTTCCAGAAGGTCGCCTCACACCAAACGGTGAAGTTGGCCCCTTTAAAAACGGGCTGCTTAAGGTACTTGAAAAAACACCAGTGCCCGTTATTCCCATGGCGTTGGGCGGGCTTTGGGGGTCTATTTTTTCAAGAAAACATAACAAATTATTAACACGAA
>DIYC01000061.1:0-4694 GCA_002428895.1 Burkholderiales bacterium UBA6064 | reverse complement strand
AATTGCCAAAGGTGTTTTGCACATTGGGCGTACAATTGATTTAGTGGTTGGTGAGCCCATACCCGCCGAACAAGTCACCCTACAAGGGCTACGCGAACAAGTCATTCAATTACGAACAAAACCCTAACCAATTGTGCCGTCATTGCGTTGGCAGTGGCTAAGCAACCAATTTAGTCACGGCCGACAACATTTGCTCGGGCTTAAATGGTTTAACCATCCAAGCTTTAAGGCCCGCTTCTTTACCTTGGGCTTTTAAACCCTCATCGGTCTCGGTAGTGAGCATAATAATTGGTACAAATTTATAGCTGGCATTTAACTTAACCTGCTTGACAAAGGTTAATCCATCCATATTCGGCATATTCAGGTCACTCACAATCAAATGAATTTTACGTCCATCTAACTTAGTTAGTGCATCTTTGCCGTCACAGCCTTCGATCACGTCATACCCTTCACCTTTCAGTGTCATGGCAACAACTTGTCTTAGGGAGACAGAATCATCTACGATCAAAATAGTTTTGCTCAATTAAAACTCCTTCACTTTAAAAGAAAATTAAATCGTCGTCTGCTGATTGAGTTGTATTTTTCTTTTCTGCCGCTTCTTGTGAATGACTTTCTTGACCATGATTCACTCGTTCTTCAGCCATGGTGTAACGACTTTCCAAATCAGCCAAAAAACGATCTACGTCTAAACCCTCAACACCTTTATTGCATTCTTCTTTAAAATAAATCAAACTTTCTTTCACATGCGCTAAAATTTGTGAAACGCGATCTTGAAACTGAAAATTCACAACCGCCTTATTTAAATCACTTGTCACCACCTTAGAGTCAGCTACAATCGATTCTGAACACGCTTTCAAAGGCTCTGTAACCGACTTAAACCGATCAATCACCTGATTCACCGTAATACCCGCTTCTTGCATTGTCCTCATGTCAGCAGATTTCATTTTTTCCGCACTTTGTGCTGCTTTTTGCGAAGCCGCTGAAATTTCATTCACCCTATTTTTAATTTTTTGCCCAGTTTCTGCAGACAACATCGACAACTTTCTCACTTCATCTGCAACAATCGAAAAGCCTCGACCATTTTCACCAGCCCTAGCAGCCTCGATTGCAGCATTTAATGCCAGTAAATTGGTTTTTTTAGCAAGCTCTTCTACTCCATCGGCTAATTTTTTTAATTCTTTAGTCGATTCGATAAAATGTTGAAACTCATTAAAGGTTTGAGAATTGCTTTCAAAATTTGAATTAATTTGATGCAACATTGACTGTAATGACTTAGACACTTCACAAGCTAAACCAACCTGAGCATTGCCTTGGTCTGTCACATCCAGTAATTGCACCGCCTCACGAGCTGAATTGGTCACCTGGCTTAATCGCTGGTGAATCCCAGAAAAACTGTAAGTTAATTCGGAAATACTCGTTTCCATCTGATTACTGGCCGTAGTAATTTGAGCACATAAAGTAGGAACCCACTTCGCACCCAATCGTTCTAACGATTGATTTAACTCAATTGTGCTAGGGCGATTGAGGGATTGATCCCTTTGAGCCACACTATTTGGAATGCCCGCCTTAGATCGATTCGAAGAAAACCATAAACCCAAACACGCTGCAGCCGCTACCAAGAACACAACAACAACTGTTGAAACAACATGCAACCCATTGATTTGAAGAAAAATAAACGCAACAAACAGCAATGTGCAAACAATTACTGCACACGTTAACTTTCGACTGTTCATGGTTTGAAGAAAATGAAGAGACACAGCCTAAAACCTTTTAAAAATACGATTGCAAAACCCACATTTCTAAGCACTCATTAAAAAGAGTGGTATCTACATTATTGTTTGCAAGCCTTCTAATTAATTGTTCGATTAACGAGTCATTTTCATGGTATTCCTGTCTCAACCATAGCCAGCCAGAAAACGGATGTCTCTCCATTAAACACAAGCTCTCAAACACTTTTTGCAACCAGGGAAACATGAGTTTGCTTAAAACTCAGCCTCAGGCATCGCATTTTCTTCGGTGTACAATTCGTACTCGCTTAATTCCAACACATAAGCGGCTTTAGCCATTTCATTTTTAACGACCTTCGTGGTTAAGATCCCTGAAATCCAATAGGGTTGATACAAAGTGTCTTGCACAATCCCTTTGGCTGAACTGACTAAAATAATTTGATTGGGTGGGGGAGGTGGCTCGTGAATACAAGCCCCAAAATAAGGGACTAAAAAGAAATCTTTAACCAGCTTGCCTTCGGTAAACTCCAGAGGAACAACAAAACCTGGGATACGAATGCTTTTACCATTCATCTGCTCAATCACTCGTGTTGAAGTTAAAGCACGCTGATAAGGATCATTTTCATCAATTGGCGCTGTATTTGCCAACTCACTTTCAATGGTATCAAGCTCTGACCCATCTTCTAACTCAAGCACATAATCAGGAGGGTTCATGAGTTGTGTTAAATCATCTTCAGGAATTAAATCTAACCAAGTAATGGTTTGAAAGGGCGAATCATCGGTTACTTGTGCCGTTTGAGGGGCAACTGAATTTTCAGATTCTGCTTCTACCGAATTTGACTTTGAATTACACCCTTGTAACAACAACACACACAACACACCATTCAGCAAATGAAGACTGAAGGAGCGCGAAAAATACGAGACATATTTCATCATAAAATTACTTTATACATTAATATTGCAAATAAGAATTTAAAAAAATACACAATTATATGTCGATCACACTGAATCATGTCAGTTTTAATTACCCCGGCGAAAGTAGGCTTATTATTCACTTACCCTTCTGGAAAATCAATTCAGGCGAAAAGGTTTTTTTACACGGCCCTTCAGGATGTGGCAAATCAACATTGCTTGGCTTACTCAGCGGAATGCTCACGTGTACCTCTGGAGAAATTACTGTTCTCAACCAACGACTCGATCGATTAACTCCACGTGAACGTGATCGTTTTCGTGCCCAACACATTGGCTATGTCTTTCAACAATTTAACTTGTTGCCTTATTTAAATCCAATTGAAAACTTATTACTGGCTAAACAGTTTGGCAATAAAACAACCCACACAACTAGCCATATCATCAAAGAGGCACACACACTCTTTGATGAACTGAATATCCCAGAAAATATTTGGCACAAACCTTGCCAGCATTTAAGTCAAGGACAACAGCAACGAATTGCAATTGCACGGGCACTGATTAATAAACCAAGCCTTTTTATTGCGGATGAACCCACCTCATCATTAGATCAAAACAATCAAACAGATTTTATTCAACTTCTGATGAAAACCGTACAAGCACACAACATCACCCTGCTGTTTGTAAGCCACGACACCACACTAACACCTTACTTTGAACGCCACGACAATCTTGAATCTTTAAATATCGCGACACACCATGATTTTTCTTAAACTTGCTTATAAAAGTCTTCTTGAACGTAAGGGTTCAATTGGTCTTACCATCATGGCGATCAGCCTCAGTGTGATGTTGCTACTCGGGGTTGAACAAGTACGCCATGAAATTAAAGAAAACTTTAATCGTACAGTGTCCGGCATCGACTTAATTGTCGGCACCCGAACTGGACAAACCAACTTATTACTTTACAGTGTGTTTCGTATCGGTGCAACCACCAACAATATTTCATGGGAACACTATGAACACTTTAACTCGCTCGATTCGGTCAAGTGGACTATCCCCATTTCTTTAGGAGACTCACATCGAGGCTATCGCGTCATAGGGACAAGCTCCCAGTATTTCGAACATTTTAGCTATGGCAATCAGCAACACCTAGAGTTTCAAGCAGGTAAGCCCTTTAACACAAACTTCGAAGTCGTACTGGGTGCTGATGTTGCTAAAACACTGGGCTATCAGGTTGGACAATCCATTATTCTTTCGCACGGAATCGCAAAAATTAATATTCAACAACATTCTGAACACCCTTTCACCATTTCAGGCATATTAAAACCAACGGGGACACCGGTTGATCAAACGGTTCATGCCAGCTTAGCAGGAATCGAGGCTATCCACCACAAACCGAATCGAACAATGACAATGAACCCAAACAACCCACCCACATTTAAACCCACCAGTATTACTGCCTTTATGATTGGCCTAGAATCAAAATTAGCAACCTTCAAAGTTCAACGAGAAATTAACCAATACACGGGCGAACCCCTCACAGCCATTTTGCCAGGTGTCGCATTATCTGAGCTTTGGCAAATGCTAGGAGTTTTTGAAAAAACCTTAAAAGCAATTGGCGTATTGGTGCTGGTTACGTCAACACTAGGGCTGAGCGCAATGCTATTAACCACCATACACAGTCGAAAAAATGAGATTGCATTACTCAGAGCAGTTGGCGCACCCGCCTCTTTTTTATTTCTCTTAATTCAAACGGAGGCCTTACTCATTGCCCTAGTCAGTGCTGCTTTCGGTTGGATACTCATTAGCGGTTTATTATACTTCGCTCAACCCTTTTTACTCGACTTGTTTAGCCTGAATATTCAAGCCAACACCTTGAGAACTGAAAACCTTTTGCTGGTGTGCGGAGTCGTTGGTATGACTGTACTAACTACCACCATACCATCGATTGTCATTTATAAACCTGATTAGCACCTTGGCTCAGACATTCGCAGCAGGCTGAGTGGTTGTGGTTTTGTGGTGACCGTGGCGCGAAGTAAACGTGGCACCATGGCGGCT
>DIYC01000033.1:408-14483 GCA_002428895.1 Burkholderiales bacterium UBA6064 | reverse complement strand
GAATATCAAGCAACGATTGAAGGAGGTGATGGGTGTGCAATTGAATTTGATTAAAGCCTGGGCTATTTTCTTGATGACACCAATGTGCAATGACTCCTTGTTCAGCCATGCGATGCATTCGCTTGGTGCGAATTTGAAATTCGACAGGCGTACCATAAGGACCAATTAGCATGGTATGCAACGATTGGTAGTTATTCATTTTAGGAATGGCAATATAATCTTTAAATTTACCTGGAATCGGTTTAAATAACTGATGTAAAGCCCCTAAAGCTGAGTAGCAGGCTGGTGTGTCATCAACAATCACTTGAAAGCAGTAAATGTCTAATACTTCAGAAAAAGAACGCTTGGTTTCACTCATTTTTCTGTAAATGCCGTACAGTGGTTTCTCTGTACCTTGGACATCGCAACTAATCTTGGCTTTCGATAAACAGTTTTGAACCGATTGCAAAATCTTACCTACCACTTCACGGCGATTACCGCGTGCAGCATCAACGGCTTTGCGAAGTACTTCATACCGATAAGGGTTTGAATGTTGAAATGACAAATCTTGTAGTTCTCGGAATACTTCATTTAAGCCCAATCGGTGAGCAATCGGGGCAAAAATTTCAAGCGTTTCGCGCGCAATGCGTCGCTTTTTTTGCGGGCTCATGATGCCAAGGGTTCGCATGTTATGCAAACGGTCGGCTAATTTAATCAGAATCACTCGTAAATCGCGTGCCATGGCTAGCAGCATTTTACGAAAATTTTCAGCTTGAGCTTCTTCTTGAGATGAAAACTCAATTTTATCCAGTTTAGATAAGCCGTCGACCAGGTCAGCAACTTGCTCATCAAATTGTTCGATGAGTTCTTTTTTAGTGACGCCGCAATCTTCTAGGGTGTCGTGAAGCAGTGCAGCTTGAATTGCTTTTGCGTCTAAGCGCCATTTGGCACAGTTTTCTGCAACAGCAATGGGGTGGGTGATATAAGGTTCACCCGTTGCTCGAAACTGCTCAGAATGTGCTTGATGGGCAAATAAAAAAGCATTTTGTATGTCAACCAATTCAGACTCGCCCAAATAAGGCGAGACCAATTCGATAAGGCGAGAAATTGACACCATGTTTGACCTATCAGGTTCTGGTTTCTCTTGCGCTGCTTGCATTGCCCTCCAGAATGAAAATGCAATAGTCTTATTGTGCTTGTTTAGTTTTGATCAGGCAAGGCAATATTAACTTCTAGCATTTCCATATTGCCTTGCTTTTGGACATTAAACTTCACATCATCTGGGTCAATTTTGACATATTTTGCAATAACCTGCATTAATTCGTCCCGCAATTGGGGAAGGAAGTCAGGGCCTTCACGGTCAATTCTTTCCCGAGCAATAATTAAGGATAGTCGCTCTTTTGCAACAACAGCTGTTTTTTTTCTGTCTCCAAACAGGAGTGTTAATAATGACATAATTGTTATCCTCCGAAAAGTCGCTTGAATAGGCTTGGCTTTTCGTAGTCGACAAAGCGCAAAGGTACGTTTTCCCCTAGGAAACGAGAGACACAATCTCGATAAGCTTGCGCGGCAAGGTTTTCTTCGGTGTGAATGACCGGAAGTCCTTGGTTGGATGATTGTAAAACTCCTTCAGATTCGGGGACTACACCGAGTAAAGGAATACGAAGTAGGTCGGAGACGTCGGTGTAAGTTAGCATTTCACCTTCATTGGCGCGTCTGGCTGAGTATCGGGTAATCAGTAAGTGCTCTTTTACAGGCTCACCACCTTCGCGAGCTCGTTTGCTTTTAGCTTGTAAAATGCCAATAATTCGATCTGAATCACGAACCGAAGAAACTTCTGGGTTGGTGACAACAATCGCTTCGTCGGCGAAAGTCAGTGCCATGACAGCACCACGTTCAATACCGGCAGGACTATCACAGACAATGTATTCATAACCCATTTCACTGAGATCTTGAATGATTTTGCCAACCCCTTCTTCAGACAAGGCATCTTTATCGCGTGTTTGTGAAGCTGGCAAAATGGAAAGCAAAGGGCAGTTTTTATCTTTAATGAGTGCTTGATGAAGTTCGGCTTCGCCATTCAGTACATTCACTAAATCGTACACAACGCGACGCTCGCAACCCATAATTAAGTCGAGATTTCTAAGGCCAACATCGAAATCGATGACGACGGTTTTTAATCCCCGCAAGGCGAGGCCTGTGGCAAAACTGGCGCTGGTGGTGGTTTTTCCAACTCCGCCTTTTCCTGATGTCACTACAATAACTCGGCTCACTAAATTGTCTCCTAACGGATATTAATTGGCTGTAAACGTAAGGGGTTTGACTGGTTTTCTTCGGTCAAGTCGATAGAAACGGGTTGATCTTTGATTGCTGCAGTGTGCCCAGCCTCGAAAGTCATGTAAAACCCAGCGATTGAAACAAGTTCGGCTTCAAAACAAGTAGAAAAAATTCTGCAGTTTTTGTTGCCTGTTGCGCCAGCAAGCGCACGTCCTCTGAGTGTGCCATAAACATGGACATTGCCATCGGCAATTACTTCGGCTCCGGGTGAGACTGAGCCCAAAACGATTAGATCTGCTCCCTGAGCATAAATCCGTTGACCACTGCGAATAGTATGTTGAATTAAAACAGATTGTTTAACAATTTCTCGCTTGTTTGCGGATTCATAGTTAGATAGAGCAGAATTGTTTTCTGATTTAGAATGCGTTGAACTAGACTCTGTAAACCGAAGTTCATGGCGAATACCAAGAGACTCGCATTGTGATTCATAACTTCGTTCGGCACAGCGTAATTCAATGGTTTTCATGCCAGATTGCTGAATGAGTGAAACGATTCGATCTAGTTCAATGGGATAGTCTTGAATTTCTTGGGTAGACCAATCGGATAAGTCTAAAACAGCAGGTTCATGTTGATAAATAGAGTTCGCCTTGGACAGTTGCTTAAGCACTGCCAGTTCCAATTCATCAGCAGGACAAGGCCGTAGTTTAATAACTACCGCATTTGTTTTGCCAAACTTGATGTCAACGATGTTTTGACTAGGATTCAACGGGGTTGACCCCACAATAAGTAAAGTACAATTTTAAGTAAGTCGTATAAAGAAATAATTGAGGTAATCTTGCTGATGTTTTAGGTTGTTAATCATGTTGATTAAACAGGGACTCGCTTTAGCATCTCTATGCCAACATGGCCACCAGCAATTTCACGAAGGGCTGTAACACTGACTTTGTCTCGCTTTACAGGCACCTTAGGGGTGTGCCCTTGCGCAAGCATTCTTGCGCGATAGGTGGCTATGAGCGCCATTTCAAATCGATTCGGGATTTTTTCTAAGCAATCATCAACTGTAATCCGTGCCATAAAATTTCCTATAAACCCAAAGTTTTAAGTTTTTCAGTGTGGCGAGCCCGCTGTTGTTTGTATCTACAGCGGGTTGCAATAACAATAGATTTTAGCTCTAAAAGAGCTGTTTGAAAGTCTTCGTTGATAATAATGAAGTCAAATTTTTTAGATTGTTCTATTTCTGACTTGGCTTTTTGCATTCTTAGTTCAATAATCTCTTCGGAGTCAGTTGCTCGACCAATAAGTCGTTTTTTGAGTTCTTCAATAGAAGGGGGAAGTATAAAAATCGACACCACATGGGAAAGCTTTTTCATGATCTGAAAAGCTCCTTGCCAATCTATTTCAAGAATGACATCACAATTGTTTTTTAGTTTGCTTTCTACAAAACTTTTTCGGGTGCCATAGAAGTTGCTGTAAACTTCAGCCCATTCGATAAAGTCGCCTTGGTCGCGGGCGTTCATGAATTCTTGTTGGGTTGTAAAGTGGTAATGAACACCGTCTTTTTCGTTGGGACGAGGGTTCCGAGTGGTGCTACTAATTGATAGCTCAAGATTTCTTACATCATTCAATAGGGCTTGCACTAGACTCGATTTGCCAGCACCTGAGGGTGCGCTAATCACAAACGGGGTGCCAGAGTATTCGGTGTTTTGAGAGTTTAAGTTGTACATACTGAATTTAAAAAAGCATATGGGTTTGATTATATCCTACTTAAATAAATTTGCTGGAATTTCTGAAGTGGCTATATTCCCAAATATGCATGGCCATTTTGCGATGCGTATCCCACCGATACTGGCCAATCTGGCCGTTGGAGTGAATAACACGGTGACAGGGAATAACCCAGCCAATAGGGTTGCAGGCTAGGGCGTTGCCCACCGCTCTGGCTGCGCCAGGCTGACCGCACAGGGCTGCTAGCTGACCATAACTGATTAAATGACCTGCTGCAAGAGTAGATAAGGTTTGCCACACGCGAACTTGAAAGGGATTGGCTGCAACATAAACAAATATTGAATGGGATGTTTTCCGAGTTGAAAACAATTGCTGACCAAGTCGTTTAACTGTTGCTGGGTTGTGATCAATGGTTGCACATGGCCAGTGCTGTGTGAGCACATTTAGGGAGTTCTGTTCAGTGTCATCAGGGTTTAAAAAATGTAGCGACACCAATCCACGGTTGCTGTTGGCAATGAATGCTTCACCAAATGGGCTGTCGTAAGTGCCCCATTCAATTTGCAGGTGCTCGGTTTGAGGATTGTCTGCAATTGAAAGTAAATAAGGTGTTTGATGGTTTTTATCTTGTATCAACGTATTTAAGCAGTCAACGAGATGTTTACGAGTACAGTAGCTCTTAAAGTCATCACTGTTAATTTGTCCCCATTTAAGCACGATTTGTTCAATTTCTTTCTGGGTTTTATCTTGTATCATATTGATTTAATAAATTTTATTTGATTGAAAAATGGTTTATTTGATCGTGGAATCTTATAAAATATGCGAAATGTGGTTTTTTGTTTAAACAATAAAGGGTTAGCTATGTTTTTTTAAATTAATTTTTGGTTTAAGATCTGCGTAGTTCATGATGGCACTAAACATTAGTCTAAGGCTTTCATCTAAATGTTCGCCTAGTCAATTGCCAAAATTTTAGGGTAAAGTTATGAAAAATTCTCCTACTACTCAAAAGCCTGTAGAACATTTTAATAATTTGATGCCTGATTCGCGGCAAAAAATTGATTCAAATAATCTATCAAGTACTGCTGCAAGTTCATTAACCAGTGCTTTAATTCGAGATTCTAAGGCAACGCCTTCTGTTAATGTTGCAACTTGGGGTCATGTTAAGAAAATCAGATTTACAGAAACGTATCTGAGAGACATTATTTCTTCAGTGACCGGTAAGACTAAAAACCAGGTTTTGACTAAATCAGATTTACAAAAATTATTTGTTCACTTAAATCAAGATAAGGGTTCAAAAGAAGTAGATCTAGGCGTTTATAAAAACTCAAATCACTATGTGGTTGGTGCAGGCTTGGAACAACCGACTATTCCAAGCGCTTTAGTTGATGTTTTAAAAGAAAACGTTAGCTCGCAGTCTACTGTTGCATTTGCAAGTCGATCTAGCCTAAATGGTGAAAAATTAAGTGATGATGATATAAAAAACGATATAGCTCTTCAACGTTTAGCTGCTTCTATTGCCAAAGATTCTCACAATAAGAATGGCCATAAAGTGGTTGTTCATTACACGCCTGCTGCGCATGGGTCTGTTCAAAACTCTCTAGATAATATCAAGAACGCTGAGGTTTTTATGACATATTTGGCGAATCAGGGTGCAAATATGAAGCAAATAAAAATTGCATTATTAAGTACACAGGCTACACGCCCACATGATGTCAAGGATCCAGGTTATAAAATTTCTGAGTTTAATGTGCACTATGCGCTGAGTAAAATTGGTCAGGAGGCTATTTTTTCGGGTAATAATGAGCTATCGACTGAAGTGAATCAGCTGCTTGATTTTTTTATTCAGCATGGTGACCCCGCTAATTTTGACAAAATCACTGGTAAAGGGTCTTGGGCAAATGAGAAAATTTTTAATCCGAATAAGCCTTATTCTGAGTGGGAGCCCAATACCCAGCATTTTAAACCTGAGTTAAAGCAACAGTTGATGAATGAAATTATTCCGAAAGTATCTGCTTTGTCAATCAAAGCCAGTCTGCTACGTGCTAACAATCCAGATGGGCCTTCGGTGTCAGATAGTTTAACTATTATTCCGACTATTTTGCATGTGGGCCGAAAAGCGAACACAACAGTTAACAGCTTTGTTGCTTGGTTAACCAAAGCACATCAGGATAACCAGGCAGGTGTAATGACCACACAAATGGCCAGCGTTGAGCACATCAAAGCACTGACTCAACACGCTGCTTAAATTGAACAGTAGGGCTAGCCTAATGCACGGCTACCCTACAAGCCATATTTTTTTACAGCGATTCTGCTGCAAAATCTGCTAAACGAGATCGCTCGCCACGCTGAAGGGTGATATGCCCAGAATGAGGCCAGCCTTTAAACCGTTCAACTACATACGACAATCCTGAAGAGCCTTCAGTGAGGTAAGGCGTATCAATTTGCGATAAGTTACCTAGACAAACAATTTTAGTGCCTGGGCCTGCGCGGGTAATTAATGTTTTCATTTGTTTGGGGCTTAGGTTTTGTGCTTCATCAATAATTAAGTATTTATTTAAAAAGGTGCGCCCTCGCATAAAATTCATCGATTTGATTTTTACTTTGCTTTTGATTAATTCAGCAGTTGGGTTTTGTCTTCCCCAATCATGATTGGTTGTTAGATGAGGGTTGTTGAGTACCTCAAGATTGTCTTCAAAAGCCCCCATCCATGGCGCCATTTTTTCTTCTTCGGTTCCTGGTAAAAAACCGATGTCTTCGCCCACAGAAACAGTGGCACGGGTCACAATAATTTCAGAGTACTGGCGACTTTCTAAAACTTGAGAAAGCCCTGCTGCCAAAGCCAATAGGGTTTTTCCGGTACCTGCTTGGCCTAAAATAGTGACAAAGTCACAGTTCGTATTCATGAGTAGATTTAAGGCTAAATTTTGTTCTCTGTTACGGGCGGTGATTCCCCAAACTGAGTTCTTGGAGTGTGAATAATCTCGTAAAGTTTGCAGAATGGCCATTCTGCCGTTAATTTCTTTGACTTGAGCCACTAAAGGCAAACCTGCGTCGCAAAACACAAATTGGTTAATGAGCATGTCTTTAACAGCTGGGCCACTAATTTTGTAATAGGTTAAGCCTGCTTGTTGCCAGCTTTCCATGCCTTTACTGTTTTTGTCCCAAAAATCTGGGGCTAGTTCGAGTAGGCCGGAGTATAAAAGATCTCGATCTTCAAGAACTTGGTCATTAAAATAGTCTTCAGCCAATAACCCTAGGGCACGGGCTTTAATCCGCATGTTAATGTCTTTGCTGACGAGTACAACTTCTTTGGTAGAATGCTGTTGTGCTAACGAATAAACGACCGATAAAATTTGATTGTCTGCTTTCCCCGTGGGTAGTATGTTGGGTAATTCAGCCGATAACTCTTGGGACTGTAAGTGTAAGTTACCTGTTGCGTCAATATGACCCAAACTGTTTAGGCAAAAGCCTGCGCTCAGGTCGTCGTTTTGTTCCATTAATGAATCTAAATAGCGACTCACTTGCCGAGCATTTCGAGCAACCTCAGACATTCCTTTTTTATGATCGTCAAGTTCTTCAAGGGTAATGAGAGGGAGAAACACATCATGTTCAGCAAACCGAAATAAAGACATTGGGTCGTGCATCAGCACGTTGGTGTCAAGTACAAACAATTTTGCTGCATTACTTGTTCGTTGTCGTCTTGGGCTTTTTAGTTTACCGGGGGTTGCCTTGAGTTTGGATCGTGGGGTTGAAAGTTCGGGTTGTGAGCTGCTTGGACTTTTCGCAACGGTAGGTTGTGTCGAATGTACTAACCTGGGTGTTAAGGGTTTATCCAAATCACTCTGTTTGGTTTGAATCAGTATGGGTGGAATGTCTCTTAATATAGACGCTTTGTGTGTGGGTTCTTTGGGTAGTGGCATGTCAATAATCAAAAAAGTTGATTAACAGAAGGCGGGGTTGGTCAGTCCGCATCGTCACTTGCATTTGACTTATTAGGTGGTATTTTTCTTGATAAAGTCAAGTACTTCTTGGGCATGGTTAGCTATTTTCACTTTGCGCCACTGGGCGATCAGTTCGCTTTTGTTATTGATTACAAAGGTACTCCTTTCTATTCCTCGAACTTGTTTGCCATACATGTTTTTTTGTTTTATTACATCAAATAACTGGCATAGGTGTTCTTCACTGTCAGCCAGTAATTCGAACGGAAATTCTTTTTTGCTTTTAAATTGACAGTGACTTTTGACTGAATCTCGGGAAATACCAAAAACTTCACAGTTGTGTTGTTGAAATTCAGGGTATAAATCGCGAAAATTTTCACCTTCTGTGGTACAGCCTGGGGTGTTGTCTTTGGGGTAAAAGTAAAGCACCACGGTTTTGCCTTTAAGGCTAGATAAGGTGATTGGGCCGTTGGTGCTTTCTACTTGAAAATCAGGAATGGGTTTACCCAGTTCAGTGGTCAAAATAATCTCCTGGAATTAGTGTTTGAGTGTTTGCGTTCATGTTGTAGGTAATCGGTTAAGATCGCGCTAATAAAACAACGCCAATAAAAATGATTGCAGTGGCAAGCCAGCGTTGAACGGATACGATTTCACCTAAAAATGCTTGCGCTGCAAGCGCATTGATAATATAACCGATTGCAAGCATGGGGTAGGCCAGAGTGACGTCGGTTCGAGACAGAGCCATCAACCAAATCACTAAGGATAATCCGTAACTGCATAAACCAACTAATAGTGGCCACTGGGTTAGCATATGACCTAAATTTTGAAATGAAAAAAAGTGGTTAATATGCAGCATGCCTAATGAGTTGGTTGCCATTTTTAAAAAAAATTGAGCGGCTGCATTTAAAAGAACGCCGACTAAAATGAGACCAAAAGCGAACGGAGTCATTGCGGTTGATCCAATAAAAGACCTGCAATTACTTGCCTGTTTTCACCCATCAGAATGTTGAATGTTCGACAAGCGGCTGGGGTATTCATGTATTCAACGGGGCATTTGCGTTGGATAATAAATTGCTGAACCTGAATGCTGGGAAAAGTTTGTTGTCGACCTGTGCCAATAATTAAAATTTCAGGTGTTTGTTCACAGTGATTAAAAAGTTGTTCAACATGTTGCACCGTCAACGAGTGAGGTGTGGCATTGAGCCACAGTTGTGGGCTAATTTGAGTGCCAAAAAACACGCTTTGGGTGTAGGTTTGTTGATTAACAACTACACTATTTTCGTTATAACGATAAATAAACGATTTAGAGTTGGGGTTTTCTTGCTCTAATTTCATGGTTTTGCGCTTAAAATTTAATGGTTTTTGGTTGTTATCTAAAATCGCAATAATGTTTAATTTTACAAGGTATTTATGAAGCCTATTTTAAAATCCTCAAAATTGGCCAATGTTTGCTATGACATTCGTGGTCCGGTTTTGCAACGTGCGCGTCAAATGGAAGAGGAGGGGCACCGTATTTTAAAGCTAAATATTGGTAATTTGGCTCCTTTTGGTTTTGAGGCACCTGACGAAGTGCGACACGATGTGATTGTGAATTTAGGTGAGGCTTCAGGCTACACAGACAGCAAAGGCTTATTTGCTGCGCGTAAAGCAGTCATGCACTATTGCCAGCAAAAAAATATTGCAGGGGTTGAATTAGACGACATTATTATGGGTAATGGCGTTTCAGAGCTGATCGTGATGTGTATGCAAGGGTTGTTAAACAATGGTGATGAAGTGTTGGTGCCGTCACCTGATTATCCATTATGGACAGCCGCGGTGAGTATTGCAGGGGGGCAAGCGCGGCATTATCTGTGTGATGAACAATCGGATTGGTATCCTGATGTTGCGCATATGCGTTCGCTGATCACTGAAAAAACCCGTGCGTTGGTGTTGATTAACCCCAATAATCCAACGGGCGCACTGTATCCTAAAGAGGTGTTGCTTGAAATTATTCAAGTGGCTAGGCAACATGATTTGATCATTTTTGCAGACGAAATTTACGACAAAATGATTTACGATGGCCATAGTCACGTCTCGGTAGCAAGTTTGGCTGATGACGTGTTGTTTATTACTTTAAACGGATTAAGTAAAAATTATCGTGCTTGTGGTTATCGTTCGGGATGGATGATTATTTCAGGTGATAAACGCCAGGCACGGGATTACATCGATGGTTTAGTGATTTTGGCATCGATGCGTTTGTGTGCCAATGTGCCGGCACAATTTGCAGTTCAAACTTCTTTAGGCGGCTACCAAAGTATCAACGATTTAGTGAAGCCTGGGGGGCGATTAACCGCTCGGCGCGATCTAGCGCATCAATTAATCACCAATATTCCTGGTGTTACTTGTGTAAAGCCCAAAGCAGCTTTGTATTTATTCCCTCGGCTAGATCCTGCTGTGTACCCTATTAAAAATGATCAAGAGTTTGTTCTTGATTTACTCGAAGCTGAAAAAGTGTTGGTTGTACAAGGTACTGGGTTTAATTGGCATTCTCCCGATCACTTTAGATTGGTTTTTTTACCAAGTGTCGATGATCTGGTCGACTCAGTAGGTAGAATTGCTAAATTCTTAGAGTTTTATCGTCATCAATATGCCAACAAATTGGTTGGTTCTTAAAGTTACACATAATGAGTAAAAAATCATTCAAAGTTGGTCTTCTCGGATTAGGTACTGTTGGCGGTGGCACGTACACCGTTTTAAATGAGAATGCTCAAGAAATTGAGCGTCGTCTTGGCTTTCCGATTCAGGTTGTTGCTGTAGCAGTTCAAAATATTGAACGCGCAAAAAAAATTGTAGGTGATCAGGTTCAAGTCTTTTCAGATGGGCTTGCTGTTGTCAAGCATCCTGAAGTTGAGGTAGTGGTCGAATTAATTGGTGGCTACACGGTGGCTAAGCAGCTAGTGCTAGCTGCCATTCAGGCAGGTAAGCCTGTTGTCACAGCGAACAAGGCTTTGTTAGCTGTTCATGGGGATGAGATTTTTAGTGCTGCTGCGCAAGCCAACGTACCTGTACTGTTTGAATCTGCGGTTGCAGGTGGCATCCCTGTGATTAAGGCGCTTAAAGAAGGTTTGGCGGGCAATCAAATTGAATACGTTGCAGGCATTATCAATGGAACCTCTAATTTTATTTTGTCTGAAATGCGCGATAAAGGGCTGCCCTTTAACCAAGTTTTAAAGCAAGCGCAACAGCTTGGCTATGCTGAATCTGACCCTACTTTCGACATTGAGGGTATCGATGCCGCGCACAAACTTACTTTACTCAGCGCCATTGCATTTGGTATTCATGCGCAATTTAACAAAGCGCATATCGAGGGGATTCAAGAGTTAACCGCTCAAGACATCGCGTTTGCTGAAGAATTGGGGTATCGCGTCAAGTTACTCGGCATTACTCGTTTGGTTGAAGGGGGCGTTGAACTTCGAGTTCATCCTACACTGATCCCGAGTAAACGCTTAATTGCCAATGTTGAAGGCGTTATGAATGCGGTGTCAATCAAAGCCAATGCAGTTGGCTCTACTTTATATTACGGGCCTGGGGCAGGAGCTTTACCTACTGCTTCTTCTGTCGTGGCTGATCTCATCGAGATTGCACGTCTTGTTCAAGCACCGAGTCAATGTCGAGTTTCTACTTTGGCCTTTCAGTACGACCGGTTACAAAACAAGCCTGTGTTACCAATGGAAAAAGTGGTGACTTCTTTTTATTTGCGTTTGCTGGTTGATGATAAACCTGGCGTGTTGGCGCAGCTTACTTCAATTTTATCTAAGCATCATATTTCAATCGGGTCAATGATACAGCGGCAGCTTGAAGATGAAGGCGAGGAAGCGCAAATTATTATGTTGACTCACAGCTGCATCGAGGGGGATATGAATAAAGCATTAGCCGAGATTGAAACCCTAGACAGTGTTTTAGATAAAGTAGTACGAATTCGTGTAGAGGACTTAAACTAATGCAGTATTTAAGTAGCCGAGGGGGCATGTCCCCTAAATCATTTTCTGAAGTGCTTTTAGAAGGTTTAGCGCCCGATGGTGGTCTAGCGGTTCCAGAGTTTTATCCACAATTTACTCTGCAGCAATTGCAGTCATTACAAGGTTTATCGTATGCACAATTGGCTTTTGATGTGTTAAAGCCATTTGTGTCTGGTATTCCAGAGCAAGATTTAGCTAAACTGCTGAATAAAACTTATACTCAGGCGGTTTATGGGACAAAAGAAATCACTCCCATTCGCTCTTTATTTGATGGAATTTTTATTTTAGAGTTGTCTAACGGGCCTACACTCGCCTTTAAAGACATGGCCATGCAATTATTGGGTAATTTATTTGAGTATCAATTAGCTAAAACAGGCCAAGAGCTTAATATTTTGGGGGCAACTTCAGGCGATACAGGTTCAGCGGCTGAATATGCGATTCGCGGTAAGAAAGGTTTACGCGTTTTCATGTTGTCACCCGCTGGTAAAATGAGTGCGTTTCAACGCGCGCAGATGTATAGCTTGCAAGACAAAAATATTTTTAATCTTGTTGTCGATGGTTTGTTCGATCAATGCCAAGATCTTGTTAAAGCAGTAAGCGAAGATTTGGCTTTTAAGGCACGCTATAAAATTGGAGTAGTCAACTCGATTAACTGGGGGCGAATTTCAGCTCAAGTGGTTTATTATTTTAGTGCTTACTTGAAAACAGCTAAGAAAATAGGCGACCCTGTGTCGTTTACCGTCCCATCTGGAAATTTTGGAAATGTGCTTGCAGGTCATATTGCCAAACAAATGGGATTACCTATTCGCTATTTGGTAGTGGCTACTAACGAAAATAATGTACTCGACGAGTTTTTTAAAACGGGTTTGTATCGCCCTAGGTCTGCCGCTGAAACGGTAATCACTAGCAGTCCTTCAATGGATATTTCAAAGGCATCCAATTTTGAGCGATTTATTTATGATCTAGCTGGTCGAGACAGTACTACTTTAAAAAAACTCTGGTTGCAGTTGTCCTCTGAAGGTCAGTTTGATTTGTCAGCAACTTCTTTCTTCTCACAGGTTAGTCAAAAGTTTGGCTTTAGGTCGGGTAGTTCTAATCATGCCAGTCGACTTGAAACGATTGCCCAGGTATACCACCGAACTGGTGAATTTATTGATACTCATACCGCTGATGGTATTTTTGTTGCGCAGCGATTTGTTGAGCAAGGTATCCCTATGATTGTTTTAGAAACAGCTAAAGCAGCAAAATTTAGCGATACTATTGTTGAGGCAACTGGGAAAAAGCCACCAGTGCCCAAAGGTTTTGAGCATCTCGAAGCGTTGCCACAACGATTTTTTGAATTGCCTGCACAGCTTGACTCAATTAAACGCTTTATTTCTGAGTATGCTGCAAGGGTTTGATTGTGCAAACAACGGGTATGGTTTTACTCTTTAACTCCATATTTGTTTTTTTTGGTGCAGGCTTGGGTGGCTGTGCAAGGTATTGGTTCAGTTTAATATTTGGCCACGCCAGTATTTTTTCTTTTTCATTGGCTATTTTGTCAGTCAATGTGTTAGGTGCTTTTCTGGCTGGGGTTATGGCAGTTGTGTTTGCAGGTGCCACAAAAACCCCCTTTTTTCTGTGTGTAGTGACAGGTTTCTTAGGTGGATTCACCACTTTTTCTGCATTTACTTTCGAAGGAATGAAGTTGCTTCAAGCTCAGCCACTCATGGCGCTTGGGCATGCAGCCATGCATGTGTTGGGTTGCTTATTTGCATTTTATGTAGGGAGTAAAACAGCTTTATGGGCAACTTAATTTCTTAGGGTTGCACTATATTGGTGCGTCTCGAGGGTTAGAGCCAACTCTTGATTTCATTTCTTTTAAATCCTTCTGATTTTAAAGCGGGCTTTGTTTGGAAGGCTAAACAACATGCTATTGTTCTGGGTATTTATTTTTTTAATAGTTCACTCAGGAGATACAAATGGCTAGCGCCCAAGACGTATTGAAGATGGTTGCAGAAAATGATGTTAAATTTATCGACTTTCGTTTTACGGACACTCGTGGTAAAGAGCAACACGTCTCAATTCCGGCTAACCGGTTTAATGAAGATAAGTTTGATGAGGGTCACGCATTTGATGGTTCTTCAATTGCTGGCTGGAAAGGTATCGAAGCGTCTGACATGTT
>DIYC01000033.1:0-180 GCA_002428895.1 Burkholderiales bacterium UBA6064 | reverse complement strand
TTATTAATGCCCGATCCAACTACTGCTCGGCTCGATCCTTTTCGGGAAGAGCCTACGTTGATTTTAACTTGCGATGTGATTGAACCCTCCGATGGCAAAGGTTATGACCGCGACCCACGTTCAATAGCCCGTCGTGCAGAATCTTATCTTAAAAGCACAGGTTTGGGCTATACAGCCTAT
>DIYC01000046.1:8719-11156 GCA_002428895.1 Burkholderiales bacterium UBA6064 | reverse complement strand
CATGTGTTTGAGGATGGTCCACAGCCGACAGGACTGCGTTATTGCGTGAATTCGGCATCATTACAACTTAAAACAGAAGAAAAGAATGACGAGGAAACCTATCCATGAGTAACATTTATCAGTTTGAAGCTGAATTGTTAGAGGGAGAAACAAAGGCGCTCGCTGATTATAAAGGCAAGGTCACAATGATTGTAAATACGGCAAGTAAGTGTGGTTTTACACCACAATTTGCAGGACTTGAAAAGTTGTATGAAAAATATAAAGCTCAAGGCTTAGAAGTTTTAGGGTTCCCTTGTAACCAATTTGGTGGTCAGGATCCCGGCACGAATAAAGAAATTGGTGCATTCTGTCAAAGAAATTATGGTGTAAGTTTTCCAATGTTTGCTAAGGTCGATGTAAAAGGTCCTGAAGCACATGTTATTTTTCGATTTCTAACGCGTGAAGCAAAGGGAATTTTGGGAAGTCAGAATATTAAATGGAATTTCACCAAATTTTTGGTGAATCGTCAGGGTGAGGTGGTTAAGCGATACGCTCCCACCACCAAACCAGCCGAGTTAATTGCTGATGTTGAGGCCGAGCTTGCTCGCTCTATCCAAGCCGATGAAGTTAATCACTAATTTCATCTTATTCGAACTCAAGCGACTCTCAGCTTCGGTCGTTTAGCGCTTACTGTTTAGTCTGATTTTCGGCGGTAGCTGCTCTGGGACGGTAAACACCCGTTGTAATTGGAAACTCAAACAAACGGCATTCGATGGCGCCATTAAAAAGTGGCGTTTTGCGCTTGGGTGATAAACCCAAAGTGTATTTTAAGTTGAGGTCGCCCGAAAATAAAAAAGCAGTCCAACCCGTAAACTGTTGTTTAAGTAAATTGCCGTACTCTTTAAATAGCCTTTCGTAGGCTTCGTCTTCTTCAATATCGGCACCTTTAGCGCGGGCTCTTTCACCATAGGGCGGATTGCTTAGAATGACGCCGTGTTGCGCCCAAGGTTTCACGTCAAGCGCATCAACTTGTGCAAACTGAATAATCCCAGCATCCAGTAATTCACCTAAACCAGCTTGTTGGGCATTGTGTTGGGCTAGTTCAACCATTAAGGCGGTGATGTCCGAGCCTTTCCAGATCAATGGTTTGTGCTTTAAAACCTGATCAAGCCCTTGGTTAAACCGTTCGTTGGCTTGGGTTTGAATGGCTTGACCCAGCTCGGGGGTATATGGTTTTAAATGTTCAAATGCAAAATTGCGATCAAGACCTGGGGCACGGTCGCACAGTTGGCTTACTGCTTCGATGACTAAAGTACCACTTCCGCAGAAAGGGTCTAGGTAGTTTTTCTGTTCTGTGTGTTCGGGTAATTTGTTTTGAACTAAAGTCCAAATGCCTGCAGCCAGGTTTTCTTTTAAAGGGGCAATGCCTTTGTCTTTTCGCCAACCTCGTTTGAATAAATTTTCCCCAGCAAGATCGATATACACCGAAGCGTGGGTTGGGGTAGTTGCCGCAAAAATACGGATATTTGGCTGTGTGGTGTCAATATTAGGGCGCTGATTGAATTGACGCATGAAGCAATCACACACGGCATCTTTAATTTTTAATTGCGCAAATCGAGGGTTTTTATAGTCTGCGCCTAGGTTGGTTAAATCAACCCGAAGTGTTTGTTCAACATGAAACCAGTTTGGCCAATCAATTCGGGTCACAATGTTGTATAAATCAGTTTCGCTTTGGCAAGGTTCGTGCGCTAAACGTAAGCCAACGCGACCAGCAATCCGCGACCAGTAAGTAATTCGAACTGCAAGAGGCCAACCCGCTTTAAATAAACATCCTCCCGAGGTAGATTTTACTTCACTGGCTCCTAATTGATTCAGCTCAATTTCAAGTAATGTTTCAAGCCCTTTAGGGCAACTGGCAAAACAAGTAAAGTAGGTGGATCGGCTGCTATTGATAGCAGGTTTAGGGGCGGGTTTACGGTCTTGATGAACGGGTTTAGGCATGAATAAAACAACTAGAAAGGTTTGACAACAACAAGAATAATCGCAAGGGTCATGAGCACAACAGGTACTTCATTAAACCAACGGTAAAAGGTGTGACTGCGGGTGTTTAAGCCTTGTTGAAATTTTTTTAACACTCGGCCGCAGGCGTGGTGATAGCCAACAATTAAAAAGACAATTAGGATTTTAGCGTGTAGCCAACCTTGACCACCTCCAATCCCTATTTTGTAAACCCCGACTAAAATAAAACCCAACAATAGGGCCGGGATCGCCAACAGCGTCATAAACCGGTATAGGTTTTTGGCCATGGTCTGCAAACGTTGAATTGCCGCAGGTTCAGTTTCCATGGCTAAATTGACATAAATGCGCGGTAAGTAAAATAAACCGGCAAACCAAGCTGCGACAAACAAAATGTGAAACGACTTTAACCACAGGTAAGCCATGGAATTTCCTTCTAAAA
>DIYC01000046.1:5885-8562 GCA_002428895.1 Burkholderiales bacterium UBA6064 | reverse complement strand
GAGCCTTCTAAAAAGTATTAGGTTCGAATTTCGCCGTGCCCAAATATGACGTATTTTTGGCTGGTTAAACCCTCTAAACCGACTGGGCCACGGGCATGAAGTTTATCAGTTGAAATGCCAATTTCAGCGCCTAAGCCATATTCAAACCCATCGGCGAATCGGGATGATGCATTAATCATGACCGAGGCCGAGTCGACTTGGCGAATAAATTGCATGGCGTGGCTGTGATGTTCAGTCACGATGACATCGGTGTGTTGTGAACCGTAGTGATTAATGTGTTGGATCGCTTGTTCAAGCGAGTCAACAATTCGTATGGACAAAATGGGTGCAAGGTATTCGGTGAACCAGTCTTGCTCTGTGGCAGGCTTGGCGTGTTGAACCAAGGCGCAGGTTGCTGGGCAACCGCGCAGCTCAACGTGTTTTGCAAGATATAGGGGTACTAATTTAGACAAGACTTTTTGCGCAACTGCTTGGTGAATGAGTAAGGTTTCCATGGTGTTGCAAGTACCATATCGGTGTGTTTTTGCGTTGTCTGCAATTTGAATGGCTTGTTCAATGTTTGCATGCGCATCAATATAGGTGTGGCAAATCCCATCTAAATGTTTAATCACTGGGACTGTTGCTTGTTCTGCGATGCGTTGAATAAGGCTTTTGCCGCCTCGAGGGACAATAACGTCGACATAGGTTTTGGCAGTGATTAAATGACCCACTGCGTCTCGATCTGTGGTCTTGATTACTTGGACTGCATGCGCGGGCAGGTTGGCGCGAGTTAAACCTTGAGACACCAATTGAGCCAATACTTGGTTGCATTCAAATGCCTCTGAACCACCGCGTAATATGGTTGCATTGCCTGATTTAATGCATAAACCCGCGGCATCAATCGTGACATTGGGTCGTGATTCATAAATAATGCCGATCACTCCCAGGGGCACTCTCATTTTTCCGACTTGTATGCCGCTAGGGCGAATCTTTAAATCAGAAATTTCGCCGATTGGGTCGGGTAATTGAGTCATTTGTTCTAAGCCAATTGCCATAGTTTCAATGGTCTTGTCGCTGAGACTTAAGCGATCAAGTAAGGCTGGTTCTAGTCCATTTTGATTGGCTTTGTTTAAGTCAGCTTGGTTGGCTTGTTGAATTTGGGCTTTGTGTGTTCGAATCAGCTGAACAATTTCATGTAAGGCGGTGTTTTTTTCGGCAGTGCTTGCTAAAGCCATAGCTGCAGAGGCTTTTTTGGCTTGTTTTCCAATTTCGTCAATTTGATCTTTAATGCGCATACAGTTAAACCACAGAAAGGTGAGTTGAATGACCGGTTATGCCTAAGGCAATCATTTCAAACAAATGCCAAGAGTTGCCATGAGCAAGCCCCTTTAATGTTTTCTCAGCTTTATAACACAGAGTGAGCAACTTGTTGAGCGATTTTGTAGTGTGACGCGTGCATGCGGTTGAAATGTATTTTTGCCGTTCACCCCAAACACGATAAGTTTGACACGATTGCTTCAGGCTTTGGCCTTGTTGTAGTGCATGTTTAATATTTAAAATAGTTTTAATTTCTTCAGTGAGTACCCACAGCACGAGTGTGCCAGCCTCGCCTTCGGCTTGAAGGCCATGTAGTACTTTGAGGACTCGGTTGGGGTTGCCAGCCAGTAAGTTTTGGCCTAGATCAAAGACGTTGAATCGACAGGCGGCTGTTGCAATGTGTTGTACTGTGCTTAATTCGATGGCTTTGGGTGTGCTGTGCGATGTGTCGTTGTCGATAGAATTTGCGTGATGAATCGCCAGTTTGTCAAGACACTGCTGTGCTGCCAATAAATTACCTTCGGTTTGTTCAGCAAGCCATTTTGCGGTTTCAAAATTCAGTTTAAACCCTTGATGTTGGGCGCTTTGTATTAGCCAGTTGGGCAAGGTTTCTAAAGTGAGTGTGGGGCATACAATGTGGGTAAAATGGGCCCATAGGTTTTTAAAACCTGCAGAGGCCATGTGTGTTTTGCTTAATGTAGGCCCAATGATTACTACGTAATGGTGTATTTTCCCCTCTGCGAGCCAGTTGCAGGTTTGTTCCAGCGTTTGAACAAATTCTGCATTGAGTTTGTTTTGCGTCAAGCGCAGTTCTATCAGCGATACATCACCAAATAAAGAGTTTTCGGCCAGAAGGCTTAAAAAGAAAGCGTGATTAAAGTCTTTATTTTGTTCTAAGACATGACGTTGGTAGTTGATGGATTGACGTAGTCTTTTTCGGTAGGTGTCAGCCACTTGTGTTTGAAAAAGTGGTTCATCGGTGAACAAGCACATGGTTTGTGGTACGGGTTTTGCTGAAGTAAGCCAATCATGCAGTGTTAAGGTTTTTGTCATTTGGTTTTGTTATTGAGCGATAAAGCACCTAACCGAGCCACAATTTGTTGAGCAATGTCATCTTGCATTTCTTTGTACAAACGATTTTCTTCGGCTTCTTTCCCTAAAATTTCGTCATCATTGTAGGTGATTTCTCGCCGCTGAGTGAGCGTGGTTTCGCGAATGAGTATTTCGCCTTGTGCATTGCTGACTTCAAAAACCAATTGATAACTAAGGCCAACTTCTTGGGCTCGTCCGGTTGCGCTGAAGGTGACAATACTGCGATCAAATAAGTCGCTGATGCGTTTAATCGTGAGTTGTGGTTTTTCGGAATCGGTTTCTAGACCCG
>DIYC01000046.1:0-5702 GCA_002428895.1 Burkholderiales bacterium UBA6064 | reverse complement strand
CGGTTTCTAGACCATGAATTTCGAGCGCTAATTTTAAAATGCGTGCCATTTGGCTGTCATTAAAATTGTGTAATTGAATGTGTTTGAATTCAAAGTCAAACGTGGATTGGCCTCTGAGCGTAAAACCACAGGCTGATAAACTAAACAGTACGCACAGACTGAATAAAATTTGTTGACAGCGCATCATCATATAAAACAACCTTTAATTCATCAAATAACGATATTAATGAGTTTACCTGGAACAACAACTATTTTTTTCACTGCATGGCCTTCGGTAAATCGTAAAACATCAGGGTGAGACAGTGCCAATTGTTCAATGATCTGAGTATGCGCATCGGCAGCAACTTCAATTTTTGCGCGTAATTTGCCATTCACTTGAACAACCAAAGTGATTTCGTGTTGAACTAGCGCGGCTGGGTCGGGTTCAGGCCAAGGGGCGTCTAAAAGGTGACCATGGGTGTGTTGGTACCCTGTGTGTTGCCACAAGTAAGTTGTGACGTGTGGAATAATGGGGTACAGCACGCGCAAAAGTATTCCAAAGCCTTCTGTTAGGACGCTTTCATTTTTGCTGTCTGCTGGGGTTTGTTGGCTAAAGTTTTCTAGGCTATTAAGTATTTTCATTCCTGCAGAAACCACAGTGTTGTATTGCATCCGATCGTAGTCAAAATTGGCTTGTTGCAGTATTTCATGAATTTCTCGACGGGTATTTTGACCCGATTTAGAAAGTTCGTTGAAGGAGGCATTGACGGTATCGTTGTTGTTGCGAATTAGCAATTCAGCTTGTGCTTGGCCCAGTGTATAAAGACGACGAACAAAACGGTAGGCCCCTTCAACCCCAGCATTACTCCATTCTAGGCTTTGTTCGGGCGGGGATGCAAACATGGTGAACAAACGCGCGGTGTCGGCACCATATTGGTCGATAAGTAGTTTGGGGTCAACACCATTGTTTTTAGATTTCGACATTTTTTCAATGCCACCAATCTGAATCGGTGAGTTGTTGCTGAGCAAGCAGGCTGAGATAGGTCGGCCTTTGTCGTCAAATTGAACCTCGACTTCGG
Organism: Burkholderiales bacterium UBA6064; assembly: GCA_002428895.1. Taxonomy (GTDB): domain Bacteria; phylum Pseudomonadota; class Gammaproteobacteria; order Burkholderiales; family Burkholderiaceae_B; genus Limnobacter. The sequence goes on along the minus strand of DIYC01000046.1, from coordinate 4,644 downwards.
TGGGATTGACCCATTTTTTTTGTCCATTCGCTTGTTCTTGAAAATACGTTTCATTGAGTACCATACCTTGGGTGAGCAAGGCCGTTGCGGGTTCTCGAAACTGGATTAGTCCAAAATCGTTCATGACCTTAGTCCAAAAGCGAGAATACAGTAAATGCAAAATTGCGTGTTCAATACCGCCGATGTATTGATCCATCGGCATCCAATAGTCGGCACGTGAATCGGTCATGGCGTCAGCATCATGGCAAACATAACGGCTAAAGTACCAACAGCTGTCAACAAACGTGTCCATGGTGTCGGTTTCACGGCGTGCGGCTTGGCCGCAGGTTGGGCACTGACAAGCTAAAAACTCTTCGCATTTTGCCAAAGGGTTTCCGCTACCGTCAGGGACTAAGTGTTCAGGTAGCACCACGGGAAGGTCAGTTTCAGGGACTGGCACAGCACCGCAGCTTGGGCAATGAATGATGGGAATGGGCGTACCCCAATAACGCTGGCGAGAAATGCCCCAATCGCGCAGGCGATATTGAATTCGTTGTTCGCCGAGTTGACGAGCCTGTAAAAATTCGGCGATTTGTTCAATGGCGTGTTCACTGCTTAACCCATCGAATTGTGCGCTGTTGTAGGTGACCAGAGTGCTGTCAGTTTTACTACCATACCACTCTTGCCAGGGGCCATCAGGATTTACTGTTTGCATGAAGCTGAGATTGGACGGATCGATTTTGCGTAAAACGGGTTTGATGTCGAGGGCATACTTTTTTGCAAACGCCCAGTCCCGTTCGTCGTGCGCGGGTACTCCCATGACCGCGCCATCGCCATAGCTCATTAATACATAATTGCCCACCCAAACTGGAATGTTTTGTCCCGTGATGGGGTGTTGGACATAGAGTGTGGTGTTCACTCCTTTTTTTTCCATCGTGGCCATGTCGGCTTCGGCCACGCTTCCGGCTTTGCACTCTGCAATAAAACGGGCAACTTCTGGGCGAGTTTCGGCGGCAAATTGGGCAAGTGGGTGTTCTGGCGCCACCGCAGCAAAAGTAACACCCATCAACGTGTCGGCGCGGGTTGTAAAAACAAACAATTGACCATTTTGAATGAGTTTGTTATCGGTATCGGTAATTTGATGATTAAACGCAAAACGAACACCGATGGATTTGCCAATCCAGTTTTCTTGCATAATTTTGACCCGTTCAGGCCAGTTTAAGGTGGTGAGGTCTTGCAGAAGTGCATCGGCATAGCGGGTAATGCCCATGTAATACATCGGAATTTCTCGTTTTTCAACGATTGCCCCAGACCGCCAGCCTCGGCCTTCGATCACTTGTTCATTGGCGAGCACAGTTTGATCCACTGGGTCCCAGTTCACGAAACCAGTTTTTTGGTAAACGATGCCTTTTTCGAGCATTTTAAGAAAAAGCCACTGATTCCACTTGTAGTAGTTGGGTTTGCAGGTAGCAATTTCCTTAGACCAGTCGATGGCTAGTCCCATAGCGCGCATTTGTTGCTTCATGGTGTCGATGTTGTCATAAGTCCATTGCGCGGGAGGCTTGCCATTGGCAAGGGCTGCATTTTCAGCGGGCATGCCAAATGCATCCCAACCCATGGGCATCAGCGTGTTAAACCCTTTCATTCGTTTTTGCCGCACCATGACATCATTAATGGTGTAATTGCGCACGTGCCCCATGTGGAGTTTGCCAGATGGATAGGGCAACATAGAGACACAATAATACTTCGGTTTAAGCTCGCCGTTGGGTTGTTTTGCAAATGCTTCAGCATGGAAGCTGTTGTTGTTTTCCCAATCGGTTTGAACGGCTTGTTCGATGGCTTGCGCGGCGTATTTTGTATGCATGACGAATGAGTTTAATGGTTTAAACGTTAAATGGTTGTAGCTTGGCTGAAAGGATAAAATGAAGCCATTGCTGAGAGTTAACCCATCGGATATGGATTTATTTGAAGCCTTTACACACTAAGAGTGTATGCAGAACATTTTGACTTTGAGCCCCTTACCCGACACTGATTATGAAACATTTTAATCTAAAACTAAGATTTAAAGGCCACAGTGCGTTTTTTTTAACCACGATGAGCCTAATGTTTTCTTGCTATACTTCTTCGGTGTCTGCGCTCGACTTAAAATTGTCAAGTACTTTAGGTGAGGCTAAGTCTTCTGGCTCAGGGCAACTTTTCTCAGGTTTGGTTGCAAATGGGAGTCGTCATTTTAAACGATTTGCTCAAACTGCTTTTAGCCCCAGTACCTATAATTTACCAGCGCTTACCTCAAAAATTTCTTTGATCTCTCCACAACAACTTGTGTCCGATTTTCGTGTTTCTGAACATGGTCGTCGAATTGATTTAATTTTAGACTCCAAGGGTCGCTTGGTGTACGGTAATTTGACACCTGCTAAGGCCAATCAAAATGCAGCAGATCCGCGAAAATTAAACATCCCAACGGGTTTGCATTTTGTTCAACAGATTAATTCTGACGTTAGCTTTTATGTTGGTGTTCAGTCGAATCACTACAGTCAAGTTGAGACTGTATCAAGCTTTGGTATACTTTACGCTCTTGATTAACTTCAAAGCCTATGCGTGACTCTGCTTGACACTTTAAATTCACAACAACTTTTAGCCGTTACATTACCCCAAGAGTCTGCTCTTATCCTTGCAGGTGCGGGTAGCGGCAAAACCAAAGTACTCACCAGTCGAATAGCCTGGTTAATTCAGACTGGACAAGTCAGTCCACATGGCGTGCTTGCCGTTACCTTCACCAACAAAGCGGCTAAAGAAATGATGTCGCGTATTTCGGCAGTATTACCCATTCATACTCGGGCTATGTGGGTTGGTACTTTTCATGGCTTGTGTCATCGTATGTTGCGGGCGCATTATCGTGATGCGAATTTGCCCCAGGCTTTTCAAATTTTAGACACGCAAGACCAGTTATCAGCCATTAAACGCTTGCTGAAATCGTTATCGGTTGACCCTGAACAATTTGAACCGAAAAAGCTGATGTATTTTATTCAATCGGCCAAAGAGCAGGGGTTAAGGCCTAGTCAAGTTGAGGCTCATGATGCGCACTACACCATGTTGGTTCGTTTGTATGAAGCCTATGAAGCGCAGTGTTTGCGTGAAGGAGTGGTTGATTTTGCAGAATTGCTGTTGCGTAGTTATGAGTTATTGCAAAACCAGCCCAGTATCAGCGCTCATTATCAGTCGCGATTTAAGTATATTTTAGTCGACGAGTTTCAAGACACCAACGCATTGCAATATGCTTGGCTAAAAAAATTGGCGGGCGATCAAGGTTCAATTTTTGCGGTGGGCGATGATGATCAATCTATTTATGCCTTTCGCGGCGCTCGTGTGGCCAATATGGCTCAGTTTGAAAGCGACTTTAAAGTTAAAAACAGAATTAAGCTGGAGCAGAATTATCGCTCGGTGGGGCATATCTTAAAAGCAGCCAATTCGTTAATCGAGCACAATAAAGTACGAATGGGTAAAAACTTGTGGACCGATGCCGGCGAAGGTGAACCCATTTTAGTGTATGAGGGGCACAGCGATTTTGAAGAAGCCGCTTTTATCGTTGATCGCATTGCGCAGCTTGTTCAAACTCAACAGCGGGCTTATTCCGAATTGGCGATTTTGTATCGTTCGAACGCCCAGTCTAGGGTGTTAGAGCAGGCATTTATTCAAGCAGCAATTCCCTACCGAATTTATGGGGGTTTACGATTTTTTGAACGAGCAGAAATTAAACATGCTTTGGCGTATTTGCGTCTAATCAATCAGGCGGATGAAGACACGGCGTTTATTCGAGTGGTTAACTTTCCAGCTCGGGGAATTGGCGCACGTTCTGTTGAAATCTTGCAAGACCTCGCGCAGCAAAATAACGTGTCCTTGTATCGTGCAGTGCCCTTGATGCAAGGCCGCGCAGCCATCAATCTCATGAAGTTTAACGAGCTGATCGAAAGCTTGCGATTTGAATCGCGGGCGATGGGTTTTGCCGCGTTGGTCAGACAAGTGATTACTCGCTCTGGATTACTCGAATATTACCAAAGCGAGCGTGAGGGCGAAGATCGGATCGAGAACTTATACGAATTAGTCAACGCGGCTGCGGCATTTATTTCTTCAGAACAACTGGATCCTAATCAATGTGCGCTCACTGTCGATGCTGAAACAGGATTGTCGATTTTAGGTGCTTTTTTAAGCCATGCGTCTCTTGAGTCGGGTGAATTGGCTGCCAGTGCGGGGCAGGATGCAGTGCAATTAATGACCATTCATGCAGCCAAGGGGCTTGAATTTCCGTGTGTGTTTGTCACCGGTTTAGAAGAAGGTTTATTCCCTCACGAAAACAGTTTAACTCAATTCAATTCAACTTCTGTAGGGCATGACTCAGGTTTAGAAGAGGAGCGTCGGTTGATGTACGTGGCCATTACCCGTGCTCGCGAACAGCTTTTTTTAACGAGTGCGCAGCAACGCATGCTGCACGGCCAAACTCGCTACCATGTGCGTTCTCGTTTTTTGGACGAACTCCCCGAGTCCGTTTTAAAATATTTAACGCCTCGACGCAACAGTGTCACAGGTCTGGATTGGCAAGATTTAAATCAGACTGCTTGGGGTCGTTCGCTGAGCCCGCCCGTGGGTTTGATCAATCAACAAGGTTCT
>DIYC01000177.1:3113-3331 GCA_002428895.1 Burkholderiales bacterium UBA6064 | reverse complement strand
GTTTAACTTCAGGTTTAACACTCACTAAACCAAGACTTTCTTGACCAGTTCTGGAAAAATATCGACGCAAAATATCCGAAGGAATTTTATCGGTTTGATCGACACGATAAACCCCTTCTTTTGCTTTAGCCAACACCTCTGTGTCAATGTCGGTCGCCAAAATTTTTACGGGTGGATTGGTGCTACCAAAAGTTTCCATGGCTGTGATTGCGATTGTG
>DIYC01000177.1:0-2895 GCA_002428895.1 Burkholderiales bacterium UBA6064 | reverse complement strand
GGGCTGTAATTGCGATTGTGTAGGGCTCTTCCCCAGTTGATGATGCACAACACCAAATGTGAATCGTTCCTCGACCTTGCAAAGCACGAAGTTGCTGAGACAATAATTCAAAATGATGCTCTTCACGGTAAAACGAAGTTAAATTAGTCGTTAATGAATTTGTAAAATGTTCCCACTCAGAATCCGATGCATTTCGTTCTAAACGATCGAGATACTCAGTAAAAGACAATAAACCCAAAATACGCAAACGTCGAGACAAACGGCTATAAACCATACTTTCTTTGGTATTCGGCAAAGAAATTCCGGCGACAGAATAGATCATTTTTCGAACCCGAGAAAAATCAGCATCGTTAAATGAAAACTCACGATTTACCCCAGATAAACTGTTTGTATTTTGCAACACTTCAGTAAGCGATCCTTCTCGAAACGAACGGCCAACTCGAGTAACAGGCAAACCTTCAACTTTACTTTGACTGCCACTAAAAGTAGAGTTAACCATAATCGCTCCATTGGCTTAATTGATTCATTACTAATCATCCGTTAATCTGATTAAGTTAAATGAACAATAAAACAGCTTTTTTGGCATCAGATTGTATCCACTAAACCAATTTTTATTGGGTCTCAGGCAAACATGACGAGTAAAATGCTCTCTTGCAAAATAAACAACTTAGATACCACAGAATTCACGCCATTAAACGTTTTGTTTATAGAAGATAATGTTTCTGACTATGAACTGATGAAACATTATTTAAAACAAGCTGGGTTAGAGTGCTTTAGCGCATGCGTTGATGACCTATCAAAACTCAAAAATTATTTGCCAACCCATAAATGGGATATTGTAATTTCTGATCATAACCTACCTGGTTTTAGCTCACAGCAAGCATTCAAAGCAGTCCGCAACGAATCCGATTTTCTACCTTTTATTATCGTTTCCGGCAATATTGGCGAAGACGTGGCAGTAGAAGCGATGCGCTCAGGCGCAGATGATTACTTGGTCAAAGATCGCCTAAAACAACTCCCAACGGTTGTAATTCGAGCAATTCGAGCAGCGACTGAACGCAAAAACTTAAAGCAAGCTGAACTTGCACAACGTGAAAGTGAAAGAAGGTTTACAGCCATTGCTGAAAATATTCCGGGCGTGTTTATTCAAATTAAGTCAGGCATTCACTTAGAAGAACCACAAATTACTTTTGTTAAAACAGGTGCATTTGGTCATTATTCCGAACCCTTCAAAGAACAACTTGAAAAACCTGGCTCATTTTTTAACTTACTTGATCAGTCTCAAGTCATCGACTTAAAGCAAACAATTCTCAAAAACACACTCAACAATAAGCTCCAATTTAAATGGGAAGGAAAACTGAATTTATCACCTGAACTCAATTTAAGCTGGATTATGCTGCATGCGATTGGTAAAAAACACAGCAATATCACAGTGTGGGATGCGCTATTACTCGACATTTCGGACAGGAAGCACATTGAACAAGAACTTCGAAGCTCTAAAGACGAGCTACGCAAAGTAACTTATGAATTTGAAAAAAGACAAGAGGAAGAACGTGCCTCAATCGCACGAGAAATACATGACGACATTGGTGCTTCGCTCACCAAACTCAAAACCGATGTGGCTTGGCTGTACAAAACAATTAAAACAGATACGCTGATTCAAGAAAAACTCGATGACATGCACGATTTGATTGAACATTTATTAGCCAGCAGTCAACGTATTGCCAAAGACCTTCGACCTGTTATTCTAGATTATGGCTTAATCCCTGCTTTAGAATGGCAAATCAAAGATTTTGAAAAGCGAACTCAAACAAAAACTCGGTTTACTAGCAACCAAGAGTCGGTCGATTTAACTCCCGAACAAAACACCACCCTATTTAGAATTCTACAAGAAAGCCTAACCAACATTATTAAACATGCCAATGCAACTTTTGTAGAAGTCGAGTTATTTGTTTCAGGTCAACATGTCACCTTAGAAATTCATGATAACGGAAAAGGGATCACCCTCTCTGACAAGCACAAAAAAACTTCTTTTGGCTTGCGGGGAATGCATGAACGAATTACTGCTTTTAACGGCTGGGTAGATATTAACGGCACCCCTGAACAGGGAACAACTGTGATGGTCTCACTACCCAAAAATGCAATCAATCTAAATGAGATCATGCAACATGATTAAAATTTTATTGGCAGACGATCATACCCTACTCCGAGGTAGCTTAAAACAACTCTTAGAGGACACTCAATACTGCCAAGTTGTGGCTCAAGCAGGAGACTATTTCGAAGTGATTGCGGCAATCAATCAACATAAAATAGACGTTGTGGTCTTAGATATCTCAATGCCAGGAAAAAATGGAGTCGATATTGTCAAAGTCATCAAAAGCCAAAAACCTGAAATTAAAGTCTTAATGCTGTCGATGCATCCTGAAGACCAATATGCTGTGCGTAGTTTAAAGGCGGGGGCTTCTGGGTACCTCACCAAAAATACAGCCCCTGAAAATCTAGTTGATGCCATCCAAGTCATCGCTGCTGGCAGAAAATATATTACGCCCGAATTGGCAGAATCATTGGCATCTAGCTTAACCGAAGAAATAGAAAAACCACTCCATGCGACGCTGAGTGACCGCGAATTTGAAACCATTCGAATGATTGCATCTGGCAAAAAACTGTCACAAATTGCAGAAGAAATGTCGTTGAGCCCTAAAACAGTTAGCGTCTACCGAGCACGAATTTTAGAAAAAATGAGAATGAAATCAAACGGAGAATTAACCCGATACGCCATCGAAAACAAGCTTATTTAATCGTTGATGTGTACTAACTTAAACTATTTCTGCTCAAACAACCTAAGTACAAACAATCCACTTTACCCCCAACCAGGGGCTCAAAACTTGACTTGAA
>DIYC01000014.1:9928-10121 GCA_002428895.1 Burkholderiales bacterium UBA6064 | reverse complement strand
AGCTTGCGTTTGCTGGTGACGACATACGTTAAATTTAAACGCGCAAACTCGGTTTGGCGTGGCAAGGGCTGCATCAGCAAAGGGGCCAGGGTTTGCCCGCTGGGTGTCACTTGGGGGGTAGCAAGTTGCAGCAAAGTCCAATCGTAAAAGGGGCGTTGGTCTTCAAATTCAAGCGTACAAAAGCTGTGGCTAA
>DIYC01000014.1:9242-9607 GCA_002428895.1 Burkholderiales bacterium UBA6064 | reverse complement strand
ATGTTGGGGCTGGCCATGTCGATTTTTGCACGCAACACCGCAGCGCCGTCGGCCAACTTGCCTGCTTGCATGTCTTTAAACAACGCTAGGTTTTCAGCGACTGACCGATTTCGGTAAGGCGAATCAACTCCAGGTTGTTTCAAGGTGCCTCGATTTTCGCGCATTTGTTCAGCGTTTTGCTCGTCCACATAGGCTAAACCTGCCTGAATTAAAAATTCAGCCGCTTGTACCATAAACTCAAAGTAGTCGCTGGCGTAGTACAAGTTATTTTGACCCAATGTTTGCCACGAAAAACCCAGCCAACTCACCGAGTCTTTAATCGACGTGACATATTCTTCGCTTTCTTTTTCGGGATTGGTGTCGTC
>DIYC01000014.1:8421-9050 GCA_002428895.1 Burkholderiales bacterium UBA6064 | reverse complement strand
TCTTTTTCGGGATTGGTGTCGTCAAACCTTAAATGACAAGCGCCCTGATATTCTTGCGCCAAACCAAAGTTAATACAAATGGCTTTGGCATGCCCAATGTGAAGGTAGCCGTTGGGTTCAGGCGGAAAGCGTAAACGCACTAAAGCGGTGTCGAGCGGAGCATTGTGCTGAACATCAATGCCCCCGGGCTTACCAGCCCAGGTGCGATGTTGAAGATCAAGCTTTTTAAGATCGGACTCGATGAGCGTTTTTAAAAAGTTAGAACTTGCAGCAGATTCTGGTGTATTTTGAGTTTGATTGTGAGTGGTCATCGGCACATCCTTTTGAACTGATGAGCCGATATTAGCAAAAACCACTAGGCCGTAGCCAGAACTTGAGCCTTTCTTGTGTCAATTCCTTGAAAATCAAACTCCACTTCCGGTGAGCGGCCCGCAATAATGTCAGCAATGGCCTGAGCAGAACCACATGAATGCGTCCAACCCAAGGTGCCATGACCCGTGTTTAAAAACAGGTTAGGTAATTTGGTTTTACCAATGTACGGAATGTTCGAGGGTGTGGCTGGGCGTAGGCCTGTCCAATACTGAGTGTCTTCTGGCTTGGCCATACCTGGAAACAATTCCATCACACGA
>DIYC01000014.1:6887-8295 GCA_002428895.1 Burkholderiales bacterium UBA6064 | reverse complement strand
CGGAAACAATTCCATCACACGACGCGTAATAGCCCGGCAGCGCACGGAATTAAGCTGCGTGTCGTAACCATTTAATTCAGCTGTGCCAGCAATGCGCAATTTATCGCCTAAGCGCGAAAACACCAGTTTAAATTCATCATCGGTTAAACTCACTTCGGGGGCTTTACTGGGGTTGGTAATTGTCATGGTTGCCGAATAGCCCTTAGCGGGGTAAATGAGTAAACTAATTCCCAATGATTTCACCAATTGTGGGCTGTAGCTGCCCAAACAGAGCAAGTAACTGTCGGCCACCAGGGTTTGAATTTCGCCTTGCTGATTTTTGACGCGCACACCCGAAATTTGGCCTTGTTCAGTATTAAACCCCAAAATGGTGTGATTGTATTGAAACTTCACGCCCTGCTGGGCCACATGCTTAGCCAGGTTTTGTGTAAATTTGTGCGCATCGCCACTTTCATCGGCTTCAGTAAACGTGGCACCAGCAATTTGATGGCGCACTTGAGCCAAAGCCGGCTCGATTTTAACGGCTTGCTCGGCATTGATAATTTTGCGGTCGCAGCCAAATTCACGCATAATTTCGGCAGGCTCAATGGCTGCATCAAACTCTTTTTGATTGGTATAAAAATGCAAAATGCCTCGCGTTAAGCAATTGTATTCAATACCAATATCCGCCCGAATTTGTTGTAATTTAGAGCGTGAATAACTGCCCAAATTGACCATTTGAATGATGTTGTGGCGAGTACGCGCAGGCGTGCATTCACGTAAAAATTGTAGGCCCCAGCGCCATTGCATGGGATCAGCCCGTAAGCGGAACAACAGCGGGGCATCTTCTTTCATCAGCCACTTTAACACTTTAAATGGTGCGCCTGGGTTGGCCCAAGGCTCTGCATGCGACACGGAAACTTGGCCACCGTTGGCATACGAAGTTTCTAGGCCTGCGGCAGGCTGACGATCAACTACCGTCACGTCGTGACCAGCTTTGTTTAAAAAATACGCGGAAGTGGTGCCGACAACGCCTGCACCTAAGACTATAACTTTCATGAGGAACCCTTTTTGGACAGTCATTCAAAATGTTGCCGAAAAAAAACAGCAACGCGTGACCCCCTCTGTCCTTTTGCCTGAGAGATTCGCAAATGAATTTGCTTGCCCCTTCGGCGGCTGTCATACACACCAAGAATTCACGCTAAAAGGTGAAGCCGGTGCACAGCGCTCTCCAGATTCAATTCCTGAGACCTGTTCAGATACCTGAGCGTTCATGGGGATTGCGCCTTCGGCAGGTCAGCATTACGAATGCGTAAAACCACCTTCTCCAGATCTCAACCCATAGTGTAACTGCTTTTGATCGAGTTGGCACAACTTGACGATATTCTGGCATGTTTGGGTTAAGTCAGTGATAAAATTATGGCAACTT
>DIYC01000014.1:3747-6699 GCA_002428895.1 Burkholderiales bacterium UBA6064 | reverse complement strand
TATGGCAACTTAGACTTCATACCCTTAGATCATGGCCGGACACAGTAAATGGGCTAACATTCAGCACCGCAAAAATCGACAAGATGCCAAGCGGGGCAAAATTTGGACAAAAGTGATTCGCGAAGTCACAGTAGCTGCTCGCCAAGGTGGGGGCGACCCAGAAATTAACCCCAGGTTGCGCCTTGCGCTTGAAAAAGCGCAGGCCGTGAACATGCCCAAAGACAACCTGCAGCGTGCCATTGCAAAAGCAACCGGCGAGGCCGATGGGGTGAATTACGAAGAAATCCGCTACGAAGGCTATGGCCCCCAAGGCGCTGCCGTGATTGTTGACTGCATGACCGACAACAAAACCCGAACTGTGGCCGATGTTCGGCATGTGTTTACTAAGTATGGTGGCAATTTGGGCACCGATGGGTGTGTGGCGTTTATGTTTCAGCATTGTGGGCACTTCATTTTTGCACCTCATGTAAATGAAGATGCCATTATGGAGGCCGTGCTCGACGCGGGCGCTCAAGACATTCAGACCGACGAAGAAGGCCTCACTGAAGTGGTGTGCGAGGTTGCAAAATTTCATGCTGTTAAAACCAGCATCGAACACGCCAAGCTGGTGCCTGAATCGGCTGAAATTACCTGGAAACCCCAAAGCGAAACCCAGCTATCGGGGGATGAAGCGCTCAAAATGCAAAAATTACTCGATGCGCTTGAAGACCTTGACGACGTACAAAATGTATTTACCAACGTGATTATTTCACACTAGCCGTTTTTCTATATTCAAAGAGTTATTACATGAAAATTTTAGTGATAGGTTCGGGTGGCCGTGAACATGCCATGGCTTGGCACATTGCCAAATCACCCGAAGTGAAAAAAGTATTTGTTGCCCCAGGTAATGCCGGTACGGCGACCGAACACAAACTTGAAAACTTACCGATTACTGATTTTGAAGCGCTGGCCAATTTTTGTGAGCATGAAAAAATTCATCTGACTGTGGTTGGCCCAGAAGCCCCTCTTGCAGCCGGCCTTGTTGACTATTTTCAAAGTAGAAATTTACGCATTTTTGGCCCAACTCAACATGCAGCACAGCTTGAAAGCTCGAAGCAGTTTGCCAAAGAATTTATGATTCGCCATCACATTCCAACGGCTCACTTTGCCACATTTACCCATGCACAACAGGCGCACGCCTACGTGAACCAACAAGGTGCGCCCATTGTCATCAAAGCCGATGGGCTTGCTGCAGGCAAAGGGGTGGTGGTGGCTGAAACCTTAGAGCAAGCGCACCAAGCCATCGACAACATGCTGATTGGTAACACCATGGGTCAAGCCGGTTCTCGCGTTGTGATTGAAGAGTTTTTAAGCGGGGAAGAAGCAAGTTTTATTGTCATGGTTGACGGCGACTCCGCCTTACCTTTGGCCTCTAGCCAAGACCACAAACGCTTGCTAGACCAAGATCAAGGCCCGAATACGGGGGGCATGGGTGCATATTCACCGGCGCCTGTGGTAACCCCTTCGATTCATGCAAAAATTATTCGCGAAGTGATTAAACCCACGTTAATGGGCTTAAAACAAGAAAACATTCACTATTGTGGTTTTTTATACGCGGGGCTGATGATTTCGCCCGAAGGCCAACTGAAGGTACTCGAATTTAACTGCCGCTTAGGCGACCCAGAAACACAACCCATTTTGATGCGGTTAAAAAGCGATTTACTCACCCTACTGAATGCATCCGTGAATAAAAAATTACACGACACAGAAGCCTTGTGGAATCGCCGTGCTGCGGTTGGGGTTGTTTTGGCGGCGCATGGCTACCCAGAATCACCGAGACAAGGCGATACCATTTTTATTAATACGCCCAAAGGTCAAGAAGATGTTCATGTGTTTCATGCAGGCACCAGCACCCGCGATGGCAATTTAGTTACCCAAGGAGGCCGAGTGTTGTGTGTGACGGCGTTAGGCGATTCAATCCGTATTGCGCAACAAAATGCCTACGAGCAAGTGAACCACATTCAGTTTGACGGCATGCAATACCGAAAAGACATTGGTTTTAAGGCATTAAATCGCCCATCCGAATAATTGTTCATGAAGGAATCGCAGCAGATGATGCCCAATGCCCGACAACACCGCGCTGATGCAATCAACTTACAGGCAGTCAAACACTATTTAACGCAACTGCAACAACACATTATTCAAGCTGTTGGCGAGCTTGAAAGCGTACCCTTTAAAACCGACACCTGGGATCGACCAGAAGGTGGCGGTGGCAAAACCTGCGTGCTTGAAGAAGGCGATTTTCTTGAACGCGGTGGTGTCAATTTTAGCCATGTGCGGGGCAACCAATTACCGCCCTCGGCATCCGCAAATCGGCCTGAATTGGCAGGTGCGTCGTTTGAAGCGATGGGCGTTTCGTTGGTGTTTCATCCACGCAACCCGATGGTACCCACGGTACACATGAATGTGCGCTTGTTTGCTGCCAACACCGCAGATCAAGGCAGCATTTGGTGGTTTGGGGGCGGCATGGACTTAACACCCTATTATGGTTTTGAAGACGATGCAGTGCATTTTCACCAAACCTGTCACGATGCATTAAAACCATTTGGCTCAACGTATTATCCCCACTTTAAAACCTGGTGTGACGATTATTTTTATCTTAAACATCGGCAAGAACCCCGAGGTATTGGCGGTATTTTTTTTGACGATTTCAATGAACTGGGATTTAGCAACAGTTTTAAATTGATGCAAAGCGTGGGCGATCATTTTACGCAAGCGTACTTACCGATTGCAAAACGCCGATTGCATTTGCCTTACAATCAATCGCATCGAGAGTTTCAAGCATTTCGTCGAGGGCGTTATGTTGAGTTTAACTTGGTTTACGACCGTGGCACCTTGTTTGGCCTGCAAACCGGCGGGCGTATTGAATCCATTCTGGTGAGCTTGCCTAACCTGGCAGGCTGGTCGTACCGG
>DIYC01000014.1:0-3583 GCA_002428895.1 Burkholderiales bacterium UBA6064 | reverse complement strand
ACAAAGTGGCGGGCGCACTGAATCTATCCTGATGTCGATGCCCCCACAAGTCACCTGGCGTTACAATTGGGCACCGCAACCCAATACGCCCGAAGCCCAGTTGTACTCACATTTTTTAATTGCAAAAAACTGGCTGGCTTAAAGGGATTGAACATCGATACCCCAACCATTTGCTTGCTGGGTGGTAGCTTTGACCCCATTCACCATGGGCATCTTGAAATGGCGCGTTGTGCACAAAGCCAACTCAACGCGCAGCAGGTGTGGTTTTTACCTGCAGGTGAACCTTGGCAAAAAAAAGGTCAACTCATCGCCAACCCGGAACAACGTAAACAGATGCTAGAACTTGCCATTGCAGAAACTGGTTCTTGGCGACTTGAACCTTACGAACTTCAACATCAAGGCCCTACCTATACCCTGAACACCCTAAAAGGATTAACCGCCCAACACCCGCACCACCGATTTGTATTTTTAATCGGTAGTGACCAACTGTTGCACCTAACAACCTGGAAAAATTGGCAAAACTTATTTGAATTTGCACAATTTGGGGTACTAGACCGCAACACAAACGGTGCATTTAATGTGCCAAGCGACCTGCGGGACGCGTTCAATCACAACCGGTTGTTTCGCATCCCGATGCAAGAAATCGCAGTCAGTAGCAGTCAAATTCGCGAACAGTTTACGCTGCTCAATAACCCCAACCTAAACATCCAAAAAAACGCCCGCTTGTTTTTACAAGCCAATCTGCCTGGCCCCGTGTGGAAGTATCTACAAGAAAACCCAGTCTATACTGGTAACCGTGTTCAATAATTGCTAAAATCTGAAGGTTTAAACCTTTCGATGAATCAATGAATTTGCATCAACTTGAAACAGTCGTTATTCATGCCCTTGAAGACATTAAGGGACAAAATATTGTAATTTACGACACCACCTTACTCAGCAGCGCATTTGATCGGGTTATTTTAGTAGACGGCACTTCGAATCGGCAAACCCGATCTTTAGCAACACACGTTGCCAGTCAAGCCAAATTGGCAGGTGCCCAAGTCATTGGTATTGAAGGGCTTGACACGGGCGAGTGGGTCTTAGTTGATCTAGGCGACCTGGTTGTACACATTATGCAACCCGCTATTCGGCAATATTACAACCTTGAAGAACTGTGGGGTGGTCGAGTTGCACTTGCTCAACAGTATGTCACAACGCCTAAGTTTCCTAGCGCAAAGAATGACTCTTCGAAACTCAGCCTTTACAACTAATCGGTGTTATTTCTGCATTGAAGCTGACCCTCATTTCTCTCTCTCATCGGGCTGAATCTTGGGTTGAAGAAGCCTTTGAACAATATCACAGTCGCTTGCCTGAAGATTGGAAATTAGAATATAAACCGTTAAAACCAGCCCCAAGAACGGCTGGCCTAACAAAAGAACAAATTCTAAAAACTGAAGCTGAAAAAATTCTTCAAACTAAACCTAAGCAAGCGTTGTTAATTGGCTTAGACGAAAAGGGAGAGTCGCTGACCAGTGTCGAAATGGCGCAGCATCTTGAACGCTGCTACCAACAGTCACAAGACATCTGCTTTGTAATTGGTAGCGCCGATGGCCTGTACCACGAACTAAAACAACAATGCCATGCCTTGTGGCGCTTATCCGACTTAACTCTTCCCCACGGCCTTGCGCGAGTCGTATTCATTGAAGCATTGTACCGAGCTTGGTCGATGACCACGAATCACCCCTACCACCGAACTTAACGCATTAAAGGCTATTGTGCATCCAAAAACAATTGATTGGGCCCACTGCGCTGGCCTTCCTAAACAAATTTGGTTAGCCTCTAAAAGCCCAAGAAGGCTAGAGCTACTGCAAATTCTGGGGCTAAACGTGCAACTTATTTTGCCTGTGTGTGACCAACAAGCCGAACAACTCGAAACACCCTTACCTCAAGAAAATCCGCTTTGCTACGTACAACGAGTCACTCAGCTTAAGCTGGCCAAAGCCCAGCAACAGTTACAAGCCAACCACTGCGCGGGTTTAGTGCTTGCTGCAGACACCACAGTTGCATTGAATGAAAACATTCTAGGCAAACCCACCTCGATTGCCCAGGCGCAACACATGCTACGGTCTCTTTCTGGCCAAACACACCAAGTTCACACTGCGGTTGCAGTGGCTGATTTAACAACCCATGCCTTACTGATGCAAGTTCATACAGCACAGGTTCAGTTTGCCGAAATTCCAGAAACGTTCATCCAATCGTACGTTGACAGTGGCGAGCCTTTTGATAAAGCGGGTGGGTATGGCATACAAGGATCTATTGCACAATTTATTTTCAACATAAATGGCAGCCATTCTGGCATCATGGGGTTACCACTTTACGAAACATCCAATTTAATTCGTACACTCTTTAAAAAAACAGCACAATAAATCACACTCATGATTGACGAACAAATTTTAGTAAACATTACGCCCTACGAAACCCGAGTCGCTATGATTCAAAATGGGACAACGCAAGAACTTCACTTGGAACGAACTCACACTGAAGGCTTAGTGGGCAATCTTTACTTAGGAAAAGTGCTGCGTGTATTACCGGGCATGCAATCGGCCTTTATTGACATTGGGCTTGAACGATCTGGCTTTTTACACGTCACTGACCTTTGGGAACAACGCCTGCAGCAACATCAAACCAACAATAAGCCACAAACACCCTATTTGATCGAAAAAATGTTGTTCGAGGGACAATCATTGTTGGTTCAGGTCAGCAAAGACCCCATCGGTAAAAAAGGAGCCAAATTAACCACCCAAATCAGCTTGGCAGGTCGTCTTTTAGTCTATGTCCCTCAAGACAATCACATTGGTGTTTCTCAACGCATCGAAGACGAAACAGAACGGGAATTGTTGCGCCATCGTTTAGAAAACTTGGCTGGCGTACAGCGCGAAGGTGGCTACATTCTTCGCACTCAAGCCGAATTAGCCAGCAACGACGAACTAATCGCCGATATTCATTATTTAAAACGCCGTTGGGTCGATATTCTCGATTTAACCCGTAAAAAGGCAGCCCCTAGCCTACTGTACAAAGAATTAAATATGGCCGAACGGGTTATTCGTGATTTTGTGAGCCATGCCACCAACAGCGTCACCGTAGACTGTGCGGTCACCTACAGTGCCTTAAAAAAATTTGCTGAAACATATGCCCCGGAAGTGAGTCAAAAGTTATTTCTTCATCAAGGCGACCGTTCTCTGTTTGAATTTTACAACATCGAAGAAGAGCTTAAAAAAGCACTGGGTCGACGAGTTGACCTGAAAAGCGGGGGCTATCTTATTATCGATCAAACTGAGGCCATGACCACCGTAGACGTGAATACCGGCGGTTTTGTCGGGGCGCGAAACTTTGAGGAAACAATTTTTAAAACAAATTTAGAAGCCGCGCAATCGATTGCTCGTCAGCTGCGTTTACGCAACTTAGGCGGCATCGTGGTGATCGACTTTATCGACATGGTCAACACCAAACACCAAGAACAAGTGCTCGATGCGCTCAACCAAGCCCTGTCTAAAGATCGTGCACGGTGCAATGTCAGCGAGTTTTCAAAACTTGGCTTAGTCGA
>DIYC01000122.1:4130-7305 GCA_002428895.1 Burkholderiales bacterium UBA6064 | reverse complement strand
AGCCGCCATGGTGCCACGTTTACTTCGCGCCACGGTCACCACAAAACCACAACCACTCAGCCTGCTGCGAATGTCTGAGCCAAGGTGCTAATCAGGAAAAAATTTAATAAACCAATTGATTAAATCTAATTGATAGGCGTAAAAAAGTGACGCAGTTTTATCCTAAGTGTCGTCTGAATTTACTGATAAAAAATAAGAGCGTGTTGTCGGTACAAGATGATTACGATTTGGATCAAGCTACATGAGATGGATGAAGGGGTTTTGAGGTAATTGATTGGGTGTTTCACGAATAGAGGTATTTTAAATGATCAATTCAACTTCTGCTGTTAGCCATTCGTCTTCAGTTTATTCTGATGATTCTGTCTTAGACGAGATGTCAATCAATGAATTATCGATTAATCGAGCGACTTCCGTTCAGAATATTCATGCTCATTTAATACCTCAATCAGCGGTTATGAATACTTTGGTATGGCCATCTAGGGCGGGCTCAAAGTCAGCTTCAAATAATCGTGTAATAGATGATCACGGGGTTGTTTCCACTGTCAGTGTTCCAGTCAAACGAGGTAGTGTTCAGTTATTTCAAGCTGAGTCAGCGCAGGCGCTTAGGCGCGCCAGATTGGCTACACAGGAGCGAGTATTTTCGCTTCACAAAAGACTATCTGAAAACGGTCTAAGTCGTGAAAAGTATTCACAATTAACTAACCGTATGTCTCGCTTGCAGCATCGTTTATATGACCTAAAATTAATCCCAGAATATTTAGCGCAGCATGAATTAGAGTTTGTTGGTTTTACTGGTTGGGATGCTTCCTCAGCAGAAAGAGTTAAAATGCGCAACAATGTAAGTCAATTTGAATCTGTATTAGCAAAAAATAAATCAGGGGGGCTGGTTAGAATTCCATTGGACAGTCGAGTTAAAAAATATAAAGGGATTGAAATTGATTTGATTCATTCGGATTCGGCACCTCATCATCAGCACTGGTTATCACTCCAACTGGTTGCTTCATTAAATTCGAGTGTTCGTTGGCAAATGACGCATGATAAAGATGGCTGTCCTTGTTGTTTTGGTGAGCTTGATTTGGACGAGTTTGCCTCTGCTGTTAAGCAGTTGTCAAAAGCGAAACCAGGTTCAGATTATCTTTTAAAATCGGCAAAATTGGATAGTCCTGAGCATTGGGGGATTTATTTGGGTGTTATTGCACCTATGGCCTTAGTTGGGTTGACTGAAGCAATCAGAAATGTAAAGGGTTCGCTTAAAAATCGTAAAAATCTTAATCTTTTAATTATGGGTTTATCCAAAGATATTGCAGCCTTGAAAAAAACTGGAAATGTTCAAGACGTTATTAAATTAGAGGCATTTAGAAAGTGTTTAGCCTACTCAAAATTCAATGCAAACTATAATTTATTAATTCCTGGGGTCACCAGTGGAGTAGCCTCTCTTTTATCTCTAAGTGCTGCATTTTTATCTCATCCTTTTGCTTTGATCGCAGTTGGACTTTATGCAATGGGTCAAACACTTAGAAATGCAGCGGATACGATTAAAGTTATTTCATCAAAACCTGAGAAGCTTATGGTTGGTGATAGTGTTCAGTTGGTTGGTGGTAAGCAAAAAGTTAATCAAATTCAAAATTCAAAATTCCGTGCGTATTTAGCAAATTCTATCGGTTCAGCAGCATTTAGCGCAGGTTCTGTGATTACTTTTATTTCTGCATTAGGGATACCTGTTTTTGGTTTAGGTGCACTAACGCTGCCTGTTGGGTTAGGTTTGCTGGCTTTTGGTGCATTAAGTACTTGGGGAATTAACAATATTTGGATCAAAAATTTTAGATTGCAAAATTTTGATTTAGTTAAATTAAGCACTAATTTTAAAGTCCCAAATGATGTGTTGTTAGAAATATCTCAATTACAAAAAGTTAAAAGGTTATTGAAAGAGGTAAAGCCAAGCTTATTTGAGCCCCATCGTGCTACAAAATTTGGTTTTAAATTTCTAGCATCAATGCCTGAATCAACAGATTTTTTACCTAAAAAGTGGGCACACCGTGTTTCAGATTTTCATAAAAAAAATATTTCATTCTTACCTGTAACTGGAGAGCATGCTATTGAGAAAAAACATCAATTTAATATTAATTTGGTGAGAGCTTTGCATCATGAACATGAAAAATCATTGAATTCCTTAAAAACTAGGGTGAGCTTATTAAGCCATTTGCCGGATTTAGAGAGCAACGAAACTCCAGTTACTCAAGGCAAGAGTATTAAAGAGTTAACCATTCAAAGTTGGCGTTTATTAGTTAAACAGAATTTACATCATCCAGTGATTCAAGATTGGATGAATGAACGTGAATTAAATAGTCGGCATCCTATTAAGTTTCCGGGATTAAACTCAGAGTCAGAAAATTGGAAAAAATTTAATTTTGATGAGTTTATTTCAAGTTGTAATGAAGAGCAGCTGTTTGAGTTAAATGTTGCAATTGATCACTATCTATTTTTTAAGTTAGAAAAAGTGTTGCGTTATAAAGTATTTGGTCTAGATGACTATTTTAAAGCATGGAAAAAGGAGCTTAACAAAGACGCTAGCTTAAGGCCTGTTTGACCAAACTGGTTCGGTTAGTTTGATTTTCTGACAGTACGAATTATCAGTGATGTTTTGAAGTACTTGTAAAATAGATATTTATTCTGTACTGCGTAACAACGAGTGATAATTTTGCCAAAATTTCATCACAATTTGTTTCTCAAAATGGCCGCGTCGGGTTAGAGGACAGGCAAAACGTAAAGTCATGCGTAAGCATTTTTCGTCAATACTGCTCCAAAACACTTCGGGTTGGGCTTTGGGTAGTTCCATAAACCGGTCTTTCTCGATGTTCAGAAAATGGTTATGCGCTTTATCGTACCAGTGCTGACCTGTTTCGTGAGCCAGTTGTAAAACTAATTCTTCGGCTTTAAACACATCGACCTCATGGCCGACGTGAAAGTCGATTAAATGCACGCCATAGTGGCCATAGGTAGATAAATTTTTAATTGGTTCTAGAAAGAGCACGTAATTTGGAATTTGAACCAGCCGACCTGTTTGTTTGCGCGAGGGTCCAATTTCAGCCAGTTCAAACGTAAAAAAGCCGGTATTAACCAGTTGTCCTGTGTACTTGCCTACTTCAACAATACTGCCAATTTTTAGGTTTTTGTT
>DIYC01000122.1:2937-3944 GCA_002428895.1 Burkholderiales bacterium UBA6064 | reverse complement strand
AATTTTTAGGTTTTTGTTCAGTGAAATGAGCAGGGCACCCCACCAGCACAAAATGAGTTCTTTGCTGGCAATAAACAGGGCACCAGCAATCGCTGCGATGGAAATTAAAAAGCTGGTTACTTTAGATGACCACAGAGCAATAATAATCAGAATGACAACCGCCCACACCATGTTGTTGCGACTTACAAATTTGGCGCGTAACGAGGAATCTTCAAAACTTTGTTGATTGCGCGCCATGAGACGCCAGTGCAAAATTTTGTTGATTGAGATGGCCAATAAAATTAATAAGGCCGAGAGCAAAATGCTACCAAATGGGGTGTATAAAAAGGCCATGAGTTGATCGATGGCAGGTTTTAGGTTTGTTAACAGATTAACCATGGGGGTGTTTCGTATTTTAAAAATAGTCTTTAAGTGTAAATCATACTGAATTGGCTGGGGTAGCGTTGCATGAGTTGTTAGATTAAAGCTTCAAAGAGTATTCAATACCGTTTGAATAACGCCACCGCCCAAGCACACGTCACCTTGATAAAACACGGCGCTTTGTCCGGGGGTAGGCGCAAATTGAGGGTCTTTAAAGTGTAATTGGTATTGTTCAGGTTGGCCTTGTGGTAACAAGGTGCACTGTGCATCGGGTTGCCTATAACGAGTTTTGGCGCTGATTGTTTGAGGATTTGTGGGCGCATGGCCTGAAATAAAGTGTGTTTGTTCAAGTTTAAGGTGAGTGGTATGTAACCAAGGGTGGTTATGGCCTTGAACAGCGTAGAGTATGTTGTTTTGAACGTCTTTTTTAGCAACAAACCAGGGTTCTTGTAGGCTGTTGCCTTTAAGCCCGCCAATCCCAATCCCTTTGCGCTGCCCGAGTGTGTAAAAACTTAAGCCGATATGTTCTCCAATCCGTTGGTTTTGATCGTTGAGTATCGGGCCAGGTTGTGTAGGTAAATATCGATTTAGAAATTCACGAAATGGGCGTTCGCCAATAAAACAAATTCCGGTTGAGTCTTTTTTCC
>DIYC01000122.1:2294-2799 GCA_002428895.1 Burkholderiales bacterium UBA6064 | reverse complement strand
GGGGGCCGCTCCCCGATAAAGCAAATGCCCGTTGAGTCTTTTTTCTTGGCATTGTGTAAATTCAGTTGTTGCGCAATGTTACGAACCTGGGTCTTAACCAATTCTCCAACGGGAAATAAAGTGCGAGCCAGTTGTTCTTGGTTGAGTCGGTGCAAAAAATAAGATTGGTCTTTGGTGGGGTCTAGGCCCTTAAGCAGTTGCACTTCATTGTTCAGGTGTTTAACACGTGCGTAGTGTCCTGTGGCAATAAAATCAGCGCCGAGCGAGTAAGCATGGTTTAAAAAAGCTTTAAATTTAATTTCGCTGTTGCATAAAATGTCTGGGTTTGGGGTTCGGCCAGCTTGGTATTCACTTAAAAAAATTGAGAAAACTCGGTCTTTGTACTCTGCGGCAAAATTAACTGCTTCAATGTCGATGTCCAGTACATCGGCCACACTGACAGCGTCTAGCCAGTCTTGTTGGCTAGAGCAATATTCGCTGTTGTCATCGTCTTCCCAGTTTTTCA
>DIYC01000122.1:419-2101 GCA_002428895.1 Burkholderiales bacterium UBA6064 | reverse complement strand
GTCATCGTCTTCCCAGTTTTTCATGAAAAGACCAATGACACGATAACCTTGTTGCTTAAGCAACCAGGCAGCTACCGAGGAGTCGACTCCTCCCGATAATCCAATAACGACTGTGTTTGGCATACTACATGGATAGAATAATTAGGTGGCGCCTGCCGGCATAGATCCCTTTAAAACGCTTGGGTGAGTAAAAATTTGATCTAGGGGTGTAAGCACCTTGTGGCCGGCTTCAATTGCAAGGTAGTCTTCGACACATTGTAAGACCAACGGGCTGCGGTGTTGTTCAATGGTTGCGCGTAGTTCGTTTAAATTCAGCCAATGAACCTGAATAATTTCATGGTCGAGTGTTGCGTTATGTAATTGCTCAATTGCTTTCGCGGCAAAACCAAAACGCAGGTAAGTGACATCTTGGCCTGTCCGAGTGCTGGTATAACGGCTCATATAAATACCCACAAGCCCAGTTGCTCTGACTCGCCAGCCCGACTCTTCGAGGCATTCACGCTCGGCACCATAGGGCAGCGATTCGCCTGGGTCTAGGTGACCTGCGGGTTGATTCAGTTTAATACCATCGGTTGTATGCTCTTCGATAATTAAAAACTTACCGTCGCGCTCAACAATCGCGGCTACAGTAACGCTTGGCTTCCAAACCTCGGACATGGATTTCTCTTTTGGTAGTTGCGGGTCTAAAAATATCATGTTGCTACTGTGCTAGAATAGCAAAGTTGAGGTGCTTGTGCTTACATTAAAGTGCAGTTAAACGGGAAGCAAGTGAAATGCTTGCACTGCCCCCGCAACGGTTACTCGTTTGTTGTGTCCTACATGCCACTGGTTTTTAACTGGGAAGGCGACACAATTCATGCGTTAAGTCCGGATACCGGCCTCATCAACCAAACAGTTTTTTTGTTCTGGGCTTTCTTCGCTGCGGGTGGCAGCTTAAGATTGTTGTTTGTTGACTTTCTAAATTCATATTCATTCATGTTGCTTGGCGTTTGTTTAAGCGGTATTTGTGTTGCCGTTCAATTTATTTTTTTGTGTCTTGTATAAGATGGTGGAGTATTTGTGTTAATTGTATTGAAGCAGTTTTTGGGTGTCGGTCTTTGTTTGAGTTGGATCGGTTTAGTGTCCGCGCAAAGTGATGTGCCTGCGCCGATGGGTCCAACCAGTCAACCTGATTTAGGCGAGGTGGTTGTGACTGCCGCGCGATATGAGCAGTCGCTTGAATCAACCATGGCCGATGTATCTGTGATTACTCGTCGAGACATTGAGCAGTCCGGCTATACTCAACTCAGTGATGTGTTGGTGAATTTGAAAGGGGTGCAGTTGTCGTCCAATGGCGGTGGACAACAAACTACATCGATTTTTATTCGAGGCCAAGATTCGGCTTCCACGTTGGTGTTGATCGATGGTTTTCGCATCGGTCAGCTATCTGGCTTTGGGGGCGCAAGCTTGCAGGCTTTACCTT
Organism: Burkholderiales bacterium UBA6064; assembly: GCA_002428895.1. Taxonomy (GTDB): domain Bacteria; phylum Pseudomonadota; class Gammaproteobacteria; order Burkholderiales; family Burkholderiaceae_B; genus Limnobacter. The sequence continues at coordinate 639 of DIYC01000122.1, read as the reverse complement.
TAGAGTCGATTGAACGAATTGAAGTGTTGCGCGGCGGCGGTGCCTCGTTGTATGGCGCGGACGCCATTGGTGGTGTAATTCAAATTATTACGCGTCGGCCTAGTCAAAATCAGTTTGATTCTGCACTGACTTTAGGATCAGATTCAACGGTGGGTGTTGATTTACAAGGCACTTGGGTGGGTGAGCGTGCTAATCTTTTATTGGGTGGTAGCTATCAGCA
>DIYC01000122.1:0-161 GCA_002428895.1 Burkholderiales bacterium UBA6064 | reverse complement strand
AACCTGAACGACCCTTATCGTAGAAACCATGGGCAACTTAGCTACGACTACGCTTTAGGCAATGGTTATTCAATCAAGTTAAGTGGTTTGCAATCGGTCTCACAGGCTGAATATGACAGTGGCGGGCGGCAAGCAGACAGTACCATTTACCAAGACTTTTA
>DIYC01000038.1:3848-7908 GCA_002428895.1 Burkholderiales bacterium UBA6064 | reverse complement strand
GCACCAAAGTTTGTTTTAATTGCCGAGCACGGGGATCAAACGCATCACGCACCGCATCTGCAAACAAATTCGCCGACAACACCAACAACAACATAAAAACAAATGCAGCGGTTAAACTCCACCACACCACCGGTTCACGACTTAACTCCAAACGTGCCGCATTAATCATGGTGCCAAAACTAAAAGTAGAGGGGTCTACTCCCACACCCACATAACTTAACACCGCTTCAGCCAACACCAAACCTGAAAAATCCATCACCATGGCAATTAAAACCAAATGCATCAAATTGGGTAATAAATGATTTGATAAAATAGAAAAATGCCCAACCCCACTGGCACGTGCAGCCAACACGTATTCTAATTCACGCATTTTAAGCACTTCACCCCGAATTAAACGCGCCAACCCAGTCCAACTGGTTAAACCCAAAATCGCACATAAGAAAAATAAACGTAAATCGGCTTTTTCCAGCGATGAAGCAAACAACTCGGGGTTCGCCTCAAGTGCAACCTGCAACATCAGCACTGTGGCTGCAATCAGCAACACCGAAGGAATTGAATTTAAGGTGGTGTAAATGTACTGAATCACATCATCAACCCAACCTTGAAAATACCCCGCAGCCAAGCCCATCGCAACCCCCAAAGGCAAGGTTAACAAGGTCGTGAGTAAACCAATCAGCATCGCAGTTCGCAGACTTTTTAAACTAGAATACAACACATCAACACCCACTTTATCGGTACCCAACACATGGTAATGCTCGGCCAAACGCGCCACTACCCCGCATAGGATTGCAAGGCATAACACAGTCCAAATAGTCGTTGACAACAACACAGATCGATTGCAAAAATCAAACAAGCTCAAGCCACCCACATTACTTTTCTGGTCGTTCTGAGCTTGTACAATCAACCAAATCAACAGCAGCAATGTTGCCCAAAACAAGATACCCAACAATGCCCCTTCGTAAGTTAACAACAACACATCTAACCCTTGTTCTAAGGGGTTAGACAAATGCGCACCACCAAATTGAAGCCGCTCGTAATCGCGCACTGTACCCAACTTGGTTTCTACTGCAGAACGATTTAAAGCATGAATCGCCAACGGCGCTGAATACGAAGTTTCACGCTCATAGGCCAACGGGCCAACAACCACATCCAGCAACGACACAATCGGCGAGCCATACGCAGACTGCCGTTGCGCATCCAATTTAAAATGAATACTATCGAGTAGCGCAATCGACAAAGCCAATGCCAACACCAACGAAGAGACAATCGCAATTTTAGACTGAAACACCAATCGCCAGTTTTCGAGAGCCAATGGGTTGCGATACACCGACCGCCCATACCCAAACAAACCCACGACTAAGAGCCAAATAAAAAAATCAGTCAATAATACATGCAAGGTCATACACGCATCCTAGCTAAGGCGTACCCGAGGGTCCGCAAGGGTATAAGCCACATCGGTTAAAATTAATCCAAGTAAATACAACACTGCACCCATAAATACCATGGCGCGGACTACTGCAAAATCTTGTGATTGAATGGCCTCGATGGTATAACTACCCAGCCCAGGTATGCCGAAAAACGATTCTGTAATTAAAGACCCCATAAACAACAAAGGAATTACCGTGACCGAACCCGTTAAAATCGGAATTAAACCATTGCGCAACACATGTCGCCCCAACACCACCGATTCGCTTAAACCCTTAGCCCGCGCAGTACGCACATAATCTTTACTGGTTTCTTCAAGAAAAATAGTACGATACCAGCGCGTGCCAGTACCAATACCACTGACCACACCCACCAACACCGGTAAAATTAAAAAGCGCCACGCCTCTTGACCTGCACTAAAACCTGAAATGGGCACTAAATTCAAAATTTTAGAAAAGACATACTGGCCTGCAATGATATAAAACAAACCCGAAATCGACATCCCCAACACACACAACACCACACCCGATACATCTAAATACGTACCACGAAAAAATGTCAAAACAAGCGCAAACGTAATATTAATCAACAAACCCAACACAAACACAGGTACAGCCAAGGCCAAACTAGGCCCTGCCCTTTGCACAATTTCATTGGCAATGCTGCGACCATCATCGGCACGACCAAACTGCCCCACAAACATTTTCATCGATTTTTGAAAAAATACTGTGTCCGTTAAAACCCCGACACCCTGACTCTGCGTATTCAGTAATAAAGGCAGATCGTACCCTTTCTCCCGTTTCCACTGCTCGACCGCCTCATCTGAAACTCGTTTACCCCCAAGTGCCAAACGCGCCATGTCTTCAGGGCTATTCACTTGAAAAAATAAAATAAACGTTAAAAAATTAACGCCGATTAATACCAACAAGCCATACAACACCCTGCGCAACACATATCGGCTCATTTTAAATATCCTTGTTGAAAACCCAATTGCGCGGCTAAATCAGAACGCACACCTGCCCGTTGCTCACGGCGTTTAAACGCGGCAAATGCAGGCCAAGCAAATACAATGAGTCCAATTAAAATGACAGCAACAGGCCATGTCGTTGGCCTGTTCCAGGCTTGTCGAGATTGATCACGCAAAGCTACATTAATTTTTTTGTATTTAATGTCGTTACGCGCCAAGGCATTGGGCTTGACATTCGAATACCACTGGTGAATAAGACTGTACTCCTTGGGCACAAAGGCAAACAACCAAGGCACATCGTGCTGAACCAAGTCAGTCATTTGCGCAATCAATGAAGCCCGCTCAGGTGAGTTCATCATGGTTTTAATTTGATTAAACAACACATCATAATCGGGGTTACTGTAATTTGAAGCATTTTCACCCCCATTTTTAGCTCGAGCATTTTGGCTATACAGTAAAAATAAAAAATTTTCTGGGTCTGGATAGTCCGCATTCCATCCTAAAAAAAACAGTTGTGCACTGCCCTTACGTATTTTTTCTTGAAAACGATTCCAATCTGTTGCACGAATTTCTAACTGAATATTCAACTTCGCAAACTGTTTTCGGTACCAATCAAACCGAGCCTTATCCCCTGGATCACCGCCCGTGGTGTCTAAGGCCAAAATCAGCGGACTTCCTGTTTTAGGGTTAATGCCACCTTCATAACCTGCTTGTTTTAACAATTCAAAAGCATCTGCAATCGGTTTACGAATGGGTTTACCCTCTACAATGTTATAGACCTGCGTGTTCCACCCTTCTGGGCCTGGCTCGTGACCAAACAAACCGGGCACCACAGGGCCATGGGCTGGCACAACACGACCATTGGTAAAAATTTGAGAAAACTCTTCCCAATCCACTGCAATTGCAATGGCCTGGCGTAACAAACGATTTTTTTCATGTTGCACTGGGTCATCTACCCCACCAACCACGGGGTCAAACCAATTAAACCCTAAATAAAACAACGAAGTTGCTAGTGACGTTTCTAATCGAATGCCTTGATCTTGCATGGTTTGACTTAACTCTGTGCTGCCATCGGTACCGGTTTGAATCGCTTGATCAAAATTATCTGAACTTAAGCCAGAACTGTCGTAATACCCTTGCAAAAACTTATTCCAATACGGAATACCTTCTTTTTCACGAGTAAACACCACCCGATCAATAAACGGAATCGATTGACCCGCACTGGCCAATAACCCCGCTTCAGCATCACCAGGCTCACCTTGTAAGGGGTATTTCTCGCCCCTAAAATTTGGATTTTTAGACAGCACCATGCGACTATTCGGATCATTTTCTGTGAGCATATAAGGCCCTGTGCCCACAGGCCACCAATCGAGCACTAAATTATTATCCACAAACCCAGGTTGCCAATAAAAACGATCGGCCTCCCACGGAATCGGCGCAAAAAAAGGCATCGCCAACCAATACACAAACTGTGGATAAACCCCCTGAATTCGTATTTGCAAGGTATGGTCATTCAGTGCTGTGGCACCTTCAAAAGGCACCACGCGTAAATCGAGCCACGGCAAATCGCTGGTTTTAATCACTTTGCCTGAATCGGCTTGAAGCTTTTTTTTCAGTGCCTCGTCGTGTTGCGTTAAACGCTCGCCCAATTCCTTTAAACCAACAACA
>DIYC01000038.1:0-3660 GCA_002428895.1 Burkholderiales bacterium UBA6064 | reverse complement strand
AGTGCTCATGTGCCCCAAAATCGGAGACACCACCCGCGGGCTAGCCAATCGCTTCATTTCATACACATAATCGTGCGCAGTGAGCTCACGCGTAGACCGCTCAGTAAAATCATGAGGGCTTTGATACTTTTTGGCCTGACTACCCAAATCATGATACACATAACGATTACTTAAATCTTGAGCAAACGCAGGGTGTGGCTGATACCGAATGCCCCGATTCATTTGAATGGTATAAATACTTTCAAGCACATCTTCATCGTTGACTGGTTTTTCATCCAACAATTCACCCGCTTTGTTTTTATACTGAATCCGAGGCATGGCCACAGCGGTTAAAGGCTCTAGGGTATAAGGTCGCTTTAGGTAATGATACTGATACAAGGGCTCATAAATTTGATAGGTAAACGTGGCTTCGTCCGACGTATACGACACCGCAGGGTCTAAATGTTTAGGTCTACTTGAAAAGGCAGCATAGAGCGTTTGTGTATTTTTTTGTGTCTGTGTTTCAACATACGGATTATTGAAATTGTCTGGCGAACAGCCCATCACCAACAGCAAGCCCAGCAGGCCAAGACCACGCAGCGACACTGAAAAACCCGACCTACCGCATTGCTTAAATAAAAAAATAAACGGTCGCAAAGTGCACCTTTTAACGTGTTTTAAATAAAATAACTTCTATTTAACCACGCCATTCACGTTCTGGGCCGGTATCAGCATGAATCCAGCCCCCTTTTGCCCCGACACGATAATAAAAACCAACACCCCCAACCCGAAATGCCTGCATCAGTTGACCCAAAACCTCGGGGTGCAAGCCCGGAATTCGAAAATCGGCCGCCTGCCCACGCAAATGTAACGAATTCCTTGCCGCCGGTAACCCGCGCTCAATTAAATGCTCATTGGTGTGCGCACTGCGAAAGCCACTGGTAATTTCTAAAGGCTGAAAAAAACCAAACCGCTGCATAAAAGCCTGTGCGGCCCACAACGTGTCAATTAACTTGGTGTCGATTGAAAAAAGTTGATTGGCTTGAACATCTCGTAACAAATGACAAATTTCTTCATACGCAAATGGGTTAAGATGACCATCTTGCCAGTACGTGACTGACAAACGTTCACCCGATTGCGGTCGAATCCAATTCACGGTGCGTGGCTGCAACCAAAACATTAAATCCAGGTTGCCTGGGTCAAATAAATCAGGGGGTGCATTTGTTGAATCTGCCAACACAGTTTGGCCCATCCACACATCAGAAAATGCAACGGCACTCAAAGCACCCAATGATTTTAAAAACATTCTACGATTTTGATTTTTCATAATTCAAATTAAAATGGCTACAGTTCATTCATACACTACAAACACTCAACAACACCATGACCACTGAATTCACTTCAAAACAAATCAACAGCACCCCAGTTCGCACACGGTTCGCCCCCAGCCCAACAGGATATTTGCACTTAGGCGGTGCACGAACAGCATTGTACAACTGGGCATTTGCTCGGCACCACCAAGGCAAATTTATTTTACGAATCGAAGACACGGATTTAGAACGCTCAACACCCGAGGCAGCTCAAGCCATTTTCAACGGCATGAAGTGGTTAGGCTTAGACTGCGACGAAGGGCCTTTTTTTCAAACACACCATTTTGACCGTTACAAAGCAGTAATACGCACCTTATTAGATCAGCAATTGGCATATCACTGCTACTGTACACAAGACGAATTGAATCAAATGCGCGAACAACAGCGAAAAAACAATCAACGAATTCGTTATGACGGCACCTGGCGACCCGAACCTGGCAAAACCCTTCCGCCCATACCCAGCAATATTCAACCCGTGGTTCGCTTTAAAAACCCACCCACGGGCACCGTGCAATGGCACGACTTGGTCAAGGGCACTATCTCAATTAACAACGAAGAACTTGACGACCTCATTATTGCCCGCCAAGATGGCACCCCAACCTACAACTTTTGCGTTGTGGTTGACGATCTCGACATGCAAATTACGCATGTGATTCGTGGCGACGACCACATTAACAACACCCCTCGACAAATTAATATTTTGCAAGCCTTGGGTGGCAAACAACCCATTTATGGCCATTTACCCATGATTCTTGGCCCCGATGGTGAAAAACTTTCCAAACGCCACGGTGCAGTCAGCGTGACTCAATACCACGAACAAGGGTTTTTACCCGAAGCCATGCTCAACTACCTAGCTCGCTTAGGCTGGGCACACGGTGATGACGAATTGTTTACTACCGAACAATTCATCCAGTGGTTTGACACCCACCACCTTTCTAAATCAGCCGCGCAATTTGACCCAGAAAAACTCAAGTGGGTTAATGCCCACCACATAAAGCAAGCAGCCCCTGAGCACTTGCTAAAAGACCTTCAACAACGGCTTGAGCAAGCAGGTTATCACACACAAAATGGCCCCGCACTTCAATCGGTATTTGAATTGGTGCGCGAACGCGCAAGCACGTTAATCGAACTTCGAGACGAAGCCAGCTTGTTTTACAAACAACCCACACTGACACCTGCCGATCTTGAAGAACTTCAACAGATGCTCAGCGAAGACCCCGTAAAATCGGCCGTCATGGCCTTTCATCAAGAGCTTTGTAGTCTACCTAACTGGGAGCTTGAACCGCTTAACCAACTACTCAAACACACGTTAAAAACATACAATTTAAAAATGCCCAAATTGGCCATGCCACTACGACTGTTAATCACCGGCGTCAAACACACCCCATCAATCGACAAAGTGATGCTACTGATTGGCCAAGAAAAAGTCAGTCAACGCATTGCCGATGGATTAAACACAAACAAAACAAACGCATCACCATCAGCAGACACCTGGCAACTGGCCACACAAGCAGTCCGTTCAGGCACTTTTCGGTCGCACGCTGGCGAACATTCTGAAGCCATTTATTTAACCTCTAGCTTTGTATTCGACTCCGCAGAACAAGCGGCAGCTCGCTTTGCGGGCCAAGAACCTGGCAACGTGTACGCACGATTTACTAACCCCAGTGTGCAAATGTTTGAGCAACGCCTTGCCACACTCGAAGGCACTGAACACTGCTTGGCCACGGCCTCGGGCATGTCGGCCATTACCACACTCTGCCTGGCTTTGCTTAGCCAAGGCGATCACGTGGTGGTGTCAAAAGCATTATTTGGTGCAAGCCTTCAGTTATTCAGCACTGTTTTGTCACGCTTTGGCATTCAAACCAGCTATGTGAACGGAGCCAACCCACAAGCCTGGCAACACGCTATACAACCCAACACCAAACTGTTTTACTGCGAAACCCCCTCTAACCCGCTGTGCGAACTCATCGATTTGCAACAATTGGCTAAAGTGGCTAAAAAACACGGCATTCTCACCGCAGTCGACAACTGTTTTTGCACCCCAGCGCTACAACAGCCGCTCAAGCTTGGCGCGGACTTGGTGATTCACTCGGCGACCAAATACCTCGATGGTCAAGGGCGTGCCTTGGGTGGTGCAGTGGTGGGCAATGCAAAACTGCTCGAAGAAGTATATGGCGTGACCCGTACCTGTGGCCCGTCGATGAGTCCATTTAATGCATGGGTATTTTTAAAAGGTTTAGAAACTTTACGCTTACGGATGGAGGCGCATTCGGCCAGTGCATTAGCACTGGCGAGGTGGTTGGATGCACAT
>DIYC01000146.1:12902-19444 GCA_002428895.1 Burkholderiales bacterium UBA6064 | reverse complement strand
AAGAATTTTAAATAAGCCAATGTCGCCCGTGCGTTGCACGTGTGTGCCACCGCACAGTTCACGACTGCTGCCAATGTCGAGAACCCGAACCGTATCGCCGTATTTTTCGCCAAACAACATCATGGCACCGCTGGCTTTTGCTTCGTCGATCGCCATGACTCGGGCTTGTGTGAGGTGATTGGCTAAAATTTCAGCATTCACCTGAGTTTCAACCGCTTGAATTTCTTCGGCAGTCATGGCGCTGTGATGCGCAAAGTCGAAACGAGTTTTGTCTGCATCAACCAATGAGCCTTTTTGACTCACGTGACCACCCAATACCTGGCGCAAGGCTTTATGCATTAAATGCGTGGCACTGTGATTCCGCATAATATTCAAACGATAATTCTCATTCACTTGCGGGGTGACCAACTCACCTTGCGCCAACTGCCCTGTGCGAAGTTGCCCATAATGACCAACTACCTGGTGCGCAATCGTTTGCGTATCCGCCACCTGAAACACATGAGTGCCACATTGCAGCACGCCTTGATCGCCCACTTGCCCACCTAATTCAGCATAAAAAGAAGTTTGATCAAGCACCACCACAGCGATCTGCCCCGCTGCAATCGAATTGACTGCGCAGCCCTCTACATACAAAGCCAGCACTTTAGCTTGCGACAACTGAAGTTGCTCATAGCCCTTAAACTGTGTTTTATCACCTGCATAGTTTAACTGCTGATGTGCAGTAAATTTACCCGCAGCACGTGCGCGGTTTTTTTGTTCAGACATGGCTTGATCAAAGGCTGCTTCGTCGACCGAAATATGACGCTCGCGACACACGTCAGCAGTTAAATCAAGAGGGAAACCATAGGTATCATGTAATTTAAAAGCCACATCACCTGCTAATTGTTGGTGTGGTTGTAGATCGGCTAGAGCTTCTTCGAGAATCACCATACCTTGCTCGATGGTTTCAAAAAAACGCTCTTCTTCAGTGTGTAAAATCGAAGCGATTACGGGTTGAGTTAAAGCTGGGTAGGCCTGCCCCATTTCTTGGCATAACACATGGAGCAAAGTATGAAAAAATGGTTTGCGGCAACCCAATTTGTAACCATGCCGAATTGCTCTGCGAATAATGCGCCGCAGCACATAGCCGCGACCTTCGTTACCAGGAATCACCCCATCAGCAATCATAAAGGCACAGGCACGAATGTGATCAGCAATCACCTTCAGCGAACTGTGCTCGATGGGTACGGTTTTAACACTGCCGACGGTTTGGTCGATAACCTGCTTGGCCTGACGAATTAACGTGGCGAATAAATCGATTTCGTAATTGCTGTGTACATGTTGCAATACGGCAGCAACTCGTTCTAAACCCATGCCAGTATCGACACAGGGTTTAGGCAATGGGGTCAAGGTACCATCGGCGCTGCGGTCAAATTGCATGAACACCAAATTCCAAATTTCAATGTAGCGATCGCCGTCTTCGTTAGGGCTACCGGGTAAACCACCCGCGACTTCGGGGCCATGGTCGTAAAAAATTTCAGTACATGGCCCACAAGGGCCGGTATCGGCCATTTGCCAAAAGTTATCCGAAGCATATCGAGCGCCCTTGTTATCACCAATACGAATAATTCGGTGTACAGGCACGCCAACCACTTGGTGCCACAAGTTATAAGCTTGGTCATCTTCTTGGTACACCGTAACATACAGCCTTTCTGGGGGGAGTTTAAACACAGTCGTGAGTAACTCCCAAGCATATTGAATGGCTTCTTGTTTGAAGTAATCACCAAAACTAAAGTTACCCAACATTTCAAAGAAGGTATGATGCCGTGCGGTGTAACCCACATTTTCAAGATCGTTGTGTTTACCCCCCGCACGCACGCAACGTTGCGAAGTAGTAGCACGTGAAAACGGACGTTGATCTTTACCTGTAAACACATCTTTAAATTGCACCATGCCACTATTGGTGAACAATAACGTGGGGTCATTGCTTGGAATTAGCGAACTGGATGGCACGCGTTTATGCCCTTTTGATTCAAAAAATGCCAAAAATTTTTCACGAATTTCTGCAGCTTTCATAACGCGGTGCCTTTAGAATGAATGTCTTAAACGATAAGCCGCTATTATAGCGACAGATCAGGAAATAAACTTCACTGAACACCGTAAAGTTTATGTCCTAAGCGCGTTCATCTTGGCTAAGGCTTAGTGAATATGGGAAAATAACCCGATGTTTAAGTTGGATATTCAATCATCATGACGCTGACTGTTTTAGGGTTTGAAAGTTCTTGCGATGAAACAGGCGTTGCCATTTGCAATACAGAAGGGCAAATTTTAGGTCAAGCCTTACATTCACAAATTGCCATGCATCAACACTATGGCGGCGTTGTACCTGAATTGGCCTCAAGAGATCACTTACGTCGTCTTATTCCGTTGTTACAAGCCACCCTAGAGCAAGCGAAACTGACTCTTCAGAACATCGATGCGATTGCAGTGACCACTGGGCCTGGCCTACCTGGTGCATTAATGGCAGGCACAGCCTTTGCCTATAGCTTGGCTTTGGGTTTAAACAAGCCTGTGATCCCAGTGCACCACTTAGAAGGCCATTTGCTGTCGCCTCAATTGTCACACAAGCCCCCCAGTTTTCCATTTACTGCCTTGTTAGTCAGCGGGGGGCATTCGCAACTGATTGCAGTTGAACAATTAGGACAGTATCGGTTACTTGGTGAAACACTAGATGATGCCGCAGGCGAAGCCTTCGACAAAACAGCAAAAATGCTAGGATTACCCTACCCCGGTGGGCCTGCATTAAGCCAATTGGCAAGAACAGGCAATCCCAATCGATTTGCGTTGCCTCGCCCCATGCTGCATAGTCACAATTTAAATTTTAGTTTTTCTGGTTTAAAAACTGCGGTATTAACCACAGTGATGAAGTTAAGTGGTACCAACACCCCAAGCGAGTCATTTAATTTGTCCGATACCGATAAAGCCGACTTAGCTGCCAGCTTTCAAGCGGCAATTGTTGACGTGCTAGTGAGTAAGTTAATGAAAGCACAACGGCATACGCAACATCAACAGGTAGTCGTGGCTGGAGGCGTGGGAGCCAATCACCTGCTTCGGCAAACAGTGTGCAAAGCGGCCGAGCAACAGCAATTTGAAGTGTTTTTCCCTGAATTGGCTTTATGCACCGACAATGGCGCGATGATTGCCTATGCAGCAGCCATGCATTTAGCAAATAACATAGAGCTACTGAAGCAAAAAAACTATGCCATGTTAACACGATCACGCTGGCCATTAACCCACAACTTATTATAAAAATTTTGGCAATTTAATTTGTCAAGAAATTGCTCGGGTGGAACCGCCCGACTCACTAAAAAACCTTGCAAAAAATCGACCCCTAAAATTTTTAACTCTTGATAGGTGGCTAAGTCAGTCACACCTTCAGCCACAGTGGTACAACTTAAGTCTTGTGCCAAATTTACAATTGCTTTAACCACCGAGCGGCTTTGTACACTCGACTGTACTTGGCTGGCAATACTGCCATCAATTTTAATCACATCGGCTTTTAAGTCGATCACGTACTGAAAATTACTAAACCCTGCACCAAAGTCGTCTAAACTAACCCTTACGCCCATAGTTCGAATCACTGAGACAAAACGATTGACTGCTTCAGGGTTTAGAATGGTTCCCACTTCGGTGACTTCGAGGTACACTTTTTGACAGACTCTAGCTGCTTGTTTAAATAAATCAATTACAGTCGATAAAAATGAATCGTCATTCAGTGAATAAGGCGACACATTCACACCAACACCCAACAAGTGATCCAATTGATCAAAATTTTTTTCTAAAAAATTCAGTGTTTGCCCTAGAACCCAAATGTCGAGCAACGCCGTTCGACCCCGATTGCAGCAAGTTTCAATGACTGAGCCCGCGGAATGGTATTGCCCTTGATCATCAGTTTGGCGCAGTAACGCTTCCGCTGACAGCGTGCAATGATCGCCTGAAATATTCAAAATTGGCTGCCAGCATAAAAAGAGATTATCGGGCAAACCTTGGTTTAAAATTTGCTCACTCAATCGCGCTGCTTGAATTAGTTTTAAACTTTCTTCCTGAGTAAATAGCAAATACGATTGGCCACTTTGCCGAAAACGAAATTTCATTTCGTGGGCTAAATCTTCGACTAAACTAAGCAAACCATGATGATCTGCACTTAAAGGCAAATGCATCACGCCCACCTGAACTTGAATGGTGGTGTGTACACCATCAACCACCAAAGGATGCTGCCGCAAAGTTGTCACTAAATTTTGCAAGGCTTCAAGATGCCGATCATAAAAACGCTGATCGGCTTGCAACACCATAAATTGATCATGCCCAAAACGAACAACTTCACCGCAATGGCCAATCGTTTGTAAAATTAATAAATAAAAACGAACCAACAATTGATCTGCCAACGCCAAGCCGTGTGCCTTCACCACATTACGAAACCTTTTAATGTCGATAAAGGCCAGCACAACAGCATCAACGCCATTGAGTTGATGCTCAACCAAACCATCGTGTAAACCGCGTCGATTTAAAGCGCCTGTTAATTCATCGTGATTAATTTGATAGCGTAGTTCAGACTCTCGATTTTTTTCAGAAGTAATGTCTCGAACTGAACCAATTAACTTTTCATCATGATCGAGTAAAGTGAGCGCATACCACACAAAACTAAATAACAAAGGGGCACAATAACCAATAAAACCAAGATCAGTAAACTGCTTAGGTAACCAAACCGACAATAAGTCGATGAGCAACGCAAAACAAACCAATAACAACCCCAAAAAACACATGGTCACGATCACCGGATAACGTCGCAGCAATGCCCCAGCTAACAGTACGAACGAAACAACAGCAAGGCTCATCGCCAGTGCAATCATGACCGCCAGAAATACCGGCAAAGGCGTTAATAATGCCAGCAACAATAATCCTAAAAAACCAACCCAAACACTGATTTTAATCACTGGACGAATGGCCAATAAAGACAATTGCAGTAGCTCTACAAGCAACCACACACTCGAAAACATATAAACGCTGTAAGAGACGGCTCGCCAAGTAGGCAACCAATTCAAAGGAATTGACCAATCAAACAAAGAAAAATCATGACCTAAAGTCATCAACTCCCTCTGTAAACTGAACAACAGCCAAATACCATACGCTAAAAAAACACGTTTTTTTGTAGCAATTGCCGACGCAATAGTCAAGGTGACTAAAGTCAACAAAATACCTTGAAGCAATAGATTCTTTTCAACTTGTTGCGCACTCAAGGTTTGAAACCATTCACGACTCACAGCATGCACCTGCACTCGGCCTGAGCCAACCAACCACAACTTGCACACCACAGTACGCTCGTCCTCAATCTCGGATAAATCGGCATACCAAAATAAATCGTTATTGTGCAAGGTTAAACCCTGGCAACTAGCTGACACCAGGTTGCCTTGATTCAGAATGAGTGTAGTAGCGCCCGATGAAGCTTGATTGTGCAACTTAAAACGAAGCCAGTACCACTGAGCATTTAAACCATTTTTTAACTCAGTATTCACTTGCTTAGATTGATTGAACGACTGCTCTGCAGACGCAAACGACAAATTGGTTGCATGCACTGGGATAGACTGAATTGCTAAGGCAGAACCCACGGGCAGTGAAAACGAACCCAATAAAATAAAGCCACAATAAAGTATGGTAAAACAGAAAATGAGTGCGGCACAATATTGCTCCCAAGACCAATTTGCAAGAGTCGTAAAAAACCGTTTAGGAGATAAATATTTTAAAGCTTGGTCAGCTTGCATTAACAGGCCATTACTTACTTAAATTATATAAAATGCCGATGCCCTACTTCAGCAACACCACTGTGCATCAACTACGTGTTAATTGAACGCTTTGTATTATGATTAAGGTTGCGTAAATCATTACACCAGTTTGCAACTAGGGCAAAAAAGAGTTGCTTGCTGTCACTCTCATAAGGTAGGAAACTGCTTGAGTCATCCTTGGTTTATTTGAAGGTGAACTATACGCCTTAAACGTTTTAAAAAAATAAATTATGCACAAAATCAGCAAAGCAATTGAATAACTTCAGCATGTTATTAGACCAATTTACATCGGTACTGTGGCTAGAAGATGGGCTTACAGACAATAGTTTATTGGCCTACCAATCGGATTTACGCTTATTTTTTAATTTCCTGAAGCACCAATTTGGTGCGTCCCACGACCCCATTCAAGCAAGTACCTCTGAAATTCAAACGTATCTACACAGCATTTCTCATTTTAAAAATGCAACGTATAACCGCAAGCTAAGCACACTCAAACGTTTTTATCTGTGGTTATGTCAATCTAAAAAAAGACTCGACAATCCAACTGAATTACTCAATTCTGCAAAAATCACACGAAATCTGCCCAATACACTGACCGAGGCTGAAATTCGTTCAATTTTAAAAAGCCCCGACCCCAACACACCTCAGGGTTGCCGAGACCTAGCAATGCTTGAACTGATGTATGCTGCGGGCTTACGCGTATCTGAACTAATCCACTTACCT
>DIYC01000146.1:8460-12688 GCA_002428895.1 Burkholderiales bacterium UBA6064 | reverse complement strand
CTTACCTGTACAAGCCATTAATCTAGAACAAGGCGTGGTACAGGTCATGGGTAAAGGCCACAAAGAGCGTTTAGTCCCCATCGGCGAGCCCGCTGTGCTTGCATTGAATTTGTATCTAGAGTGGGCCCGAAAATTATTGCTTAAAAACCATTCCAGCAATTTTTTATTTATTACTCAACAGCTTAAACCGATGACTCGACAAGCTTTCTGGAAAAATATTAAACGTTACGCCCTACTTGCCCAAATTGACACACCGATTAGCCCGCATGCCTTAAGGCATGCCTTTGCAACGCATTTAGTCAATCATGGTGCCGATTTACGCGTTGTACAATTGTTACTAGGTCATTCCAGTATTACAACAACGCAAATTTACACACATGTTGCAAAAGCACATTTGCATGAGTTGCTGAATACGTACCACCCCTTAGCAAAAGCAAAGTAAAATAGCCCATCGTTTGTCGGTTTAAAGGTTTTAGTGTGTTTTTTCTCCTCGGTCTCTTATTGGCCTACCTATTAGGCTCTATCCCGTTTGCAATCATTGTTTCTCGATGTGCGGGGTTACAAGACCCCAGAACATTTGGATCTGGCAACCCAGGTGCAACCAACGTGTTGCGCACTGGGAATAAAGTAGCAGCCTTCATCACATTAATTGGCGATGCTCTAAAAGGTGCTATTGCCATTTGGTTCGGTATTTTATTACAACCACTTTTGGGGTTTGAACCCGCACAAATTGCTTGCTTTGGAGTTGCTGCCTTTGTAGGTCATGTCTATTCTGTTTTTTTAAAATTTAAAGGTGGCAAAGGGGTTGCAACAGCATTGGGCGTTTTAATTGCGATGAATTGGATACTCGGCCTAGCCAGTGCAGCAACTTGGATTATTATTGCTTTCTTTTTTAGATACTCGTCACTGGCCAGTTTAATAACTGCCGTGTTTGCCGTGTTGTATGCTGGTTTATTATTCGGCATCAATGCACAACTCTTAGCGATTGTCAGCATGAGCGCTCTATTAATTTTCAAGCACAAAACAAACATCATTAAACTCATACACGGGCAAGAAACACAAATTGGCAAAAAATAACCCCTTGAGCTTTTACAAGACTACCCATTCATTCTGAGTAAAAAGAAAAAAACTTTACTGTTGCTGTTCTTCAGCTTGCGTTAAATAATAGTTTAAAACTTTTGTTTGATTTAAGTAATAACGAATCGACAAATTTGAAAGCGCAAGTCCTTGTAATAAAACAGAAATTAAATAATCTTGTTTCTCATCTAAAATATTTCTATTTGGATTTGGCTCAGGCTCATTCTGCAGAACATTCGCAGGATTATTGGCAGGATTTTCCTGAACATTATTGTTGGCGTTATCCGCAGGAAAACCAGGAAGAACCCCGTCACCTTCCAGTTGAATAAAATTAAACTGAGGCCTTTGTGGCATAGGCCCGTTGTTATTGTTGACACTCTGATCGTCGCCATTTCGAATCAGGTTAGGGGGTTGCTGCACTACCGGTTCCTTAATCGTTTGGCTGGTCTGTTGAATATGCTCAAGTACCTGGGCATATTCGGCTAAATACGTATCAACCTCTAAAAGATTTTTTGCTCGAAGTGTATTAACCGATTCACCAGCCTGAGGCGAAGCAAAATGAATCGTTGTCAATTTAGTCCTCATCTCTTTTTTGTACATGGGTTCTAAGACAAGCGCTTGCATGACTAATAACTCTTGCATTTGGTTTAAGAAATCTTTCTTTTCATCAGCATTTTGGTTGTTTTGAAAAGATGATTGTAGTTCTTGGTATTTCGCCTCAAGAGTCTCTTTGAGGTTTTCTGAATAAGAACTAAAAGTTTCGATTTCTGCTGCATTCAAATTAAGATTTAATTTACGATTCACCAACATCGCTAAAGCTTGCACCTCTCTAGGCGGCGCTAAACCCTCTAACTTAAAAAAACTATTCAGTTCTTTAATTTGCGATTGATTCATTTCTACAGCTAAAATCGAATCAAGCACGTGAAGTACAGTCGCGCTAGCATCATTACTACGTTGCTCTTGACCATGCCAACCCGTTTTTAAACCTTCTTGATGACCCGCTAATACACCAACATTCATTAATTCAAGTGCAGTTTTTTTATGATTTAAACGAGCATCAACACCACTTAAATCTCCTGTAGAGTAAATACGATCAGAATCGAATGGCTGATGAGAAATTTCACCTTGACGGAAAGTGTTTAAATTATCCTCAACGTTGTAACTCAATTGGGGCAAATATTCGAGCATTTCATCGGATTGCTGCTGTTTAAGCCGTAAAAATAAGTTAATGATATAATTTTCGGGCTTATTGTGTGCAGGCTGATCATAGTCCGAACTTTTTAATCTTGTACGCATAAAGCTATCGGGCCCAGTACTTTTTTCTGAGCCTAACTCTTGCCTCCATTGAGCAATAAGGGGCAATGGCGCGTTAGGGGTTTGTGGTTTATCCAAAGCATCAAGCCCAATCGCTAATTGCGCTCGTGGTAGCGCAAAATTTAATTCTTTACTGAAATCACCGCTTGGCGCTACTGTTTGAAGCGCATCACCCGCTTGCTGATTAATCATTTGTTTTGCTTTTTTAGTCCAAAAATCAAGCCTAAATGCTGTATCTACAATCTGATAGTAATACGCTGATTTTTTAGAGTTTACTCCCACTTTAATGCCTCTTGATGAAAACCGAATAAATGATTTTGCATTCATCAATTCATCTAATTTTTGCTTTGCCTGACTAATTAATTGTTCCCCTTCTCCTAATTGCTCTCCTTCTCTCAGTTGAAAAGTATCCACTAAAACTTGACCTGAAGGATAATTGGCAGCAGGCAACTCGGTTAATAGTCTTTGTAAACGTACTGGGTCATTGACCTCAACTAAATTAGTTTGTATACCAAGACGAACTGCATTGCGAAATTTAATCTGTGCCTGCGTATCACCCGAAAAAATACGAAGCTCAAAGTCTTTTACTACAGCAATCAGATCTGAGCTAGCTGCTGCTCCAAATTGACCATATTCAATATTTAAAAGATTTTGGGATAATTTTTCAATAAAAATCAAGTTGCCAGGATTATCTCGAACACTTGGTGAAAGCCCATTTAATAAAAGAACGGCACGATGAGAAATAGCATGATTGGTTAATCGGCCTAAATTCGAATAAAATTGATCTGCTGGCATTTCATCTAACTGCCAATGAGCCGAAAACATCGACAACTGTGACAATGACTGCGACTCCTCTTTGATTTTATTATCCTTAGGCGTTTTACTGATAGCATCAAAAGATGGACGCGTTTTACGTACAATTAAATGATCTTCGGCTCTCTCTTTACTAAAACGGAACCCTGCAAACCGCAAATTACGCACACAAGAAGCAAAATCAATATCTTGAAATGAAATAGGCTTAAAAATTGGCTCAACGTTGTTTTTATTTTTGTTCCCCGCAGAAGTAAGAGGGGGCAAGCTATTTAATTTGATTGCAAGCGATAACAATTTTAAGTCAGCATCCACAATCTTATTGTTTAACTTTAAACAGTTTTTAGTGACATGATCTAATTTAAAGGCTAATTGAGTTTCAACGAAACGATGGTCTTGATCCCGAGATAAAAACTTTGCCATGACCCCAACCTGCCCATCGACGAGCCTTTTCATCCCTTCACTGGTTGGGTTTAAATGAATGCCTTTTTTATGAATTAGAGTAGAACCATTATTAAACGTGTATTTTGCATCCGCCACATCCATTGAGGGGGCTTTACGACGATCGGCCCAAATCACAAAATCGGCGAGCAAGGCCGTATTGGGAGAGGCAACAAGAGAAGGCGGATTGGATCCGTTATCACGCTCTTGATCAGTCGGATTCGGAGGAGGTTGGACTAGCATAACAGCTTGTTGAAGGACTGGTAGCTGTTGAGCGGCTGGGTGGCCTGCTGGGGGGAGTGGAGCGGGGGCAGGGACTTGGACTTCCTCCTCAGGCGAATGCGTAGAGGATTTAGAACTTTTTTCAGAGTGATCGTCGCCATCCTCACTCGTTACGGTGGAATTGTCATAATCTACAACCTCTTCAGAGTTGTTATCATCAGAGGACTCAGTAATCGCATCGCTATCGTCCTCCTCTCTAGGATCAAACCGATTAACAGAGATTACACTGGGAAGGTCGCCGAGAGCTTTTTTGGTAGTACCGTCGCCCTCGGGATTAATGGAGGCGTCATCAGTGGAACCCTCA
>DIYC01000146.1:0-8245 GCA_002428895.1 Burkholderiales bacterium UBA6064 | reverse complement strand
GTGGAACCCTCAGGTTTATCCTCAGAGGTTTTATCAATCTTGGTCTTAAGCCAAATCTCAAATAGAGCATTCGATTTAGCAGCAGGCGGGTTACCGATACCCCCCAAATTTGTTGAAACTTCCTGGAAAAGCTCAAGAACTGTTAGTTTTTTATGTCTCTTTAATTCACTCGGAGGCGTAGAACCTTCAGCCTGTTTTAAGCCCTGTTTTTTCTCAGGCAGAACCTGATCAGCCCCGATGGCGGTTAGATACGCGTTGAGCTTAGTTTCCGTGTTCGGATCCAAAACTTGAACCGTTTGAAGATAATTCTTGTTCAAAATTGCGTTATTAATTTTACCAATTAAAACAGAAACGCTTTGCCCCTCGTTCGCTTGCTTTGTCAACGATGACCCAACATTTGCACTGCTGTTACTTTTCTCACCCTTGACCGCACCCGAAGCGGGCGGCTCAAAATTAGGAATTTCCTTTAAAAGCTGAGTAAAGCGTGGGGCATTAAGAATGAGACGAAAATCAGTTTCAATATCCGTTAATAATTCTTTAAACTTTTCTGTGTCAGCTTTCGTTAAATCGGACGGCAACCCCACCCCTTTAATCATCGCGTGAAACTGAATGTAACTGTCGAACACCAATTCAACATACTCTTGGTCTAAAGAATACTGTTTAAACGATGGGTTTTCATTCGCAGCAATCGAATGTAAAAAAAATGCATTGCCGTCATAAAAAAGAGATTTTATATCCTTGTACTTTTGATTGTCATAGTCTTTAGGGGCGGGCCGACCCAACGGGGTTTGAGATTGGTTGATGTTACTAACGCGGGAAGGGGTTTCTTCAGCTACGGAGACGGCATCACTGTCGGCATCATGAGTATGCGAACTGTGAGACCCAATGCTAGCAATTGAACTCATTAACCCCCCCTTATCCCATTTTTAAGTTATTTAATTGTGTAACCAATTTCAGAAAAAAAGTTCCTACCAATACTTGTTTAGTTCGGGTGTGGCCTACTACACCCATGGTTTGTAGATAGGGCGCGGCACATGTTCTATCCATTCTGATTGTGGCTTAGCAAACCATGCAGCGTATTCACTGCTCGATTTCCAATTTAACGCATTAGTACACAAATTTGGGGCATATTGAAGCTGCGCCGCACGAAAATCTTCTGCACAAGGGTAACTACTTAAACGACTGGCACCCAATTGTGACAAACCATTTTGCTCTAAATACATGACGGTGAGAATAAATTTTCTTAAATCATCTGAATTTTCATAGCAATACAACGCTTGCTTACCCAAAAAAGAGGAGTAATACCAAGTTTTTTTCTGCGTAAACTCAACCATTCTTCGAGTTTTCCTACCCAACATATTGCGGGCTGGCTTTAAGGCTTGTGTGTACTCGGCTCGAGTGACTATGACTTGGCGCACAATGACTACGTTTGCACTGGGCAAAGCCTGGGTGCTTTGTGCTGCCCCAGCGAATATGGCAACACCTGAAGGTGTGCCTGCAGGGCCAGAGGGCCCCGATTGAACCCCAGGGGATGGGGACTGGGTTTTAGGTAAAGACTGTAAATAGCTTAACATTCGCGTTAACCCTTCATAGTTTGTTGCCTTAAAAGGAACCGTGGCGTTGGGTACGTTCGGATTCAACCGAAAGGGATTGCCACGCACATCAAACAAGGTCACGTTTTCCCATTTGGATAGGCTTTGGGGCAAATCGTTTAAGCGATTGTTACGACAATAAAAGGTTTGCAGGTGCGTTAATTGCCCCAATGCCGCGGGCAAACTGGCCAATTGATTGTCATTTAACTGCAGCACAGTGAGCTGCTCCAAGTGAGCCAAAGTTTCTGGAATTTGAGTCAGTTGGTTATTCTGAAGCAACAACACTGAACAGGCAGTCAACTGTTCAAGCGTGCTTGGCAAGGCTTGAATTTGATTGTGATCTAGGGCAAGGTGCTCTAGTTTGGTTAACTGGCCCAGTGCTTCTGGCAAACCAGTGAACTGGTTGTGGCTTGCAATTAAACGAACTAAATTGTCAGGCGGGGCAATTGGCAACGCAAGTTGCGTGAGTTGATTGTGCGACACATCGAGTACCTGCAATGCCGACATGGCTTGCGCAATGCAGTCTAACCGTTGAAGTTGATTGTTTTTTAAATTTAAATGAGTTAGGCCGTCAGCACGAGTTAAATTAAGTGTCAACGCCTTAAGTTGATTGTTTTCAAGGTTCAGTTCTTTTAAATTCACAAGCCGTTCGTAAGAATCAGGAAAAGTAACGAGTTGATTGCTACTTAAGTCCAACACCTCGATGGACGAATTTTCAAGCACGCTAAGACTGCGCACCCAAGAAATTGAATTGTTTGCCGCACACAAGGTGTTTAATACCGGAAAATCGGTAACCCACCAGTGCGGTAACATCTGAAACTTGTTGTACGACACATTCAGAGTTTGCAACTTTTTAAGCATCGAAAGACTATAAGGCAAATAATCGAGGCTGTTGCCTTGTAAGTTCAGGGTGGTTAACTGGATTAAAGCCCCCACGCTTTCAGGGATGCTGCTTAATTTTAAATTGCTTAATGTCAAATTAACCGCTTGCGCTGAATTGGGCTGGCTTACCTGCGCCAACCAACACTGGTAAATGGCAGTTGCCGCTTGCGCGCGGTTGGCCAACTCTTCGGGCACCGCAAGCTTCCATTGATTTAAGTCTTCAATTAAATCATTTTCAGTAAAACAATACGTTCTATCTACATGGCTTCGGCCCATAAACCATATATAGTCATACAGCCTGTTTAATTCCGATTGGCGTTGAGTGAGGTTGCCCAAGGGGTTTTGTAGCCCCTCCCCATTGGAAGCCTGGGCTTGCTGTTGAATGGGCTGACTCACAAATAGCCTCTTAGCTTGTTCTATTTCGCCAAGCAAATGCCAGAATAAATCTTCAACCTTAAGGTGGCCATACTCTTCATTGAGTTTTTCGTTAAAACGGCAAAACCGATCAGGGCCTTGAAGCTGAAAAAAATCGTTTAAATTGCACCCACTTGGCTTAGGGTTGATGAGTAAGCGATGATACGAGTAGGCATAATGAAACCAACTTGACAATTTAATGGGTTCAAATGTGTAGTTTTCGTAACGGCTACGATCAGAATAACTAAATAGATAACTTAGGTTACGAATGGCCATGAGGTCAAACGGAATTTCGATTTGTGGTGCCTGCCCACGTGCTATTGATACAGAAAACACAACAAGACGATGCAGTCGGCCCATTTCACGTGGCAGTTCAATAAGCTTCAGGTTGTTGGTTAACAATAAAACGCGCAGTTGATTTAAAGTCACCAACGAAGCTGGCAGCGTGTGAAACTCATTCCCACTCAAATTCAAAATCACTAGGTTGGTTAAGTGTCCGATCTCATCAGGTATTATTTCAATATCATTGTAGGATAAATCTAAAACCCTTAATTGCTTGCATTGGAAAATTTCATCCGGTAACTGAGTTAAATCCGTGCCTCTTACATACAATTCTGAAAGATTTTTTAATGCACCGATAGTCGGTGGCAAGCTGTTCAGTGAGGGTATTTTTTTTAAGGTGATGCATTCAAGCGCTGGGGACAGAGAAAAAATATCAGTGACCACACTCGCATCGAGAGCGGCGCAGTTAAAAATCCGAATTTGCTTTAAATGAGCCAGCCCATTACGAGACACAATGACGCGTTGCAGATTATGGCAAGCCTCTATCAAAATTTGCTCTAATTGATCACAATCGTCCACGTGTTCTGCAACGTGTTGTATACCCGAAGAACGTTGAATGTCGATAACTTCTAACTGGTGTAAGCCCTGTAAGGTTTGGGCAATGCACTCAAGGCCCTCGCAATGCTCGACACGAATTGTTTGTAATTCTGGGGTGCGGCTACCCTGAATTGTATTTGCCAGTTGTTTTAATCCGTGACAGTCGATGGTAGTGAGTGATTTTAAAAAGGGGAAAACGTGATCGGGCTTTATCACTTCTTCTAAGTTGTTGCAATTTCTAAAAATTAAGCTTTGAAGATTGCAGCGTGCATTTTGCAGCAAATTTTTTAAAGAAATGGGTAACTCTGTGTGGCTAAAACCGTCTACAAATAAAGTTTCAAGGTTTTTAATTTGTCGACTAAATTCATCCGAAAATACCAATTGGTCGCACCGAACGAACAAATAGTTCAGCTTGCCAAGCCAACGCCCACCAGGAACAGGCATGGGCCGAGTTAAATTAAGAAATACTTGTGTTTGCGCCGGAAATTGAATCCACTGATACAAGGACGGAAAACTTGAAAAAGGAGTTAACTCAGTGGCTAACGTTGAATTGTCAGCCACCTCAAGCTTTTTATATTCAAACACATTAAAGTTTGTGAAGGAAACAAATTGAGGCGGGTCGGCAGACAGTTCAGTATTTTGCCGCAATTGCTCGCACTCTGAAATAGACTGATTTAATGCCTTTAAAGTCGATTGAATATAGCGTTCAGCGTTGAATTGTTGGGTTTGCGTAGGATGATTTTTAATGAATGCATTCACTTCAGATCGAATGTGTTTTTCAAACGATTGTTTAAGGTGATAAACGGCTTGATCGAATGTTAATTCCCAATAGTTTAATTGTGCCCGATTAACTCCTTCTTTAAGCTGTTGAAAATCATGAGGCAATCGATTTAAAAACAAACAGGCCAATGAACTTTCAACCGGATTACCCGTTAAATACAAAGTGTTTAGCTTGGACTGATCAACAAAGTCTTGATTCAGCGCGTTAATTTGGTTGTGGCTTACATCCAGTTGTTTTAATTCGGGCAATTGGCCTAATTGTTGCGGAATTTCAGACAAAAAATTGTGGCTTAGGTTCAGGTCTTCAAGCTGTTGCAGGCCAGATAGGCCATTGGGTAACGATTGAATTTGGTTGTGACTACAACTGAGTAATTTGAGTGTGCTTAAATTGCATAACCAAGGGGGAAGTTGCTTAAGCGCATTGTAATTTAACTTAAGTTGCTCTAACTGCGGCAAACAAGCAAAGTGGTTAAGCTGTTGCAACTGGTTCAACGAAAGGTCGAGCGATTTTAAACCCAATAAGTAACCCAACTGTTTAGGAAGCTGGGTTAAATTCATGCCGCGCAAGTCAAGTGTGGTGGCCAGCATGGAATTGGGACTTACAGCTTGCGCATCTAAACACGCTACAATTTTTTCGCCCACCGCACGCATCGCAAACTCTTGAGGGGTTGTGGTGGGCAAACCATTGATCCAATGAAGTAGCTGCTGCCGATTGTTGTCATAATGCAGCAAAAAACTTTGCCGATTTTGAAATAAGGGCTGCTGCTCGGCAAAACCACTGGTGCCACTTTCTTCAGCGGTCGACTGACCCGACGAGGTTCGAATTGCTGCACTTTGAGCGACAGACGACGTCGAGTTTAATTCAGTGATGAAAACCATACGAGATAAACGGAGAGGTAAAAAGCTTTGTGGGTTAACCCGTGCAAAAGTTCCATTTAAATGTTTTTAAATTAAGCTCTCCACTGAATCAGCCCTGGCATACAGTCTTTTTAATGCTTGGCCGGTGTGCCCCTGCCCTTGGGCAATGTGCAAAGAGGTGCCTTGATCCATTAACCGGCCACCGTGCAGGCCCGCCTCGGGGCCTAAGTCGATGACCCAATCGGCTTGGGCAATCACGTCCAAATCATGCTCAATCACCACCAGGGTATGCCCCGCATCGACAATACGATGCAACATGGCGATTAGTTTTTCGACATCGTTCATGTGTAAACCAACCGTGGGTTCATCGAGTAAATACAGGGTATGCGGGCTTTGTTGAATGTGCCGCACTTTGGCCAGTTCAGCCACCAATTTAATGCGTTGCGCCTCGCCGCCACTTAAGGTGTGGCTGGGTTGCCCCAGGGTTAAATAGCCCAAGCCCACTTCGTTAAGCAGTTGTAATGAATGCGCAATACTGGCATGCGCTTGAAACACGATGCAGGCTTGTTCTATGGTTAGGTTTAAAATGTCGGCTACGGTATGGTGTTGCCAAGTCACTTGCAAGGTTTGCGGGTTAAATCGCTGGCCTAAACACACGTCGCACTGCACTTTAACGTCGGGTAAAAAATTCATTTCAAGCGTTTGCAAACCCAAGCCGTCACAGGCTGAACAACGGCCTGGGCCTGCGTTAAAGCTAAAATGATTGGCTTGAAACCCTTGAATGCGCGCCGCTTGGGTGTCGGCCAAGAGTCGACGAATTTTTTCCCAAAAGCCGACATACGTGGCTGGGCAACTGCGCGAGGTTTTGCCAATTGGGGTTTGGTCGACTTCTTGCACCCGTTTTATGTGCTCGAAACCGCTTAACCCCAAACAGCCGATGGGGTGTTGAGCGGGACAAGCGGTAGATTTTTCTTGCGCCAGGAGTTGGTGCAAGTTGGGCAGCAACACCTCGCGTATCAGGGTTGATTTGCCGCTGCCCGACACGCCTGTGATGGCAACAAACCGGCCTACAGGCAGTGCAACATCGAACCCTTTTAAATTGTGTAAACACGCACCCTGAATGTGCAACTTTGGGGTGTCGGGCTGAACGGGGCGTTTGGGGGCTAACAAGCAGGGTATTGGGGTTTTAAGATAGCGCCCCGTTAAGGAATTGGGGTTATCCATGAGGTGTTGTAAGGTGCCTTGTGCCGTAATGGCACCGCCTTGTGAACCGGCACCGGGCCCTAGATCAAGCACATAATCGGCTTGTGAAATGGTGTCAAAGTCGTGTTCAACCACAACCAAGGTGTTGTTGCGAGCAACCAGTTGTTGAAGTGCATCGATTAAGCGTTGTGTGTCTCGGGCATGTAGGCCGATTGAAGGCTCATCAAGCACATAACACACACCCTGTAAGGTGGTGCCCAATTGGCTTGCCAAGCGAATGCGTTGCGCTTCGCCACCACTTAAAGTGGGTGCCGCACGATCTAAATGTAAATAGCCCAAACCAATTTGGTTTAAAAACTGAAGGCGATGTTTAATTTCTGCGTGAATGTCTTGCAACACCGTGGCTTGTCTGGGGGTGAGGTTTAACTGTTCAAACCAGGCAAGCAGTTCAATGGGGGTTAAGCGGGTGAGTTGTGAAATGCTGCGTTGATGAAATTGCACGCCTAGCGCAAGTGGGTTTAACCGCTGCCCCTGACAGGCGGTACACGGGGTGTGTGAATGGCGGGCCTCGGGGCTTTGGTGGTGAAGATCGAGCCATTGTTGTTCTTCTCCGCTATGTTCGGCAGTAAAGCCGTCTAACACATACCCTACCCCCAAACAGCTTGGGCACCAACCGTGTTTGCTGTTAAAACTCAACAAACGGGGGTCTAGCTCAGGGTAACTGGTTGCGCAACTTGGGCAGGCGTTTTGGGTGCCGAAATAGGTGAGTTCAAGTTGCGGTGCTTGGGTTGTGGGTAGTTCGGGTTTACTGGTCTTGTTTTTACTGGTTAACGGCGTGGGCTGAGGCAATGGGTGTGGAGTAACCATCAAACTGCCTTTGCCCAAACTGAGTGCCTGCTCGACCAGTTGCTTTAATTCAGCTTCACGGTCGGGGTGCAGTACAAGGCTGCCCAGTGGCACCTCGATGGTGTGCTCGTGATAACGCTCAAGCTTGGGCCAGGGCGAACTGGCGACGACATGACCGTCGATGCGAACGCTCGCAAACTGATGCTTTTCTAGCCAAGCGCCAATTTCATTGTAAACCCCTTTGCGGTATTGAACCAAAGGCGCCAAAAAAACCAGGTGTTGGTTGGGATACTGCTGCAGCAATTGGTGAATAATGGCTTGTTGGCTTTGCGGAGCTATCGGAATGTTACACTTTGGGCAGTTCAGGCAGCCAAGTTTCACAAACAGCACGCGTAGGTAATGATAACTTTCAGTTAAGGTAGCCACTGTGCTTTTATGGCCGCCTTGGCTGGTGCGCTGTTCAATCGCAACAGTCGGGGGTATGCCATAAATGGCATCGACTTGCGGGCGCTGGGCAGATTGAACAAATTGCCGTGCATAGGCATTTAAACTATCCAGATATCGCCTTTGGCCTTCGGCAAACAACACATCGAACGCCAACGTTGATTTACCTGAACCCGAAGGCCCAGTGATCACGGTCATTTTGCCATGCGGAATTTGTACTGAAACGTTTTTTAAATTGTGCTCGCGCGCACCTTGAATTTGAATGCTTGCCCCGCTAGGCCGCGTGGTGTGGCTAATTGCATGGGTTTGATACTGGGCAAAACCGTCTTGTAGTGTTAACATGTTTT
>DIYC01000147.1 GCA_002428895.1 Burkholderiales bacterium UBA6064 | reverse complement strand
TATGGTGCAGCAGCAGTTGATGCGTTTGGTGTTGCAGCTGACACTGCATTTGCAGCAGTTCCTTTTTTACCTGGTGGTGTTGGGCTTGGTATAAAATCCGTAAGGTATAGTTCAAGCTATGGGGTTGGTAAATTAAATAACGTTGAAGAAGTTTTAACAAGAAAGTCGAAAGGTTTAGATGGCGGCGTTTCAAGACAAATTATCGAGAGAGATACTTTTGGCGATGTTATCTCTAGAAAACATCAAGTTACCGTTGATGGTGAATTGGTTCACCAACATCAAAATCATATTGGAAAAGCTGGCGCAGAAAGGCAGTTCCCAGATGAATGGACTGGAACTAGGACAATCAATGCTCCTTACGAAAACATTCCTCCTAGGTTTCCGGCTGATAGAGTGACTAATGGTATTCGATAATGGTAAATAATCTCAAATTCAAAAATGAAAATGCACTATTAAAGCAACTTGCTTATGTATTTTTGGTCGAAAACTCGACTTCAAAGTCGATTCAAATAGCATCTTCAGTCTATGATCAAGATTTTGATGTTAGTGAGGAGGTTGAAAGTTTATTAGTTCAGTTGTGGTCAACCAAGGAAGAAAAATTCATTTATCTTCTTTTTAAAAATGCGTTGATCAGTCATCAATTTGAGCATGATGTTCATATTTATGTTGTTGCGATGTTGTTTAAGTTCAGACAAATTTCATTGGGTGAGGTTGCAAAATTTCTTGATTTTGAGGTAGGTTCCAAATATTCAGATTTAGATGAGTATATGAGAAAACTGATTGATGTTTCGTGGCTTGTCAATGAAGATATAAAAGACAATGTGATGCAACCACATGATGATGGTTTGCTAGAAGAAGCGCTGTTGTTAGTAGCAAATAACTCAAACTTTAAGCTTAATGTTGATTAAAACAGCCCCGTTGATGACCGAGAAAGTGGTTTCGTTGGCCTTGGTGAACCAAATTTAGTGAATTGTTTATTAATTAATGCAGCTGCGGGAATTTGAAACAAATTGAATGGCGGGGCAGAGCAGTTTGACTAATTATTGGTTTGTGTTTTTTTCACATAAAGGATTTATTCAGATTTTGATACCAAAAGCCTGAATTTTTAGCCCTAATGAGTAAAAAATCAATGTATTGACAACAGATACACAAAACGATAGTATTTGTGTGTCTATTGGCTACACATGAGGGTGTTATGCGTGATGCTTCAATTAATTTGCGTGTTGAGCCTGGTCAACGGGATTTAATCAATCATGCCGCCAGAATACTTGGTAAAAATCGTTCTGATTTTATGCTAGAAGCTGCCTGTGAACGCGCCAAGGCAGTTATCCTTGATCAGGTATATTTCCAGTTGAGTGATCAACAGTATCAGTCTTTCGTGGCGTTACTAGATGCACCTGAAGAGTTTAATCAAGGCCTTAATCAGTTAATGGCGGTTACGCCACCCTGGACAAAAAAGCCAAAACAATGAGCTTGACGCTTCTTGAGCCCAAACCACTGAATGAACATCATCAAACACAAGACTTTTTTTCAGGGGAATCTTCATTAGACGATTGGCTTAAACGTAAAGCACTTGCTAATCAGAAATTGGGAGCCAGTAGAACTTTTGTATGTGCGGATGAAGCAGGTCGTGTTTATGGTTTTTATGCGCTTGCCGCTGGTGCACTTGCGCATGCTGAAGCGTCATCAAACATCCGTCGTAATATGCCAGACCCAATACCCGTCATGGTACTGGGTCGTTTAGCGGTGGATAAGCAGGCACAAGGATTTAAACTGGGTAGCAGTTTATTAAAAGATGCGGTGTTGCGTTGCAAAGCCGTTGCTGAAAATGTTGGAGTTCGAGCGCTCTTGGTGCATGCCTTGAATGAAAATGCAAAAAGTTTTTATCAAAAATATGGTTTTAAAGAATCACCTGTTGATTCGATGATGCTTTTTATTCGATTGTTTTAAGCAGTTTTTCAAAAGTTGGTGATTAATTTGAGTTGAAATGGGCGGCCAATTTCGCTGGAATATGCAAGGGGTAGAGCAAGCTAAGTGCGCTAGTTTCGTGAGACAGAATTTTGAACACCCTAAAATTTTTTGAAATCAATTCACGCAGTTTGCCATTCTCAATTTGATTTTTTAGATATTGTCTAACCGTTTAATGGTGTCTGGGTATTTTTGAACCATTTTAATCAGTGTTGCTGCTTGTGCATTGGGTTTGGCCCGACCTTGCTCCCAGTTTTCTAGGGTACGTTTGTTAATGCGAAGATAGTTAGCAAAGACAGCCTGAGACAAATTAAGGTTTTCTCTAAGGACAATAATTTCCTCACTTTTTAGCAATGGAGCTGATGTTTTTTTAACTATCTGGCTTTTTAGGGTTAATTTTCCTTTTTGATGCTTTTTAATGGCATCAAAGCCTTCGTTTAATTCTGAGAATAGGTCTCTTTTCATCTCAACATCCTTTTTTGAGCGTTTCTGATAGTAAATCAGAAAGTGTTTGGCGTTGTTTAGGGGTTAAATCATCCATTTCATCTTTGTTATAAATGGTAAATAACCAAAAATGTTTTAAATCGTTTTGCCAATAATAAATTACACGAATTCCGCCGCGTTTCCCCTTTTGTCGATTTTCATCTTTGAAGCGAATTTTACGAAGGCCACCCGTACCTTGAATTCGAGCTCCTGCCTCTGGATTTTCAAGAAGCATCTGTTGAAGCTCTCTGTAACCATCGTCAGATAGGTAATCACTTCGGTAACGCTCAAAAGCGGGTAATTCGATAAATGTTGCTTTCATTGTAAAATTATACGCTATTTGCGTATGTCGTCAAGTTTCAAGGTCAATCGTTATTGATTTAAGGCGTTAAGCCTTGTTTGTTCTTTGACGTTGCGAACTGTGGTTCTCGTTGTTACGCACACAGATATCTTTGTGAGTATTTCGCATGCGAAATGGAACCAAAACTACCCTAAGTCTCGTCATCAAAGTGAATTAATTGATCAATCAACTCTCTTCTGTTTTCAGAAAATTTGTGCTTTATCGGCCTCCTTTTTTGAATCCTAGATCAAATCGTCTACGGCAAAAGATTGCCCTTCGACACATTCTCACACGGTTCCTCCTTTCGTTCCTTTGGTCGGACTGTGGCTTGCGTATGTGATTTTGCGCCATGTCCTCTTTGCTCTTTCGGATTTTCGAGGCGGCTCCGAAGAACACATTTTTTATTTTTCCAATATAGAGAGGGTTTCATGACGATCCATTCAAAAATATTTTTGACTGTAGCCAACAGAATTGCACGGGCTTCCACCTCGTATCCCCCGAGGCTCACTAAAGAACAAAGTTTTGAATGACTATTTTTTCGATGAAAGGAGTAGGAGGGCACTGGATGCAGAAGAAAGATTGATACATTTTTTGTAGACACAGAACGGAATCATGTTTGCTTTTCCGGTCAAAATGTTTACCTTGGTGTTTACAATAAGTATTTGAAAATTTATACTAGTATTTAAATGAGAAGGTAGCGGCATGAGAGGAAAAATTATTACCTGTGCGATTCATAAAGGCGGCGCTGGCAAAACAACTGGCGCAGTCTCTTTGGTTAATATGGCGCACGAGATGGGTGCCAGAGTTTGTTTAATTGATCTAGACCCTCAAGGTAATGCAGGAGATAACTTCGTCGTTGAAGGGGCATGTGAGAGTTTTGAGACTGCTTCTGATTTATTCAAAGAGCAAGAGGCCAAACCCGTTTTTGAGGTTCAGCCAGGTTTGGGTTTGGTGTTTGCTACAGATGATCTCTTTTCAATCGAGCGTTATCCGGTTGAAGCCGCTTCGGTTTTTCGGTTGAGGTTGCATGAATTGGCTGCTCAATTTGATCTGATTGTGATTGATACGCCACCAACAATGGGCTTTGCGATGTTAGCGCCTTTAATTGCTTCTGATTTTGCATTCTCACCGATTGTGCCAGATGCGTATAGCATCAAAGGGGTCAGCTCGTTGTTTAAGCGGATTCAACAAGTCAAGAAATCACATAATCCAAAGCTTCAGTTTTTGGGGCTTTTGATCAACCAATGGAATAAGCGTGACAGTGATCAAAACAAGACGGTTGAACAGCTAAAAGAGAAGTTGGCCAAATATGTTATTCCTCACACTATAGGATTTCGGTCAGCCATTGCTAAGGCTGCACGCAGAAAGCAACCTGTTTGGTATAAGGCATCTACTGGCTCAGCTAGAACAGCTGCTAAAGAAGTTAAAGCTGCCATGCAGTGGATTATTGAAAATACAAAAATTGAGGTTAAGCAATGAGTGAATTTATGGATTTTAGCGATATTGATTCTTTGGCCGCACAATTGGACGGTGCACCCAAAGAAGGCGAATCGATTGAAATGATAAAAGTGGGGCTTTTGCAGCCTGGTAAGTATCAACCACGGCGACATATTTCTCAAGAAGGTTTGGAGGGTCTTGCCGAGTCAATTTCAGAGCAGGGCATCATTCAACCAATTATCGTTCGGGTGTTTAATGACACACGGTTTGAGATTATCGCAGGGGAACGACGTTGGAGGGCTGCTCAAATTGCTCAGTTAGAAGCGGTGCCTTGTATCGTAAGAGAATTGGATGACACTCAAGCCCGAGCGATTGCGCTGATTGAAAACATCGATCGCGAGGACATGGACTTGCTCGATGAGGTAGTGGCTATTTCAGCGTTGGCGGAAGACATTGGCACCGCTGAAGCTGCCCGAATTCTCGGCAAGCGAGATAAAAATACTAAAAAGGGTTTTGTCTCAAAATGCCTGAAAATTAGCAAGTCGCCAGACTTCGTGCTCGATTTTATTCAATCGGGCTATTCATCTGATGTGGATGCGATTTATAACCTGGCTTTACTTGCGGAAGAAAGTAAAGAGAATGCGCTGGCTTTGGTGCAACGTTGGGATGAAGACCCCAGCTTAAGAACAGGTTTGCGTAAGCAGGTTGAGATCGAGAGAAAGGGGAAAAAATCAATCTTAAAGGGTGTGAATGATGACTTTTCTGAAGATGAAAAGAACGAGCTATTGCAAGATGTTGATGTTGAAAAGGGTGTTTCGCATGCGAAACGAGGCCCAAAGAAAGCTGTTGATTCAGGTGAGTCAGGTGTCTCTGATGAAGACTTGCCGATTGTTCTAAAATCTGCCTCATTGAATGAGACGGGGCTTTTGATCTTACATACAACCGAAGGAAACTTCACATTCGAGCTCGATAACAATGCGAAAAAATCACTACGAAAAGCGATTGACTCTTGATCAGTTCAACGAAGTGCATTCGTTGATTGGTGGACAAGAAAGAGTTCGGGATATGGCCAAAATGATACTGGTAAAAGGTCACAGTGCTCATGACGTAGGGCGTTTTTTGATGTTACAAGGCAGGCCGCCAGTCGTGCGGCAAAGCGATATTTTGAAGAGTACTTAGAACAACGACAATGCCCTGAGGGTTGGTCTTTGGTGACAGTAGCGTTGCCACCAGATATGGCTCAGAAAGTGCGTAATCTTTCGCTGAGTGCATTGCAAGAATACAGAGGAGGGTAAATTATGGGTGCGGGAATTGTCGGCATTCGAATCATGATGCTGGTTTTCATATTTTGGGGTATTTGCGAGATATTTCTTTGATGAAAACAGCGGTTCAAGAGTTAAAGAAAACCGGGCTTCGTTGCGCGGTGATGTTTGGCTTTCATCAATCAGTTGGTGCTTCAAAAAAAGGCCCGGTGAAGGTCTTTGATGAAGGACAGGTTGTTCTCTTTGGCGTTGCCCAGAAAGGAATAAACAACCGCATTCAAGGCTATTTGTTCCGAACTGGAAAAGGTAATTCAGAAGTCCCAGGTGTGTTCCCTTCGGTAACAATTTTAGCGTATGCAGAGCGCAAAAATCAGTTGACTCGCTTGCGTAGAACAATGGCATGGCTTCACAAAACAGGTTATCAACCTAAGAACTTGAGTGATACTTTTTCCTGATTAGCACCTTACC
>DIYC01000091.1:21613-23155 GCA_002428895.1 Burkholderiales bacterium UBA6064 | reverse complement strand
GCAGTGTGGCGTTACGTCGGGTGTTCCTGGTTTTTCTGTACCAGATAGCAAAGGCAATTGGAAAGGCCTCGATGTTGATTATTGTCGCGCAGTGGCTGCCGCCGCATTGGGAAGTGCCGATAAAGTCAAGTTTGTTCCTTTGAATGCTAAAGAACGTTTTACTGCTTTGGCCTCTGGCGAAATTGATGTGTTGGCTCGCGCTACTACATGGACATTTACCCGTGACATTTCATTAGGCCTTAATTTTGTTGGCGTAAACTATTACGATGGTCAAGGCTTCATGGTCAAAAAAGACTTGGGTGTTAAAAGCGTAAAAGACCTCAATGGTTCTGTTATCTGTGTTCAATCTGGCACTACGAGCGAACTTAATTTAGCTGATTACTTTCGCAGCAATGATCTAAAATTTACCCCTGTTGTCTTTGATACCAACGAGCAGGTTGCTGCAGCATTTGATACAGGTCGTTGCGATGCATTTAGTACCGATTTGTCACAAGCTTATGGTTTGCGTACTCGTATGAAAGACCCAGCTTCCGTGGTTGCTTTGCCTGACGTGATTTCAAAAGAGCCTTTAGGTCCTGTAGTTCGTCAAGGTGACGAGCAGTGGTTTGATATTGCTAAATGGTCATTAAATGTAATGATCAACGCCGAAGAACTTGGTGTTACACAAGCCAACGTGGATCAAATGCTCAATAGCGAAAGTCCAGAAGTTCGTCGTTTACTCGGTAAAGAGCAAGGTTTAAGTAAAGGTTTGGGTCTACCCGATGATTGGGCTTACAAAATCATTAAAACGGTAGGTAACTACGGAGAATCATTTGACCGCAATATGGGCAAAAATTCACCGCAAAATATTGATCGTGGTATTAACCGTTTGTGGAACAAGGGTGGCATTATGTATGCTCCACCTGTTCGATAATCAATAATTCTATTTGCTTTTTTGGGGCGACTGGCTCGCCCCATACTTGTTTATAAGAAGTTTCCTTATGTCCGCTGTCGATGAATTTAAAATTTTGAAAACCGAATCTAAACCTAAAACCAAATTTTTGAATGACCCTAGTAATCGTGCCTTTGTGTTTCAAGTCATACTGGTGGTCTTGTTGCTGTCATTTGGTGCATTTATTATTTCGAATACTCTAACAAATTTGCAGCAAAGGGGAATATCAACTGGGTTTGATTTTTTAACCCGAGAAGCTGGCTTTGCTATTCCTTTGTCACTGATTGAATATTCAGAAGCCTCTACCTACGGCCGAACTTTTTTTGTCGGTTTGCTTAACACTTTATTGGTGTCAGTCTTAGGTATTGTTTTCGCGACTTTGCTTGGTTTTGTAATTGGTATTGGGCGTTTGTCTGACAATTGGTTGATTGCAAAATTGTCATCGGCTTACATTGAAATTTTTAGAAATTTACCGTTGTTGTTGCAAATCTTTTTTTGGTATTATGCCGTTCTTAGAACTTTACCGCAGCCACGTGAAAGTATCCAACTGGGTGCTGCTTTTTTGAATGTTCGCGGTTTATATTTACCCTCGCCTGTCCCTGAAGCTGGCT
>DIYC01000091.1:14823-21438 GCA_002428895.1 Burkholderiales bacterium UBA6064 | reverse complement strand
TCGCCTGTCCCTGAAGCTGGCTTCACAAATGTCTTGGCATCACTTTTATTTGCGGTCGTTTTAATTGTTGTTTTTTTAAAATGGGCAAAAAAACGTCAAATACAAACAGGTCATGTTTTGCCAACATTTTCAATTAGTCTGGCTTTACTAATTGTTCTTCCAGCCGTTATCTTTTTTGCCAATGGTCAGCCACTAAGCTGGAGCTATCCTGAGTTAACTGGGTTTAATTTTCAAGGTGGTATGAATTTAATTCCTGAACTGGCTGCGTTGTGGCTGTCGCTCACTATTTATACCGCTGCATTTATTGCAGAAACTGTGCGTGCAGGTATTTTGGCAGTGCCAAAAGGCCAAGTTGAAGCGGCAAAGGCAGTTGGCTTATCAAAAGGGCGAATTTTGAAGTTAATTGTAATTCCTCAAGCCTTGCGCGTTATTATTCCGCCTTTAACAAGTCAATACTTGAATTTAACTAAAAATTCATCGTTAGCTACTGCGATTGGTTATCCC
Source organism: Burkholderiales bacterium UBA6064 (assembly GCA_002428895.1). Classification (GTDB taxonomy): domain Bacteria; phylum Pseudomonadota; class Gammaproteobacteria; order Burkholderiales; family Burkholderiaceae_B; genus Limnobacter. The sequence continues at coordinate 20,934 of DIYC01000091.1, read as the reverse complement.
GACTTGGTTGCTGTTTTTGCAGGAACCACACTTAATCAAACTGGGCAAGCGATGGAAATTATCACCATGACCATGGCTGTGTTTTTAACGATCAGTATGATTACTTCATTCCTTATGAATCGTTATAACCGTCACATGGCTTTAGTACAAAGATAATTTATTGGATGTTACGGTAATTAATTATGAAATATGACTTGCAACCTACTCTTGTGCCACCTCAAAACACTTTAGGTGTTTTAGGTTGGCTTAGAAAAAATTTATTTAATTCAGTTGGTAATTCAATTGCAACCCTTGTGATTGTCGCGCTCTTTTTTTATTATGTATTGCCTGTTTTAAATTGGGCTTTTTTAGATGCTCATTGGATAGGAGAAACACGTCAAGACTGTAGTACTGATGGTGCCTGCTGGGTATTTGTTATTCAGCGGATCGATCAATTTTTATATGGCTTTTATCCTAGTGAAGAAACGTGGCGACTTGATTTGCTTTTCTTTGTTCTTGTAGCCTTATTGCTTTGGTTGGCGTCACCCAAGTTGCCTGCAAAAAAATATGTGGCAATGTTTGCGGTGTTGTTGTTTCCTATCTTTAGTTTTTACATGCTCAATGGCGGTGCATTTGGCTTAACTGAAGTTGAAACCCATAAATGGGGCGGTCTTAGTTTAACTTTGGTTTTGGCCGTGGTTGGTATTTCTGCGTCTTTGCCGTTTGGTATTTTGTTGGCTCTGGGTCGACAATCTGAGATGCCAATTGTACGTGCTTTTTCAGTGGTATTTATTGAAGTGTGGCGCGGCGTGCCTTTAATCACGGTGCTATTTATGGCTTCGGTGATGTTACCTTTGTTTTTTCCTGAAGAAATGAGCTTCGATAAATTAGTGCGTGCACTGATCGGTATCACGATGTTCCAATCGGCTTATATTGCAGAGGTGGTTCGTGGTGGTTTACAGGCTATACCTAAAGGCCAATACGAAGCAGCCGATTCTTTGGCTTTGAGTTATTGGAAAAAAATGACTTTGATTGTGTTGCCACAAGCCTTAAAGTTGATGATACCTGGTCTCGTCAATACCTTTATTGCATTGTTTAAAGACACTTCGTTAGTCTTAATTATTGGATTGTTTGACTTGCTGGCCATTGTGCAAGCCGCCACTAACGACCCAGAATGGATTGGCTTTTCAACTGAAGGCTATTTCTTTGCAGGTTTTATATTTTGGTTGTTTTGCTTTTTGATGTCGCGTTATAGTCAGCATCTCGAGAAAAAATTAAAAACAGATCATTCATTAGCAGCTTAAGTGGGGTTACGATGCAAATCAAAGAAGCGATTAACAACTCAAAAGTCATGATTCAAATGCGTGACGTGAATAAATGGTACGGGCAATTTCATGTGCTCAAAAATGTTAATTTGCAAGTTAAAAAGGGTGAACGGATTGTGATTTGTGGCCCTTCGGGCTCGGGTAAATCAACTTTGATTCGTTGTATTAATCGGCTTGAAAGCCATCAAAAAGGTGACATTATTGTCAAAGGTGTGCCTTTAACCAACGACATTAAAAATGTTGAAGCAGTGCGACGTGATGTTGGCATGGTATTTCAGCATTTCAATTTATTTCCGCATTTAACTGTTCTAGAAAATTGTGTGATTGCGCCGATTTGGGTTAAAAAAATGCCCCGTCAAGAAGCGGAAAATATTGCCATGAAATTTCTTGAGCGTGTTCGCATTCCTGAACAAGCTATGAAGTATCCTGGTCAATTGTCGGGCGGTCAACAGCAACGTGTTGCGATTGCTAGATCATTGTGCATGAATCCAGATGTCATGTTATTTGACGAACCCACTTCTGCGCTCGACCCTGAAATGATTAAAGAAGTGCTCGATGTGATGATTTCGTTGGCACAAGATGGTATGACCATGCTTTGTGTAACCCACGAAATGGGTTTTGCAAAAACCGTTGCAGATCGAGTTATTTTTATGGATGCCGGTCAGATTATTGAAGAAAACACACCCTATGAATTTTTCAATAACCCAGAGCATGAACGTAGCAAGTTATTTTTAAGTCAAATTCTAAATCACTAAACTGACTGAGTGATTACCAGGTGCCAGCATTTTCCATGCTGGCCCAAGGTTCTTGTTGAGCAAGCGCTTCGCCCTTTTGAAGCAGTTCAATTGAAATGTTGTCGGGGCTACGAACAAACGCCATTCGACCATCACGTGGTGGTCGATTAATGGTAACACCATTGTTTTTAAGGTGCTGACATAAGCTATAAATGTTGTCTACCTCAAATGCCAAGTGGCCAAAATTGCGCCCGTCGGTGTATTGCTCAACCTCACCGTTTTCATTAGGCCAATTAAAAGTTAGTTCAACCATTGGGGCTTTGTCTTCTTTCGCGCGATGTTCATCACCGAGAGCCGCCAAGAAAATCAAACTAAATCGCCCTTGTTCATTGTCATAGCGTCGTATCTCTTTTAAACCTAGTAAATTACAAAAAAAGTGAAGTGAATCGTCGATATTGCTAATTCTTAGCATGCTGTGTAAAAATTTCATGTGTCATCTCTCATTTGAGGTAGCCTAGTGTATCAAATCTCTATTGATGATTCTCTATTCTTCGGGTGGTTTTTCTTTTAAAGCATTTGCATTTTTATTTTGAGACAAATTTGTTGAGTAAATGGCTATTGCCTCGATTTTTGAAACTGTTTAAAATCGAGACTCATTTTAACGAATAGGGTGTTTCATGCTCAAAGTGTTTGGTCTGTTGATGGGAATTTTGGTTTTGTCTGCTTGTGCGCCTACGGTAGGTAGCCCAGAGTGGTGTACTCAAATGAAACAAAAAAATAAAACTGATTGGTCGATTAACGAAGCTACCGAATACACTAAAAATTGTATATTTTGATTCATCCAAGCCATTGGTTTATTGCGCTTGTTGCTTAATTTGTTTGAAAGTTTTGGCTGTATTTATTTTTCGTTTTTTATTTGTGGGTTAAACTTTGAGCATGTTTAAATTATTGTTCGTTAATCCACTGTTTCTTGTGGTTTCAAGTGTAGCCTTTGTTGCTGGGTGTGCAAGCTATACGATTAATCAAAATCCTACTGTCGCTGTACCTATTACCCATTTTTATCAAGCCGGTACAGCAAATTTAGAGGATCAACAGGAAGTAAATTCTGAGTGGTGGCTTAGTTTTAATCGTGAATCTCTTAATTGTTTAATTCAGCAAGCGCTGAGCGACAATTTGAACGTGGTTGAGGTGGTGGCGCGGTTTAAGCAGTCCCAAGCATTATTACAACAAACACGCAGTGCACTGTTCCCACAAATTTCATTTGAAGCAGAAGCGTCAAAAAATTGGCAAAGCCGACAATCTCAATCTAGCCTAAGTTCATTAGGTGCCGAATTAAGTTGGGAAGTTGATTTATCAAACCGCTTCGGTGCAGCCACGCAAGCTGAAGAATTTCGCGCATTGGCTCGTGCCTATGACATACATGCACTCAAGTTGTTACTCAGTGCCGAAGTTGCAAACACTTATTTTAGTGCGGTGGCTGCGCAAAATAGGTTGGTCTTGCTGAATCAACAAGTGCAAACTGATCAACAGCTACTTGATTTGCTGACATTACGCTTCGAATCTGGGGTTGGCACTAAAGTCGAGGTATTGCAACAAAAAAGCCGAATTCAAGACAGTTTTAGTTTAATTCCAATGGCTGAGAGCGATTATCAAATCTTTGAAAATAGGCTCGATGTATTGTTGGGTATTCCTCCTGACGGAAAAAATCGCATCACTGAACAAGAAACGCTCGACTTTTCAAATCAATTACCTTCGCTAGGAGTACCTGCACAGTTGCTGTTACAGCGCCCCGATTTACTTTCTGCTCGGGCCGAGCTGATTGCTGCGGATGCTGAAATTGCTCAGGCCATTGCTGAACGTTTGCCGTCAATCTCTCTGAGTGCCAGTTTTGTGAATACTCGTACTCGCAATTATGTGGGCCCCTTATCAATGTTAATGGCCGATTTTGTTCAACCTTTACTTGATTGGGGGCAGCGTAAAGCTGTTATTGCAGAAAATAAAGCCATTTATGAAGAACAGCTTGCTCGCTTTACGGGTTTGTATCTTCAAGCAGTTGAAGAGGTTGAAAATGCACTGGTTCAAGAACAAAAACAGCGTGAATTGATAAAACGCTTAATAACTCGTAAAACTTTGCTGCTAGAAACTTTTGCGGAAACAGAAGTTTTGTACACTCAAGGAGTGAATGATTATTTGCCCGTGCTAAGTGCCTTGCAAGAATTACGTGCTTTAGAACGTGATCTCGTGAATCAACAACTCAATTTGGTTGCGCTGCGCATTCAACTCATTCGGGCAATTGGCGGTAATTTAAATTTGAATGAGTACACTTCTGAATTGCTCAATTAAACGTAGAATAGGTGGTTAATTTGAAAACAATGTCTTATTGGTTTGTAACCTGTTTTGTGTTTTTGTGTGGTGTACAGCCTCAATTAAGCCATGCGCAACAAGCACCTGTACCTGTTTTTGTGACTACAGTAAAACAACAAGAATTTGTTGATCAAGTAGAAGCCTTGGGTACGGTGCAGGCGTTTCAAAATGTGGCGCTTACTTCCTCAGTCACAGAAATGATTACTGGTATCTATTTTACTGATGGTCAACGTGTTCAACGAGGCGACCTCTTGGTTGAAATGGATAGTAGTCAAGAATTGGCGTTAAAAGCCGAAGAGCTTGCCCAGTTGGCCGAGGCAAAAAAACAAGTGGAACGTTTAAAGCCTTTAACAAGTCGGGGCGCAGCTTCTCAAGCTGCACTAGATGCACAACAATTGCAGTTACAAACTTCACAAGCGCGGTTAAATGCGATCGAGGCGCAAATTAAACAACGTAAAATTGTTGCCCCCTTTGATGGTATTGTCGGTTTGCGTAATATTAGCGTGGGTGCATTGTCTCAACCTGGTACGTTAATTACGACCATCGATGATGACAGTGTGATGAAACTTGATTTTTCGGTCCCCGAACTTTTTTTATCGTCGCTTAAAAAAGGTCATGTTATCAACGCTAAAACTAGTGCTTGGCCAAATGACGTATTTTCGGGCGAAATTTTCAGTGTGAGTAGTCGCGTTGACCCAATGACTCGATCTATTTCTGTACGTGCTTTTATTAAAAATCCTGACAAAAAATTATTACCAGGTTTGCTAATGCGTGTTGAGTTACACAATAATGTGCGTCAAGCACTGGTCATACCCGAAGAATCTATTTTGAATCAAGGCCGGAAATTGTTTGTGTATGCGATCGACGAGTCTAAACCCGAGGCAATCAAAGTGAGTCGGGTTGAAATTATGTTGGGTGCACGGAAAAAAGGATTTGCTGAAGTGATCAGTGGGCTAGAGGTTGGTCAAAAAATTGTTACCCATGGCACTTTGCGTCTTGGCCCAGGTAGAGCAGTGGTGATTAAAGCAGAAGATGATGGTCAAAAAACGTTGAAGCAACTGTTAAATAACCCCCAGTGAATGAGCCAATAGCATGATTCTTTCCGATGTCTCAGTCAAACGCCCAGTGTTTGCCAGCGTGCTTTCGCTGTTGCTGATTGCTTTTGGCTTAGTGGCTTACGAGCGTTTGTCATTGCGTGAATATCCCGATATTAATGCGCCCATTGTTACAGTCGAGGTTAGTTACCCCGGAGCGCCCGCCAATATTGTTGAAACGCGGATTACTGAAATCATCGAAGAGCGTATCGCAGGCATTGAGGGCATTCAATTAATCGAATCATCTTCGCAAGACGGTAGGTCTGCCGTCACCATTGAGTTCTCGGTAGAACGCGACATCGATTCAGCCGCTAATGATGTGCGAGACCGAGTTTCAGGTATTGCTGATAATTTGCCTGAAGAAGCGAATCCCCCCGAAGTGCAAAAAGTGGACAGTAACGACGATGTCATTATTTGGCGAAATTTAACTAGTGAAACCATGAGCGTCCCCGAACTGACTGACTATGCGAGACGTTTTTTGGTTGAACAATATTCGACTCTTGATGGGGTAGCTCGTGTGCGCTTGGGAGGAGGACAAGATTATGCGCTGCGAATTTGGCTTAATCGCCAAGAGATGGCGGCACGCGGAATTAGCGTGTCCGATGTAGAACGAAC
>DIYC01000091.1:13427-14619 GCA_002428895.1 Burkholderiales bacterium UBA6064 | reverse complement strand
CAGCGTGTCCGATGTAGAACGGGCTTTGCGTACTGAAAACCTTGAATTGCCTGCGGGTACGCTAGAATCTGATCAACGATTATTTCGAGCTCGCGTAGACCGTCATTTTAAAACCCCTGAGGATTTTAAGAAGCTAGTCATAGCTCAAGGGCAAGGTGGTTATCTTGTTCGTTTAGGTGACATTGCGAATGTGGCTTTGGATTTAGTTGAAAGTCGCACTTTTTTTCGTGGTAACGGAGTGCCAATGGTCGGCATTGGTGTCATTAAACAGTCTACCGCCAATACGATTGACGTCGCCAACAGCGTGATTGCGCTCACAGAAAAGCTGAATAAAAACTTACCCAATGGCATGAGTATTGAAGACAGTTACAATGCTGCTGTATTTATCGAGGCTTCGATTAAAGAGGTGTATCTCACCTTGTTTCTCGCTATTGCGTGTGTTGTATTGGTCATGCTTTTATTTCTTGGTAGCCTGCGTGCCATGTTAATTCCTGCAGTGACAGTTCCTGTCTCGTTAATTGCAACATTTATTGTGATGTATGTTGCTGGTTTTTCAATTAACTTACTCACTTTGTTGGCCTTGGTATTAGCAATTGGTTTAGTGGTCGATGATGCCATTGTGGTGCTAGAAAACATTGTGCGTCGTATCGAGCTGTATGGTGAATCCCCGCTTATTGCGTCGTATCGTGGTGCTCGTCAAGTTGCGTTTGCAGTCGTGGCCACTACTTTGGTGCTGGTTGCGGTATTTGTTCCGATTATTTTTTTAGAAGGTAACATTGGTCGGCTTTTTACTGAATTTGCCATTACCATTGCAGCGGCTGTTGGTTTTTCCGCATTTATTGCGCTGACCTTATGTCCCATGTTGTCCTCGAAAGTGCTGTTGTCCAATACGCCTAGTCAAGCTCGTTTTAACGTGGTGGGTCGTATTGATGCTGTAATTCATCGAGTGAAAGAGGGCTACATGCAAGCCCTAAAACTAGCTTTGGCTAAGCCCATGTTGATGATACTCTTATTTGTACTCATGTTGATTGGTCTAGTTGTTATTTACCCAAAAATTCAGCAAGAATTTACTCCGACTGAAGACCGAGGCGCCATTTTTCTTACAGTGAATGGGCCTGAAGGCGCTAGCTACGCTTACATGGAAGAATACATGACAGAAATTGAGCAACGCCTCATGAAGTATGTCGAAAAG
>DIYC01000091.1:4284-13284 GCA_002428895.1 Burkholderiales bacterium UBA6064 | reverse complement strand
CGAAGTGAATCGCTTGTCCGTGCGCGCGCCGCGTGCATTTGGTAATATCGAGAACTTTAGTAACGGCCTTGCAATTATTATTTTAAATGATTGGGCAAGTCGTCGACCAGCAGCGCAAATTATGCAAGAAATTAGACAATCTATGGCTGATTTGCCTGGGGTGCGTGCATTTCCTGTAATGCGGCAAGGCTTGGCCGGTTCAACGAGTAAGCCAGTGCAGTTTGTGATTGGCGGTTCTACTTACGAAGAGCTGGCCCAATGGCGCGACATTTTGCTTCAAAAAATTGAAGAATCCAACCCTGGTTTAAATGGGATCGACAGCAATTACAAAGAAACGCGCCCACAAATTGATTTGAATGTGGACTATGATCGTGCTGCCGATTTAGGAGTTACCGTGTCGGAAATTGGCTCCACGCTGGAAACGATGATGGGAGGGCGCAATATCACCACCTTTCTCGATGATGGTGAAGAGTATGACGTGATTGTTGAAGGCATTCTGGAAGATCAAAACTCGTTTGCAGACATCAGTAACATTTATGTTCGTTCATTACGAACAGGGCAACTCATTCCCCTTTCAAATTTGGTCAGCATTCACGAGTATGGGGCAGCCGAAAGTTTGTCCCGCTTTAATCGCATTCGATCAATCACTATCGAGGCTAATTTAGATGAAGGCTATAGTTTGGGGGAAGCATTAAATTATTTAGAATCTTTGGTGAAGGAACACTTACCCCCAAAAGTTGTTATCGATTACAAGGGCCAAAGTCGAGATTTTATTGGTTCAGGACAATCAATTTTATTTGTGTTTGGGTTGGGTGTTTTAATTGTGTTTTTAGTCTTAGCGGCACAATTTGAAAGTTACGTTCACCCCTTCGTGATTATGCTCACCGTACCACTGGCCTTAGGTGGTGGTTTACTTGGCCTTTACTTAACAGGCAATTCGCTGAATATTTACTCGCAAATTGGCTTAATTACGCTGGTGGGTTTAGCTGCTAAAAATGGCATTTTAATTGTCGAGTTTGCAAATCAATTACGCGACGAAGGCCGCGAATTTAGTGAAGCATTGCTTGAAGCCTCTGCCACTCGATTTAGGCCGATCATCATGACAAGTTTAACCACCATTGCGGGTGCCGTGCCTTTGGTGTTAGCCACCGGAGCAGGTTCAGAAACTCGTATCGTGATTGGTGTCGTCATTTTATACGGTATGATTGTGACCACTTTGTTTACTTTGTTTATTGTGCCGGTTGCTTATCAGTTGCTTGCACGGAAAACAGGATCACCTCAGCGGATTACGCAGATGATTGAGCAGGAAGAGAGCCAATCGAAAAAGGTTATTGAATAGACTTTTTTTGGCGCGCCTGACTTGCTTCTACCTGACTAACAAATTGTTTAGAAAAGTCTGTGTTCTGATTAAATTCAGCGTGAAGTAGCCTTGGTAAATCATTTAGATAGGGTACCTCGTCTTTTTCGATCATGTCCAACAAAATGTTTTGTACAAAGCGGATTTTATTCGTGTCAGTTTGCTTTTCGTCAAAGTAAGTACCTGGGCTGGGATTAATCTCTACCTCATGTTCAAATACCTGTTCATGAGCTATTTTTCCCTGATAAAAAAATACAGGGTGCTTGAGCATTTCCCTGAGTAGCTCTGCATTTCCATGCTTAGCTACTGTGTATAAAACGCTTGTGTTAGGGCCAGCAATCGAATCGCTTGCAGGAAAGATTTCATCAAAGTGGTTTAACAATTTGAGAGCAACGTGTTTAGAATCTGGGTTTGCATAAGTTTCAACAACTGCTTCTCTTAAAAGGCTTCGAATCTCAGGAAACTCGGGTGCAATTGCAAGTAATGTGTTCAGTGATTTGTCGTTATCATTTTTTGTGGTTGGATAGTTCAAAAAAATCGCTTTTGATAATCCTGTCTCCTGAGCCTTTTGGAACAAGACTTTGAATGCCTCGGTTTGACCATTTGACAACGCATTTTTTATACTGATGAAAATCTTTTGGTCTGAAAATTTATGTTTTTTCAGCATTTCATGAATCGCTTTGACATCGCCGTTTTTTGCGGCAGCAGGCAAAAGTTTTTTGCTATAATGGGAAGAATTTAATAACAAATTCGAAAATAAATTACGTGCTGCGCTTGTTAATTTTGGCGAATTATGACTTGGATTACTTGTGACTAAGTCAGCAGTAGTTGATTCTAGTTTCTGGTTTGAATCATTGCCTGATATTTTCATCTGCACTGCCTTTTCAAAAAGTTAGCCAAATGACTTAATTATTCTCTTTTTTAGCTTTTCTGTCAATCACTTGCAGAGATTCAATATTCCTGGTGATTAAATATCACCCTCTTTGTTGGTCAAATAAATAATTCAGGTTCGTGGACAACTACTTTACTATAGAGGACCTAATTGCCCCTTAAATTATTATTTGTCTCATAAATTGGTTGATTGTGTCCTATAAATCATGTAGATTGATTTATAGGACATTTTAAGAGACAGGCATGGTATCCAAGGTACAAGCAGAAATTGAAGAAATTATCGCCATTTTGCAGAAAAACCCAGAAGGCTTGTCTCGGGGTAAAGTTTCAGAGTACATGAAATTTTCTATCAATACAAAGACATTGCAGCGCCGTCTTTCCCGTCTTGTGGATGCAAATCTTATTGCAAAACAAGGGGAAAAAAAGGCGACCAAGTATTACCCTTCCAATGTGTCTCAAACAAAAATTAAGGGACATTTAACGGACATGTCATCGCAGATTTTTAGCTCAAAAAGCCAAAAATCTCTTAAATTTTTGGACACGCCTCGTTATGCTCGCGAAAAAGTGTCCTATAACCGTGAATTATTGGACAGTTATGTTTCAAACAAAACAGCGTATGTCCCTAACAGCTTGCGAATGCAGTTGTTCAAAGAAGGTAAACGCTTTGATAAGACGTTAGCAGCAGGAACTTATGCACGGCAAATTTGCCAGCGACTTCTCATCGACTTGTCCTATAACTCCAGCCGCTTGGAGGGTAATGCTTATTCTAAGCTTGACACCCAAAAGCTGGTTGAAGAAGGCATTACAGCGGAAGGCAAAGTGTACGAAGAGGCTGTAATGATTTTAAACCACAAAGAGGCCATCGTATTTTTAGTGGAAAATGCACAAGAAATTGAACTGAACAGCCTAACCATTCGCAATTTGCACCATTTGCTTGCGCAGGATTTACTGGCAAATCCAGACGCTTGTGGCAATGTTCGATCGATTGAAGTTGATATTGAGCAATCGACTTATAAGCCAATAAACAATCCCCATCAGCTTAAAGAATTATTTGAACTTATTTTATTTAAAGCACGAAAAATCGAAGACCCGTTTGAGCAAAGCTTTTTTTTGCTGGTGCATCTTTCTTATTTGCAAGCTTTTGAAGATGTTAACAAGCGCACCTCACGCCTAAGCTGTAATATCCCTTTTATCAAAGAAAATTTGTGCCCGTTGAGTTTTATCGATGTTTCAAGGGAAGATTACACTGCGGCGTTGTTGGCATTTTATGAAAAAAATAATATTGAGCCTATGCTGGAACTTTTTTCTTGGTCTTATCTACGTTCCTGTGCGCAATATGGGGTGGTTAAAAAATCGTTGGGTGAAATTGACGCCTTTCGCATTCAGTACCGGCAACAGCGAAAAGAGGTGATGGGGCTGGTCGTCCAGAAAAACTTGCATGGTAAGAAAGCAGAGGACTTCATTGAACATTTTTGTCAACAGTACACTATAAAAGACGCTGCAAAATTTACAGCCATGACACTGGCTGATTTAAGCATACTTCATGCGGGCGCTATGATTGGTTTGGGTATTACAGAAGCGCAGCTTAATCAATGGTTAGAGAAAAAGTTTTGAATGTTTAAACTGTAATAGTCTTAACTTAATCTGACATCTAACTAAATTCGGTTCCGGTTGTTGCGCATATCTCAATGATGTAAACTCGGGAAAAAGCAAGATTGGGCTAAGTTGTTGTTCCGGTTGTTGCGCATATCTCAATGATGTAAACTTTCTTGCAATAAAATCACTGTTTAAAAATAGTTCCGGTTGTTGCGCATATCTCAATGATGTAAACTGGATCGCGAAACAGTGCGTTAGCATGTACGGTTCCGGTTGTTGCGCATATCTCAATGATGTAAACTACTTTCCAAGCTTTTTGTATCAAGCAATTGTTCCGGTTGTTGCGCATATCTCAATGATGTAAACTAGTTAACCCGCTGTCTTCGCAGAGCGTTTCGTTCCGGTTGTTGCGCATATCTCAATGATGTAAACTTATAATAAAATCACAATATAAGGACTCGTGTTCCGGTTGTTGCGCATATCTCAATGATGTAAACTAGGAAAGCATTAAATTATTGATTTAATTGTAATTTTTTGCTTTCCCTTTTCAGGAAAATACCCTTCAGAATAGCTGGTACTGCTCTGGACACTTATTTTCTGGGTTTTTTGTTTTTCCACGGTAAGTAATGATTCGCTCATACTGTTTGTCTGTAAACTGTAAAATATTAACTTTTCCACCATTTGGTAAATTGCTTTCAACTCTTTTACAGTAGGTGTCAATTTGTGAATAACTGCTACAGTATCGCATGTAAACACTAAATTGACTCATTTCAAAACCTAAATCTAGTAAAGCATTTCGAAATTCGGTCGCTGACTTTCTTTCCTGTTTTGTCATAACAGGTAGATCGAACATGACAATTAACCACATAAGCCTGTAACCAGACAACATTATTCTTGAAACTGATTTTCGGCTAAAATAGCGGGTATTCTTTTTTGGGGAAGTTCAAGTTTATCACGTTCTCCGAGATAAATTTGGGCTAGGGAAGTCGCTAATTTTTGTAAACAAATCATGACAGGGCTTGCTCCACTGGTTGTTTGCATGTCTAGATACATTACATTGACCAATGCGCGTTTTGTTTCTGGGTTTACAGTGTTTTTTCCTGCTTTATTCAGTAACCAGACTTGTAAATCGATCATTGGCCGAAATGGTTCCATCAGATCGTCAACTAGTCGCATTGCGTTACTGTCGTTGCTGTGATGCAATCCTATGCTAGGGTGTAACCCTGCTGCTACTACCGCTCTAGCTGTTGTTGCACGCAGTATGGTGTAGCCGTAATTTAATAATGAATTCACGCCGTCAGCATTTTTGTCACGTCTAAAATTGTTTTGAAATAAGAGCGACCAGTATTTTTTTGCGCCTTGTGCCTCAAGGTTTTCAGAGTCTCCGCTTTTAACCTTTTTTGATAAGTATATTAGTGGCGCAGAGGGTTGGTTAATTGCTTCAAGGGTGGACGCTTGTTGCTCAAGTTTATTTTTAATAATGGCAGCCCATAATTTTTTGTGAGTGGGCTGTTTGGCTGCAATTTGTGCCTCGATTCGTTTTGATTGATATAAATTACCATTTGTTGAAAGTAAAAAACCTGCTACATTGTGGTTCGCAGCGCATAAAGCAAAAGGAATGCCACGTTCAGCGAATGCAACAAGTAAGTTATTTGAATAACTAAGTCCATATGAATTGCCAATAACAGCGGCGATGTCGTCGATTGGAACTTGCCCAATTTCTTTTGACTCAGCACCTGTTTCTTTTACAACCATAAATCCGCGATAAAGTGATAAATGGCGTTTGTCTTCAGCAATTTCTATGATTCGACCAATCATGAATTAATTTTTAAAACCTGGGTCATTGAGTATTCCTAGTTCTGAAATCTTTGCCTGCCTTGCTTTTCCTTTTAATAGTGAGCTGCAATTCATCGCTTTTTGAAAAAAATCGTCATTCAAAGCTTTTTCATCGTAGTTTTGTTGCTCTTTTTTGTTTTTTTCTGCTTTGAGTTTTTCATTGTACCTTGCACTTATATTCGCTTCGTTGGGTTTAATAAAGGTAATACTACCCTTGCTGTCGATTTTTAAAACTTGTAGTAAGCATTTTTTTCTTTCAAGCTCGACTACAACATAATCGCCAATTGATAAACGCATAATAAGTGGCTTACCATTTTGAGCATTTTTTTTATTTCTAAGTTGCTTAAAACCTTCGTCTTTGCTTTTATATTTACTAACAACCTGATATGCCTCAAAAGTGCTTAGAACATCGCTGCCCCATTCTGCGTCGTTTTTAAAAATCTCGATGCAGTAATTACTTGTTGTTAGTAAACCTTTATATGGCTTGTTTTTGTGTCTTTGTGTTGAAGGCCTAATTAATTCATAGTAAGGTTTTTGAGTTTTAATCTCTTGCTGAATAGGGAAGGGAATAACTTTTCTTATTTTTGCTGCTTTCTTACTATAACCATTAGTGTTGTAAATAGTTGCATCAAACATCTCACCCTCAAAATTGTGTTCTGGCTTATGGCTCACAATAATCGACTTGACAGCACGTTCAACATGATTTCTATAAGTAGGCCAAGGCATAGGCATTTCTTCAACAAGCTTTTCTAAACCTTTTTCTTTGGCGTGTTGGTTTGCATTTGCAAACCGCTGTAATAACCCCCGATCAGTCACGCCGATAACGCACGCATCAATTGCATGATGGCGGTGATCGTTTCTATTTTTTCCTCCATTATCCGAAAGTATCTGGTTTAAACCAAATTTTGCTCGGAGTTTTTCTGTCATTTGCCCAGGGATAACATGAATGCGATTTTCGTCAGGGCAAATTAAATGTAGGTATTCTTTTGCAATTCGGCTTAAGTAGCGTGTGTCATTAAGTGCTCTTGCAAGAAAGTCTTTGTGCTCATGAAGCCATTGTTCCATGCCGTTTTCTGCAAAACGAAAAAATTTATCTTTGGGCATATTTTTGGCACGCTCAATGACTTCGTCATAGTGAATGCCGAGTGAGTTTGCTTGGCCAAATGCCTCCCAAGGGGTTTGGTTCCCTTTAGCTGCGTTTGCTCTTTTAAGTGACACCGTTTTGTTGTTAAGGCTGTCGTCAAGTGTTTTTGAAAAGGGCAGAATATGTTCAATTTCAACTTCAGGGCTTAGTAACTTAGAAGCCGAAATTTGAACGCCAGTGTAAGGGCATTTTCGGTCTGCTTGGTCTGCACTTAACTCTTCCCATAAAATCCATTTTTCAAGGTCTTTTCGGCTAACTTGGTTTTCTGAAATGTTTAGGGTCTGCGCAATGCTGGTTCGAATACGGTTGTTGCGTATTTCGTTTTGTTTTTGCATTTTGCTGATTTTGTCGCGTTCTTTTTTGCTACGTTTTAAGTCGCGTGCAAGTTCTACTACAATCTCGGTAGGGTGCCCATATTTCTTAATAATTGCATTTACAACTCGGCGCACTTGGTTTAGGCCGATGTGAACAGTTGGGTTTGCAATTTTACCATAACGTTTTTCAGGTGAATCACTTACTGCACCTGTGCCAAAACCAACGTGCCTTTGCAAATATGCGCCATAGTAAGGCAAGCTTTCAAGAATTTCACCACTATTTGAATAGTTAAGTTTGCTATGGTCTTCATAACCTGCGGCTTTAACAGCCTTGTCGTAAGTGATTACATTCTCTTTCAAACAGTCTAGTAATTTTTTAATTGCTATAAGGCAAAAAGCACTGTGCCCAGTGATTAATGGGGCTTGGGCAATTCGTTTTGCAGTTTCTTGATTAATTTGAGTGTGTTGGCACAACCATTGAATTAATTCTTTTTCATTTTCTTCGTTTAATAAGTTTTTAACAATTTCATCTTGAAGGCTGGCATTAAATTCAAACCATGCTTTGTCAAAATATTCTTTTTCTGAGAGAAGCGAGCTTGTTTTGTTACCAATAAGTTCAGTACGTTTATCGTCTTCAAGATTAAATTTTGTTTGGCTACTAAGTCCTAATTTTTTTTTGATTGCAGTAAACGTTAATTTTCCATTTTTTTCTAGGCTACCCGTAATCAGGTTGCGTTGCTCAAGTGTTAATGGTTCGGGCTTTAATTGTTGATTCAGAATACGTAAGTGATTTGTTTCTTGAAAAATTCGCAATCGTTGTGCGCTTGGGTAAGCAAGTTCAGCACGTTGCTCGTTTGGGAGTAAGCTACAGCGACCGGGGCGCACCGCTCGTAATTTACGTTGAAACAAAAGGGTGTCTTTGAGTGTCAACTTCGCATCTTCATTAAATAGAGTTGGATTAAATGAATTTTGTTTTGCCCACAAAACTTCAAATTCATCTTCAATCATTTGTCTGTTAATATAAAGATCGTAGCTTTTGTTTATTTTTGTCTTATTACCCTCTGTAACAATACGTTGTTCACGATATCTTGCGCGTACTGTTAGCTGATTTTGTTGTCGTTGATACAGTAGTTCACCAATTGTTCTCGTATTTGTTTGGTCAATTTGTGCGCTAACTTGTTTAATGGTATCTTTCATCACACTACTGTCATTTTCTTTACTGTCTGTTTTTCGGTTACTTTTAAATCCACGACGTTGATTCATGTGAAATAGTGCGCGACCAAATTCATATGCGGTGAGTTGCTCATTCAAACCTTTAGCACGAAGTTTATACGGGTTTAGGTGTTCAAGGGCTTTTCGTTCATCAAGTGTTTTAGGGAAAAAACCAAATTGTATGAGTCGGATTAACATTTGTGATTTTCGTTTTAGTAAACGATCACGCCGCCGCCTCGCTTGCCTTGCTTCACGTCGTTTTACAGCATTTGATGTTCCATCTTTGGGGTTTCGACCATCAGAAAAAATACGTACACCTGCTTTAATAATTGCAGTCGGTTTGTATCGTTCTTCATCTTTTTTAAGTCGTAAAATTGCCCAACCCAATGAATTGGTGCCAAGGTCAAGTGCGAGCCTGTAGGGTAGTTTTGCACGGTCAAGAGTCATGAGGAACCTTATTTTTTTAGTTAGTCTTGATTTTTATCATTGTTTGATTTAAAGTTCAACAACTACTTCATTGAGATATGCGCATCTTCCGCTAACAAGCTGAAAGATTGCACCAGATGGAAAGCCCCATATATGGGGCTTTCACCTTTTCAGCCTTGTGTTTGATAACCCCCACCCCCATTTGGTTTCTGGGCGATTGAAGT
>DIYC01000091.1:0-4020 GCA_002428895.1 Burkholderiales bacterium UBA6064 | reverse complement strand
AGCACGCCCAGTTTTGTGCGACTGCGGTTGGAAATACGCGGACACAAGCCCAGCAACCAAAGGGGGTGGGGGTTTATTTCCCAAATGAGTAGGAGTTTATTTTCAGATTTAATGCGACTGATCTTTATTAAACAAAGTTTCCAACTCAAGACTTTGATTGTAAATAGGCTTTTCTTCTTGGCTTTTTTCTTTATTAGCCATCGTTGCTTTTAAATTTTCCTCTAACATTTCTAAGTCATGTTCGCGAAAGCTGTTGGTGGCTTCTAAGGCAGCTAAATCAGCAAAACCAATTAAACGCAAAGTTTCATACGATGCTTCAACGCTCGATGAAAACAACTCCCGAATCACCGCCTGTGCACCAGCCTCCTTCAAGGTTAAATAATCATTGCGATTATGGGCACGCGTCACAATTTGAATCTTTGGGTGATTTTTTCGGATATAACGGACTACTTCTAAGCAGGCTGTCGGATGATTTAAACCCACTAAAACAACTTTGGCACGGGCAAGCCCTGCAGCTTCGAGAATTTCTGTTCTTGAGGCATCGCCATAAAAAACTTTGCTTCCAAATTTTTTGACAAATTCAATGTGTTGTGGATCTTTGTCTACGGCTAGAAAGGGAATTTGGTGTGCACTGAGAATTCGAGCAGTCACTTGGCTAAAACGACCAAAGCCAAGAATTAAAATTTCGGGTTCTTCAATAGGCCTAGTATCATGACTGGCTCTATTGATAGGGTGAATGGAGTCTTCGCCTAATAATTTTTCTACCTGATTTAAGAATGGGGCAGTTGCTACCATAGATAAACCAACAACTAAGCTGACCAAACTAGAGGTATTTGCATCCATTAAACCAGATGTCTGCGCATGTGCCACAATTACAAATGCAAATTCACCCCCTTGGCTGAGTAAAACACCTAAGCAAACGCTTTGTTGCAGTGACATTTTAGCCAATAAACACAGCCCTGTAATAATTGCTGCTTTTAAAATCATTAAACCCAGCATACCAAAAATGATGATAAAAGGACTGTCAACAATTAAGCTCAGATTCAGGGTCATACCAACTGAAATAAAAAATAACCCTAACGTAAGTCCTTTAAACGGCTCAACATCAGCCTCTAATTGATGCCTAAAAGACGAGTTTGCCAGCATCATGCCTGCCATAAAGGCCCCCATACCTGCCGATAAACCTGCAATTTGCATTAATTGAGCCGACCCCAACACGATCAGCAACGCAACCACAGTCATAATTTCTCGACCACCATGTCGAGCCATAAAACGCAACACAGGGTTGACTAAATATTTAGCAAATAAGATGAGTCCAGAAATAACTAAAGGAGCCAACCACCATGCCTCTTGGTTGTTTTGCGTGGAGTTTGGAGATAAAACTTCGGTTAAAAATAAAATAGGTACTACCATCAAATCTTGAAACAGTAAGATTGAAAAGCCATTACGACCTTCTGTTTTACCCAATAACCCTTTGTCGGCCATTAATTGAATTGCAAATGCGGTAGACGACAAAGCCAAAGCGATTGCAATAACAACACTGAGTGCAAATGTAACTTGGAATAAATAATGAAAAAGAACATATAAACAAAAGGCAGTTACAGTTAGTTGCCCAGCGCCTAGCCCAATGACACGATTTTTCATGGACCAAAGCTTTTTAGGTTCTAGCTCTAAGCCAATCACAAAAAGTAAAAAAATGACACCAATTTCAGAAAAATGTAGGACTTTTTCGGGATCTGAGATTAATCCGAATATGCTAGGGCCAATCAGCAAGCCTGCCACTAAATAACCTAAAATGGCCCCTAAACCAAAACGTTTGAACAAAGGTACAGCCAATGCGGCTGCTAATAAAAAATACACAATACTAGTCATAAGTTTCTACAAACAATCAAACACCAACAGAATGTTTAACTATAGCTCAAATTGCGTATACCTGGTGATTGAATTCAAGAGAGTCGATATAAAAACATAATAAAATCATTGGTTTATTCTGTTTTGTTTATTGTTAAATAAGATTAAATAAAAAAAATAGACTATTTAAATCCCTGTTCTTTGATGACCTACAGAGAACCCGCTCATGCATATTAATAACATGTCTTTATCTTGGAATTAGTCGTTATGACCTTTTGTTTCAGAAAATTGTCATTCATGGTGGCCTTCTCGGTGTTGTCTGCTTTACCTGCCCATGCTTCAGAGAACGGCAGCGCTGTTCCTTTTTTTAATTTAGAGAAGATGATTGTTAACTTAGCACCGCCCGACATTGATCGTTATGTCCAAATTTCGTTGGCTTATGAAACAACGGATGAGGTGGCTCAAAAAAATCTTAAAACCTACTTGCCAGTGATTCGCAGCAGGGTTTTGCTTTTGTTAAGTACTAAAACAGTCGAAGAGATTAAAACGATTGAAGGTAAGCAAGTGTTGCTGAATCAAGCTTTGAATGTAGCGCGTTTAACTTTACCAGAGCAGCCAAATTTAGAGGGTAAAGGCATTAAAGATGTTCATATTACTTCGTTTGTTGTTCAGTAAAGCGGTGGCTTGTATGCATGTTTTTATAGGTGAAAATACTTTGGGTTAACCCGCTGATGAGTTACAGAATTAGGCAAAACATTCGATAAATGAATATGAGCAGTAAATCATCGTAACCTTAGGTTACGGACTTAAAACCAAATTAAATGGGTAACTGAATGACAAGACGTTTACCAAAGGTTGGAGTTCTCATAGTCGAATCAGACAAATGTTTTATTGAAAAACTGAGTTCTGTCTGTTTAAACTTGTGGAAAGATATCGACATTCTTCCTCGCCTTAATCATGTCGAACTGGAAAATGCTGCACGTTGGGTACACAGCGAAGTGATTATTGTTCGCTCAAGTTTTCTTCATAAAAACAAGCTATTATTAAACCCTTTGTTTGATATGGTAAGGCGTGGCACTAAATTTATTTGCATTCAAGACACGCCACTTAGCTTTAAAGACAGTGGTTGGGTCAATCTAGGTGGGTTGTACTATATCTCAGATCGAAGCAGCTTTGATGATTTGTACCATTTACTCTTAAATTGTAAAAACTCTCATACCTGTAATGGTTTTACCAGTGAAATTGGAACTGGTTATGACGATGGAGAGTTTTAAGGACTCAACGAGATTGTTTCACCTTGCTTCAGTAGCATAAATTGATTTTTAGGAATTTGGCGTTGAATTAGCGCGTGCTGTAAATCATCAATTGGTTGGTCTAAGGGCTCATCAGTCAATTCAAATGTTCCCCAATGAACTCCTATTGAGCGTTTAGACTGAACATCTAAATGAATTTGCAGTGCTTCATCAGGATTAATGTGTTGTGCTTTCATAAACCATCTAGGCTCATAGGCTCCAACGGCGATTGCACTCAGATCAAAAGGCCCATATTTTGAACCAATTTGGGTGAAATCTTGGGTGTTGTAGCCGGTGTCACCGCTAAAATAAAAACTAAAATTGGGTTGTTTTAATACCCATCCGCCCCACAGTGATTCATTTCGATCAAAAAAAGACCGTGCAGACCAATGGTAAGCGGGAACAAAAATGAGTTCAGTTGAGTGATCAGGCAGCTTAAGAGTTTGCCACCAATCAAGCGCTTTGACTTGCGTAATTCCCCAGCGAAGAAAGGTTTTTTCCACCCCTAAAGGAACTAAAAACAAAATCTGAGGTTGTAATTGTGCTAATTCAATTAGAGAATCGCGATCCATGTGGTCGTAATGGTTGTGACTAATGACTACCACGTCGATTGGGGGTAAGTTCGCTACTGAAACAGGGCTTTTTACTTTGCGTTGAGGGCCAATCCACTGTACAGGGAAGGCACGTTCAGAAAAATGTGGGTCAGTTAATAAAGTAAATCCGTTGCTGAGAACTAAGGTAGTTGCATGCCCTAACCAGGTGGCTGTTTGGCTTAAGTTGTTTAAGTCGACTTTTGCATTAAAGAGGTGTACGGGAAATGCTTCGTAGCTAGAAATAAACTGCCCAGGTGGCGGCGGCAAAGACTTGCCAAAACGTT
>DIYC01000112.1:8382-11548 GCA_002428895.1 Burkholderiales bacterium UBA6064 | reverse complement strand
CGTGCATCTGAAGCTGAAACTTTGATTTCACGTCTAATCGACCGTCCAATTCGTCCGTTATTCCCAGAAGGTTATTTCAACGAAATCCAAGTAACAGCAACGGTTGTTTCTTCTGATAAGACGATGGATGTACNNGTTGCACGTCAAGCAAATACAGTTTTAGTCACTATGGGTGGTGTAACTGTTTTAGTTGCGGTTGTTGCGCAACCTAAAGCAAAAGCAGGTCAAGATTTTTTCCCGTTGACTGTTAACTATCAAGAAAAACAATATGCGGCGGGTCGTATCCCTGGTGGTTATGGCAAGCGTGAAGGCCGTCAATCTGAAGCTGAAACTTTAATTTCTCGTTTGATTGACCGTCCAATTCGTCCGTTGTTCCCAGAAGGTTACTTCAACGAAATTCAAGTCACAGCAACAGTTGTGTCTTCTGATAAAACCATGGATGCTGACATTGCTGCAATGTTGGGTACGTCTGCTGCCTTGTCGATTGCGGGAACACCTTTCCGTGGTCCAATCGGTGGTGCTCGTGTTGGTTTGATCAATGGCGAATACGTTTTAAACCCGAACTTTGAACAACTTGCACAATCTGATCTTGATTTAGTTGTTGCGGGTACAGAATCAGCAGTATTAATGGTTGAGTCTGAAGCGAAAGAACTTTCAGAAGACCAAATGTTGGGTGCTGTACTTTTCGGTCATGACGAAATGCAAATTGCTGTACAAGCAATCAAAGAATTTGCTGCAGCTGTTGGTGCGAAAGAATCAGAGTGGGTTGCTCCAACACACAACGAAGAATTACGTGCGAAATTAAAAGAAGCATTTGAAGCAAAAATTTCAGAAGCGTATACCATTGCGGTAAAACAAGAACGTTATGCAGCTTTAGATGCACTTTATGCAGAAGCAAAAGCGCAATTCGTTCCTGAAGAAGATGTGGATGGCATCGCTGATGAAGTTGATTTCTTATTCGAAGATCTTAAATACCGTACTGTACGTGACAACATCTTGTCTGGTAAGCCACGTATCGATGGTCGTGACACACGTACCGTGCGGCCAATTACAGTACGAACGGGTGTATTACCCCGTGCTCACGGCTCAGCGTTGTTTACTCGCGGAGAAACTCAGGCCTTAGTGGTGACCACGCTCGGTACCAATCGCGATGAACAAGTGATCGATGCAATCACCGGTGAATACCGTGAGCGCTTTATGTTGCATTACAACATGCCTCCTTACGCAACCGGTGAATGCGGTCGCATGGGTGCTCCCAAGCGTCGTGAAATTGGTCATGGTCGCCTTGCTCGTCGTGCACTCGAGGCTGTTTTACCGAGCACCGAAGAGTTTGCATACACCATGCGAGTGGTCTCTGAAATTACAGAATCGAATGGCTCCTCATCGATGGCATCTGTTTGCGGTGGTTCTTTGTCTTTAATGGATGCAGGGGTTCCTCTTAAGGCTCCAGTGGCTGGTATTGCCATGGGTTTAATCAAAGAAGACAACAAGTTTGCTGTGTTAACCGATATTTTGGGTGATGAAGATCATCTAGGTGATATGGATTTTAAAGTTGCAGGGACTGAGTCTGGCGTTACTGCATTGCAAATGGATATTAAAATTCAAGGTATTACCAAAGAAATTATGGAAGTTGCACTGGCTCAAGCCAAAGAAGCGCGTTTGCATATTTTAGGTGTCATGAATCAAGCAGTTCAGAGCGGCGGTGAGTTGTCTAATTTTGCGCCAAGAATTATTTCTTTGAAAATTAATCCTGACAAAATTAGAGATGTGATTGGTAAAGGCGGTGCCACAATTCGCGCGATTACCGAGGAAACTGGCGCAAGTATCGACATCAAAGAAGACGGTAGCATTTCAATTGCATCGGTCGATGCCAGTGCTGGTGAGTTGGCCAAACGAAAAATTGAAGAAATTACTGCAGAAGTCGAAGTCGATGGCGTGTACGAAGGTGTGGTTCAAAAATTGTTAGATTTTGGCGCCATTGTGAGTGTGCTTCCTGGTAAAGATGGCCTGCTTCATATCTCTCAAATTGCCAATGAGCGAGTCAATTCGGTGGGTGATTACTTGAAGGAAGGGCAGCATGTGACTGTCAAGGTACTTGCCTCTGACGACAAGGGTCGTTTGCGATTATCAATGAAGGCGTTATTGCCATCCGAGGGTTCAGTCATTGAATCAACGCAAGAAGGTAAAGAGTTTGCGCCTCAGGAATCTGGGTCTAACGATACATCCGAAACACCATAAGCGATAGCACGTGGTCGTCTTTAATTTACCGCGTAGCATGCGGGCAATCGATGTTTTACGGCCAGGTGGGTCAGATCAGCTTGTGGTCTCACAAGTTGATTTGCCTGTATTGAGGCCTGGGCAGGTATTAATCAAGGTGGCTGCTTGTGGTGTGAATCGTCCTGATTTATTGCAGCGTAAAGGGTTTTATCCGCCTCCTGCAGAGGCTGACCCTCGTTTGGGTCTCGAAGTCTCAGGAAAAATTGTGAAGTTGGCTGATGATGTCAATTCATCTTGGTTGGATCAATCTGTCATGGCCTTATGCAATGGCGGGGGGTATGCTGAGTTTGTTGCCGTTCCTGTTGGACAATGCATGCCCATTCCGCCTGGTGTGTCCTTAACAGATGCTGCGAGCCTGCCTGAAACATATTTAACCGTCTGGCAAAACTTATTTGATAGTGGGCAGTTGGCCTCAGGTATGCATGTACTCATTCATGGCGGTAGTAGTGGAATTGGCTGCGCTGCCATCCAGTTGGCTGCAGCGCATGGCGCACAAGTTCATGTTACGGTGGGTAGCAATGAAAAGGCGACATTCTGTCAATCTTTAGGTGCCCATTACGTGTACAACTACCAAACCCAAGATTGGGTTACTCAAGTGTTGCACAACGTGCAATCAGGGGTTCATTTAATACTCGATATGGTGGCAGGCGCATACATTCAGCGTGACCTGAATTGTTTGGCAGTCCAAGGAAAAATTTTTATAATTGCTTTAATGGGTGGGCGTACGATCGAACTAGATGGCGCCCAGCTCCTAAAAAAACAAGGTTCTTTATGCGCAAACACATTGCGTTCTCAAACCTTGCAATATAAAGCGCAGCTCGTTAAAAAAGTTTCTGCCTGTCTAAATAATTTTTTTACTCAAGGCCTTTTAAAGACAACAGTCACGAGC
>DIYC01000112.1:5552-8191 GCA_002428895.1 Burkholderiales bacterium UBA6064 | reverse complement strand
TTTAAAGACAACAGTCACGAAGCGATTTAATTTAATTGAGGTTTCGTTGGCTCACGATTTGATCGAATCGGGTCGGCATATGGGAAAGATTGTTTTAGAAGTTTAAATTTAAAAAGTGGAATGTAATTGAATATGGCGGATAGAAAAAAGTTTGTTGCGGGTAACTGGAAAATGAATGCCAGTATTGCAGCTAACCGGTTGTTTTTTGAAGGGCTAACACGCGAGCTAATTGGTTTTGATTGTTCGCAAGTGGATATTTCATTGTTTTGCCCGTTTCCCTATTTGTCACAATTTCAACAGTTGCTCAGCAATTCTAAGTTTTCTTATGGTGCGCAAGATATTTCAGCGCATGAATCAGGTGCTTATACTGGTCAGGTTTCAGCAGCAATGCTTCGAGAGTTTGGGGCAACTCAGGTGATTGTTGGTCATTCTGAGCGACGGCAGTATCAGTTAGAGTCTAGTCAGTTGGTTGCACTGAAAGCTAAAATAGCAATTCAAAATCATGTATTACCTATTGTTTGCGTGGGTGAAACGCAAGCTCAGCGTGAAGACAATTTACTCGAAAGTGTTCTTGCCGAGCAGCTAGACCCTCTGTTAGAGCATACTGCTGCATTTGT
The DNA here is from genome assembly GCA_002428895.1 of Burkholderiales bacterium UBA6064. Lineage (GTDB taxonomy): Bacteria > Pseudomonadota > Gammaproteobacteria > Burkholderiales > Burkholderiaceae_B > Limnobacter. The sequence continues at coordinate 7,574 of DIYC01000112.1, read as the reverse complement.
TCATGCCCACGAATGGCCTTTGGTGATTGCTTATGAACCTATTTGGGCTATAGGTACCGGCTTAACTGCTTCGCCTCAGCAGGCGCAAGCAGCACACGAACTTATTCGAGACCGTGTGGCTGCATCGTTAGGTCAAGAAGTGTCTCAAGCACTACGAATTGTGTATGGTGGTAGCGTGAAAGCAGCCAACGCCAAAGAAATTTTTTCACAAAAAGACATTGATGGGGGCCTAATTGGCGGTGCATCACTCAATTTAACTGAATTCTCTGGGATAATACGCGCCGCAAAGGGGTAAAAGTGTTATGACAATTTTAAATTCATTTTTAACGGTGTTACAAGTTTTGTCTGCAGTGGCTGTGATCGTGCTTGTGTTGTTGCAGCATGGTAAAGGTGCAGACATGGGCGCTGCATTTGGTAGCGGTTCGGCTGGTAGTTTGTTTGGTTCATCGGGTTCAGCAACTTTCCTCAGTCGATTAACGGCAGTTTGTGCTACAATTTTTTTGGCGTGCACTTTAGGTTTGTCCTTTTATGCAAATTTGGGCGGGTCTGTAGTTTCTGGTAGCGTCATGAAGGGCGTTGTTGCTCCTGCTGCAAAAGATGCTGACTTGCCTAAAGATGTGCCAGCAACCGACATTGGTTCTGAAGTTCCAGCGCCGTTAGGCACTCCCTCAGTTCCGGTGCAAGAAATACCGAAGTAGTTTATGCCGACGTGGTGGAATTGGTAGACACGCTATCTTGAGGGGGTAGTGGCCACAGGCTGTGCGAGTTCGAGTCTCGCCGTCGGCACCAGTGTAAAGTATTAAAATAATGAAATTTGCCATATTCGCAATGGTTTAAATGAGGTTTAAGTGTGAATCTTACAGAATACTTCCCGGTCTTAATGTTTATAGCGGTAGGAATTGCTGTTGGCGGTGGTGCCATGCTGGTGGGCTATCTGATGTCTCCAAGCAAACCTGACTCACAAAAGCTTTCTCCGTACGAGTGTGGCTTCGAGGCTTTCGAAGATGCGCGCATGCAATTCGATGTGCGTTATTATTTAGTAGCCATCTTATTTATTTTATTTGACTTAGAAATCGCATTTTTATTTCCCTGGGCGTTAGTCTATCGGGATCTGGGCCCTGAAGGTTTTTGGGCTATGATGATTTTCCTGGGCGTGTTGGTTGTGGGTTTTGTTTACGAGTGGGCTCGTGGCGCGCTTGATTGGGAATAAAAATAGAGCGATTAGTTAAAAGGTTGCTGAGATATGGGCATAGAAGGTGTTTTAAACGAGGGTTTTATTACAACCTCGGCAGATAAGCTGATTAATTGGGGTAGAACTGGGTCATTGTGGCCGATGACCTTTGGTTTGGCGTGTTGTGCAGTTGAAATGATGCATGCCGGTGCCAGCCGTTATGATCTAGATCGATTCGGTATTATTTTTAGGCCGAGTCCTCGTCAAGCAGATCTTATGATTGTAGCGGGCACGTTGTGTAACAAAATGGCACCTGCTTTGCGCAAGGTGTACGATCAAATGGCTGAGCCTAAGTGGGTTTTATCCATGGGATCTTGTGCAAATGGCGGTGGTTATTATCACTACTCTTATTCGGTAGTTCGTGGTTGTGACCGTATTGTGCCTGTTGATATTTATGTGCCTGGCTGCCCACCCACTGCTGAAGCGCTGATGTATGGCTTGCTTCAATTGCAAAATAAAATTAAGCAAACTTCCACCATCGCACGCTAGGTCAATGTCCCATGAATACTCACCTCGATGTACTTGCCAATCAACTCACGCAGCAATTTGGCGATCATTTGATCGAAGTTAAACAGGCGTTGGGCGAGTTAACGGTGATCGTTAATCCCTCGTTTTACCTTCCTTTTTGCAAATCGTTAAAGTCTGGCGAATTGTTTCAATTTGATCAATTAATCGATTTGTGCGGTATCGATGTAAGCACTTACGCAGATCGGCCTACGCAACCTACTCGTCGTTTTGGTGTGGTGCTTCAGCTTTTATCGGTTCAACTCAATCAACGACTACGAGTTAAA
>DIYC01000112.1:3131-5346 GCA_002428895.1 Burkholderiales bacterium UBA6064 | reverse complement strand
TCAACGACTACGAGTTAAATGTTTTTGTGTAGACGATGAATTGCCCACGCTCAACTCAGTGAATGAGGTGTGGTCATCTGCCAATTGGTACGAAAGAGAGGCATTCGATTTATTTGGAATAATTTTTCAAGGTCACCCCGATTTGCGCCGTTTGTTAACCGATTACGGTTTTGTGGGTCACCCCTTTCGAAAAGATTTTCCTTTGTCTGGTCATGTAGAAATGCGTTATGACCCTGAACTGGCTAGAGTGGTGTATCAACCCGTTACAATAGAGCCTCGAGAAATTACCCCAAGAATTATTCGTGAAAAACAATATGGTGGAATTTAAAATCAATGTCTGAAATTAAAAATTACACACTTAATTTTGGGCCTCAGCATCCAGCTGCGCATGGGGTTTTAAGGCTCGTATTAGAGCTTGATGGCGAGGTGGTGCAGCGGGCAGATCCGCACATCGGTCTTTTGCATCGGGGTACTGAAAAGCTTGCAGAGCATAAAACTTTTATCCAATCGCTCCCTTACATGGATCGTCTTGATTACGTGTCCATGATGGTCAATGAGCATGCGTATTGCATGGCGATTGAAAAATTGCTTGGCCTCAAAGTGCCAATTCGTGCGCAATATATTCGTGTGATGTTCGATGAAATAACGCGCATTTTAAACCACTTATTGTGGTTGGGTGCTCATGGTTTAGACGTGGGTGCAATGGCCGTGTTTTTGTACGCGTTTCGTGAGCGTGAAGACTTAATGGATTGTTACGAGGCTGTTTCGGGTGCAAGAATGCATGCTGCCTATTATCGTCCTGGTGGTGTCTATCGTGATTTGCCGGATCACATGCCTCAATACAAACCTTCAAAAATTAGATCGGCTAAAAAAGTTGCTGAACTCAATGCCAATCGCCAAGGTTCATTGCTCGATTTTATTGAAGATTTTACTCAGCGTTTTCCAACCTATGTCGATGAATATGAAACATTATTAACCGATAATCGAATTTGGAAGCAACGTTTAGTGGGTGTTGGTGTTGTTAGTCCTGAAAGAGCCCTCTCAATGGGGTTTACAGGCCCTATGTTGCGCGGGTCTGGTGTTGCCTGGGATCTTCGAAAAAAACAACCTTATGAAGTGTATGATCAGCTTGATTTTGATATCCCAATTGGCAAAGAAGGTGATTGTTACGATCGATATTTAGTCAGAATGGAAGAGCTTCGGCAATCTAATCGCATTATTAAGCAATGTGTGGATTGGCTTCGACAAAACAGTGGCCCTGTGATCTGTGATAATCATAAAGTTGCACCGCCTAAGCGGGTCGATATGAAGACCAATATGGAAGAGCTTATCCATCATTTCAAATTATTTACCGAGGGCATGCATGTTCCTGAAGGCGAGGCCTATGCCGCAGTTGAGCACCCCAAAGGCGAGTTTGGTATTTATTTGGTTTCTGATGGTGCGAATAAACCCTATCGACTTAAAATTCGGGCACCTGGGTTTGCTCATTTGCAAGGTCTAGATGAAATGTCGCGTGGGCATATGCTTGCCGATGTAGTAACAATAATCGGCACCCAAGATATTGTGTTTGGTGAAATTGACCGTTAAGAATAAGGTTACAGTATGAAGTTAAGCGAGAACGCCTACAAAAAAATTGATCAAGAATTAACTAAGTATCCTGAAGACAAAAAAATTTCTGCGGTCATGTCGGCTCTTCGAATTGCGCAAACTGAGCTGGGTTGGTTGCCTACCGAAGTGATTGAAGACGTTGCGCGTTATCTTCAAATCCCACCCATTGCTGCTCTTGAGGTGGCTACTTTTTATAACATGTACAATGTTCAGCCAGTGGGTAAATTTAAAATTACAATTTGCACCAATTTGCCTTGTGCGCTTTCTGGTGGTAATCATGCTGCGCTTTATCTGAAAAAAAAGTTAGGGGTCGATTTTAACGAAACAACATTCGATCAGCGTTTTACTCTCAAACAGGGTGAATGTCTGGGTGCCTGTGGCGATGCACCTGTGCTACTTCTAAATAATCACACCATGCACAGTTTTATGACCAACGAAAAAATCGACGCATTGTTAGAGGAGTTGAAGTAATGGCTTGCTTACATGATCGTCATATTCAACCTGTCATACTTGCTGGGCTTGATGGAAACAATTGGGATTTAAAAGGTTACGAAGCACGAGGTGGTTACCAAGCGCTGAAAAAGATTTTAGTTGAAAAAATTCACGG
>DIYC01000112.1:2513-2986 GCA_002428895.1 Burkholderiales bacterium UBA6064 | reverse complement strand
TTTTAGTTGAAAAAATTCCAGCAGATGTCATTATTGCTGAATTAAAAAAATCTGCCTTGAGAGGTCGTGGTGGGGCAGGTTTCCCAACGGGCTTGAAGTGGAGTTTCATGCCAAAACAATTTCCAGGTCAAAAATATCTGGTGTGTAATTCTGATGAAGGTGAGCCTGGTACATTTAAAGATAGAGACATTCTTCGCTACAACCCGCATAGCGTCATCGAGGGCATGGCTATTGCTGCCTATGCCATGGGTACAACAGTTGGTTACAATTACATTCATGGCGAAATTTGGGAAGTGTATGAGCGGTTTGAAGTTGCACTAGAACAAGCGCGACATGCAGGCTACTTAGGCGACAATATTTTAGGCTCAGATTTTGCTTTTCAACTTCATGCGCACCAAGGCTATGGTGCTTATATTTGCGGCGAAGAAACAGCCTTGCTGGAATCAATCGAAGGCAAAAAAGGCCAGCCCCGA
>DIYC01000112.1:0-2283 GCA_002428895.1 Burkholderiales bacterium UBA6064 | reverse complement strand
TCTTACGGTATTTACGGTAAACCGACAACCATTAACAATACAGAAACTTTTGCTGCTGTTCCTTTTATTATTGCGAATGGGGGGGAGTGGTTTTTAAATTTGGGTAGACCAAACAATGGTGGCACCAAGATTTTTTCTGTGTCGGGTGACGTTGAAAAACCCGGAAATTATGAAATTCCACTGGGTACACCCTTTGCCGAGTTATTAAAGTTGGCTGGTGGAATGAAAGGGGGGCGAGTTTGCAAGGCAGTTATTCCAGGTGGTTCGTCTATGCCTGTTTTACCGGGAGCCGTCATGATGCAAACTGACATGGATTACGATTCAATTGCGAAAGCGGGCTCTATGTTGGGTTCGGGTGCGGTCATCGTGATGGATGAAACGCGTTGCATGGTGAAGTCATTACTTCGTTTATCGTATTTTTATTACGAAGAAAGTTGTGGTCAGTGTACCCCGTGTCGCGAAGGTACTGGCTGGTTGTACCGTATTTTAAATCGAATTGAACACGGTGAAGGCCGTGAAGAAGACTTAGAGTTATTAAACTCGATTGCAGATAATATTCAAGGAAGAACAATTTGTGCACTGGGCGATGCGGCTGCAATGCCAGTACGCGCTTTTCTTAAGCATTTTCAAGAAGAGTTTCAATATCACATTACGCACAAGCAGTGTCTTGTGGCTTCCTACGTTTAATTGGGTCAATGCACATGGTAGAAGTTGAGATCGACGGAAAAAAAGTAGAAGTGCCAGAAGGCACAATGCTGATGGAAGCAGCTAATAAATCGGGTACGTACATCCCGCATTTTTGTTACCACAAAAAACTAACAATTGCTGCCAATTGCAGAATGTGTTTGGTCGATGTTGACAAAGTGGCTAAGCCTTTACCCGCTTGTGCAACTCCTGTTTCTTCGGGAATGATTGTGCGCACTCAATCTGAAAAGGCTGTGCTCGCGCAAAAATCGGTGATGGAGTTTTTATTAATTAATCACCCTCTAGATTGCCCCATTTGCGATCAGGGCGGAGAATGTCAACTTCAAGACATTGCTGTGGGTTATGGGGGCGTCAGTTCGCGCTATCAAGAAGAAAAACGAGTTGTTTTTCATAAACAAATCGGCCCTTTGGTGTCTGCTCAAGAAATGAGTCGGTGCATCCACTGTACGCGTTGCGTACGCTTTGGGCAAGAAATTGCAGGCGTGATGGAATTGGGGATGGCCAATCGTGGCGAACACTCAGAAATTATGACGTTCTTGGGTGGTTCAATCGATTCAGAGCTTTCAGGTAATATGATCGACCTATGCCCAGTTGGGGCATTAACATCAAAGCCTTTCCGATACAAAGCTCGAACTTGGGAAATGGCACGCAGAAAGGGTGTTTCAGCTCACGATAGTTTGGGTTCAAATTTGGTGTATCAGGTCAAGTCTGACCAAGTGCTGCGTGTTGTTCCTTTAGAGAACGAGTCCATTAATGAGTGTTGGATTTCAGACCGTGACCGCTTTAGTTATGAAGGTCTTTATGCCGCAGATCGCATCAAAACACCGATGATTAAAAAAGGCGGTCATTGGACATCTACCGATTGGGAAACCGCACTTCAATTTACAATCGAAGGCCTTAAAAGGGCGCGTCGAGAGTCTAAAGACCTCAATTCAATTGGATGCCTCATTTCAACTCAATCTACTTTTGAGGAAATGGCGCTTGCAAAACTGTTGATGACGTCACTCGGTTCTACCTCAATTGATGCGGGTCTTCGGCATCATGCATCACTTAAATTAACGGGTGCAATTCCTTGGCTAGGCAGTTCGATTGCAGACATAGATCAATTTGAAGCCATCTTGGTGGTAGGTTCTGATTTACGAAACGAGCAGCCCTTGCTGGCAACACGTATTCGGCAGGCGGGTAAATTTGGCGTTCCTGTCACCTTGGTGGGTACGTTTGTGAATGATGCCCTAATTCCCGAAGCAACGCTTGAGCCTGTTTCTCTGAAGAATATTCCACACGCTTTAAGTAAGGCTTCTGTGCGTGCATCATTTGAAGGTAAAGCAAACAAACTGATTTTGATTGGGCAACAAGTCCTGATGTCTGCTTATGCCAATGACATTATTTCTAGCGCTCAAGAATTGGCAAAACAAACACACTCGCAGTTGGGGTTTTTAGGAGATGGCGCCAATTGGGTTGGAAGTTTTGTAGCAGGGTTGCAGGCGTGCACCGGCCACCATAAATCTGCGGAACAAATGCTGACTCAGTATTCTTCAGCGCTGGTCATTATCAATAACGAACCTTGTCTTGACACCT
>DIYC01000133.1:2374-4386 GCA_002428895.1 Burkholderiales bacterium UBA6064 | reverse complement strand
GACCATTATTCTCGCCATAAACTCTCTGCCTCCTGCAGTGGAATATCCACTTTCAAAACCATTAAATTTTTAGAGCATTCAACCAAAAACCTGCCCTTTAATTTTCGTGTTACTCGTCGAGATAATAAAAGAGAAAAAGGAATGTCATCATCATCAATCGACACCACAACCGGTTCGTCCAATTCGTTATGGGCACTCTCTGACTTTAAGTGCGCCGATAAATTGACCCAACGTGGCACACCTAAAAACTCAAGTTGAATACGCAAAGCTTGGTTTGCTCGGCTTACTCGGATTAATCGAGCATTTGAAGGGTTATCAAACACAAAACTAATTAATTGTCTAAAAATATTAGTCAATAACACTTCGTTCGACACGACTTTATACTCACGATTTAATTGATTTTCTATTTTAAAGGAGTCAGGCAAAAGTTGACTACGCCGCTTACTCTCCACATCAATCACTTCTTTAAACAAATCAGCAATCACCAACACATCTTCTTCGTGATAAATGTCGGTACCACTAGCATCTGATCCAATAAAGACCAATGTTTCATCAACCAAACTACGCAATAACTTAATGGCATGCTGAACTTGGCCCAAGTGCTCTTTAACTCGGTGCTCGGACAATTTTTCAAATTTTAAACTCGCCTCTAATACCGCATTGGCCGAAGCAATGACCGTCATCGGAGTTCTTAACTGATGCGACAAATAGCCCACAAACTCTGATTTTCGAGTTGACAACCGTGACTCTTCAGACAAACTATCGCGAACATCCATTTCTAACAACATTTCGGCTGTTCGGTCTTCCATCATACCCACAATTTTAGTGACTAAACCATACGCGTTTTTTACAGGTGACAACCTAAATTCAATCTTTAAAAAACCACCGTCAGGTTGCGCATAGCGCATCTGAAATTTAGCCATTTTATGATTGTCAGTCAGTAAAGACTCTAAGGCTTCATCCCAGGCTTCAGAATCTGATTCTAAAAAGCATTCTTTCCACTTTTCAAACGGAATACGCCCCGCTTCCTCAGCAGAAAATCCCATTAAAATACACCAAGACTGGCTTAATTTGACTCGATCTGATTCTAAATCCCACTCAAATACGCCCTCTTCTAGCAACAATACAGCCGACACCAAACTTTCTAATTGCAAATCAAAATTTTGATTGCTACTTTCAATTGCATGCTCAAGACCTTTGACTTTCATCGCGGTTAACTCAACCTTACGATTGGCTGCATTTAACACCTCAAGATCATGCTTTCTCTCATCGGATAACCGGCCTGAAATTTCTTTCAATTCAGAAATACGTTGATGATAATTTTCATTGTACTGATAACCAAAATATAAAATTAAAACCAACCCGATGACCGATGCTAAAAATTCATAATGCACCGCATGTATGGGTAACCAGTGGAATGCCAACGGTGCGACTGCAACCTGATAATCGGTGGCACCCGTAACACACAATACCGCCACCAAGTTCACCAACATAAACACCAATTGGTATTTAAACTGATCTAAGGTCGACAGCGAACGCTCGCACCAAAACTTCCAAAATATCGGGAATTGAATTAAAAATGCACCAGACACCACAAGCAATGACAGCAACAACGGAAACGGATCAACCTGAGTCACAACGTCCAACTGAGGCAACCAAACGCATAAAGCATGCGCCAACACCGTTCCAAAACTACCACCGAATACAAAAAAGAATTTTAGAAGTTGTACATTGTCTTTCAGCTTAAACAACCCCACAATAAAGGCAGAAAAATACAAAAAACTAATCAGTAAGGCCGACAATACTCCAAAAAACGACAGGTAATGCCCCATTTCGGCAGTAAACACATGCACACCAATAAAGGTGCTGGTCGAAAAACAGGCCAACGTTAAACCAAAGGCAACCAAAAAAACTTGGGACAATTTAGGCGAATCGCCCTCATCCGATTGACCATCAGAATCGACACGTGCATAAACTGCCACGCCATACGCAAAAAAAGCAGTTAATAGACC
>DIYC01000133.1:1957-2221 GCA_002428895.1 Burkholderiales bacterium UBA6064 | reverse complement strand
GTAGGCTATTAATCATTAATCGTTGAATAAACTCGTTCAGCAAAATATCAACCCAATCATTTAAAAAGTTTAACGCGACCCCCTAAGTGGGCGTAGTCTGTTATGGTGAAATTATTGCCGAGTTTGCGACAGTTTAATTAGTTGATTATGGGCGTGTTTTTACCACTATTTAATTCAAAACGGCTTTAAAACCACTTTTACGACAACCCCCATTAAGGGGTTAAAACCCATACAAAATACGACACTAGATGCTTACACTTCACC
>DIYC01000133.1:1377-1767 GCA_002428895.1 Burkholderiales bacterium UBA6064 | reverse complement strand
TGTGCCGTATTCAATTAAACCCAACAAAAGTTGTTAAGCTGTTTTTAACCAACTTAATTTGAATGACGTAGTAAACGAAATAAGCGGTGCTGCAGGCTTATCAACTGGGTTAGCAACTGATTGAATTCGAACCGCATTACCCTGAACAACAACTTCAACACCATTATATGATTGATTAATGACATTAATATTTCCATTATTCACAATCACCGTTGCTGTCACATAATGCCCATCGTTTGAAGAAACGGTAATCGAATAATGGCCATCTTCATTGACACTAAATAAACCGAGTGATTGACCGTTAAACAAGCGAACACCTTCTTGTTTACCAGAATTCACCGTATCGGCCTGCACTTGCTTAGCCACCGCTTTATTTGACACATTTAAATC
>DIYC01000133.1:926-1126 GCA_002428895.1 Burkholderiales bacterium UBA6064 | reverse complement strand
GCTTGGTCGGCTTTGATCACATCGGCTGTTAGGTTTTTGACAATAAATTCATTGTAATTCACCTTCATGCTGCTCGCTACCCCACCTTCTGCAACTGTGACGGTAAATGAATCGGCCCATTTTTTGTTCATTTCAGCAAACTGCTCTTCTAGGCTCACGGTGCGGTCGGTAATGTCAAGCAACACACTGTCAAGGCGAAT
>DIYC01000133.1:0-701 GCA_002428895.1 Burkholderiales bacterium UBA6064 | reverse complement strand
ATCAATTCCATGTCACTTTGCGCTGTTTGTTGCCAAACTTCGAGCGAACCCACGCGACCGTCTAAGGTTGTTAGCTGATTCATCGCCATGGCTCTCCAGCTTTCTAGCCCAGTAATACGCCCACCATGATTCACCAAAGTATTGGCTGCTTGAGTTTGCCAGCCTTGTAGCGATTTCACTTGACCATACAAGTGACCAACGCCGGTTGCGGCAGCTACACCCAATACCGTATAATCGACCGACAACATCCCGTTATCATGCGTTAGCACCGCCTCAGGAAATAAGGGTAATATTTCTTGCGCAATCACACCCAATTTAATACGATTTTTTTGAGTGTCCTTAATGTAATTGTAATTGTACGATGATATTTTGGTAAGCTTATTCAAAAGTTCAGTAGGATCTCTTAGTACAAAATTTTCTTTAAGTCGTCTATCTGATCTTGTGTGAAAATTACTAGCTTCTACATATGCACGAGCATAAATTGCAGCGCCAGAATGCATATCAAATCCTGTAAGCACTCGATGAGCCCAAAGATCATGGCTAACATGCGCACCCCCATGCGAATGTAAATGGTTTACTTCGCTGGTACCGTGGACTCGGTTATAACCGGTATGTACTTGATTGGCATGCAGGTTTTGACCTACCCCTAAACTACCGCTGATATGCCCACCCCCATGCGAATGCAAATGGTTTACCTCGCT
>DIYC01000036.1 GCA_002428895.1 Burkholderiales bacterium UBA6064 | reverse complement strand
AGCTAACCAGTACTAATTGCCCGTGAGGCTTGACTCTATAGCATTGAGTGCTTAAATTCAGTGTTCTTGGAGCAAAGCAACGAAGAATGCCCATTAAACAAACGCCAGTTCAGCATGTAGTTGTTTGAACGAAGTGGCGAGCCAATCAATCGCATTACTCATCAGTTCCAAATGAATGGTCAGCCAACCTTTTTTGCCTGACGACCACAGCGAGGTGGTACCACCCCTTCCCATTCCGAACAGGACCGTGAAACGCCTTAGCGCCGATGATAGTGCAGATTCCTGTGTGAAAGTAGGTCATCGTCAGGCTCCTCATACCGAAAACCCCCTGTTGATTCGATATAAATCAACAGGGCGGTTTTTATTCTTTACTTATTCATTACTCATTCAACTCATTTCATTAAAATTCATTTTAACTGACTTGTTTTAGTTGTCTTCTTAATACCGCATTGCTCGGTTCATGTTGCACTCACTGTGCAACATGTCTCATCCTTTTTCCAGTTTAGTGTTTTACATTCCCTCGCAATTGATTGGCTGCAGCCATCATGTTTTTTAACGCGAGGATGACTTCTTCCCACTGCCGTGTTTTAAGACCACAATCGGGATTAATCCATAAACGTTTTGCGGGTATACGCTTTGCAGCTTGAGTAATCAGGGTCATTATTTGTTGGGTACTTGGAATATTGGGTGAGTGAATGTCGTACACGCCAGGGCCAATCTGGTTGGGATATTCAAATTCTTGGAATACATTTAACAGTTGCATGTCAGAGCGTGAGGTTTCTATAGTGATGACATCGGCATCCATGTGTGTAATGGCATGAATGATGTCATTAAATTTTGAATAACACATGTGGGTATGAATTTGTGTTTCGTCTTTGACGCCGTTTGCACTAATCCGAAATGCTTCGATGGCCCATTGTAAGTAGCTTTGCCATTCAGATTGTCTAAGTGGTAAGCCTTCACGAAGTGCGGCTTCGTCGATTTGTATCATTTGAATACCTGCGGCTTCGAGGTCTAAGACTTCTTGACGTATGGCTAAAGCCAATTGCATGCAGGTTTCTTGCCGCGGTTGGTCGTCGCGGACAAATGACCAATTCAGCATAGTCACTGGGCCGGTCAGCATGCCTTTCATCGGTTTATGGGTGAGCGATTGTGCATATTGGCTCCATTCGACGGTCATTGCTTTGGGGCGGTGAACGTCGCCAAATAGAATGGGTGGTTTAACGCAACGTGAGCCATACGATTGAACCCAACCCAATTGGCTGAATACATAGCCTTGAAGTTGCTCACCAAAGTATTCAACCATGTCGTTGCGCTCAGCTTCGCCATGAACTAAAACATCTAATCCAAGTTCTTCTTGTACTTGGATGGCGTGTTTAATTTCATGCTTCATGAGGTTGGTATATTCTTGATGGCTAATCTCATTTTGTTTGTACGCTTGTCGTGCTTTTCGAATGTTTTGAGTTTGCGGAAAAGATCCGATGGTTGTGGTGGGGTACAGCGGTAAGTTAAATTTTTCCTGTTGGTAGGTTGATCGTTGTGTATAGTTGTTTTGCCGTTGTCCATCTTGCGATGTGATTGCCTTGACTGCGGCTTTAATTTTAGGTTGATGCACTCGTTGTGAGTTCTTCCGGTTAAGTAGGGCATTCTGATTGCTAGCCAGTTCGTATGAAACGCTGTGTCGGCCTTGATTAATCGCTTGTTCAAGAATTTGAAGTTCTTCAAGTTTTTGTTGCGCAAAGGCCAACCAGTTGCGAATTTCTGGGTCAAGATGTTGTTCGCTATCGAGGTCAACGGGGACATGCAGTAATGAGCACGAGGGCGCAAGCCATAGGCGATCTCCCAGTGTGTTGGCGAGTGGTTCAAGCCAACTCAAGGTGGCATATAAATCTGTTTTCCAGACGTTACGGCCATCGATCACGCCAACTGATAGTATTTGATGGCTTGAAAGAGTGTGTGCCAGTTTCAGTGCCTCATCGTGATTGGAAATTGCATCAAGATGAAATCCGTGAACAGGAAGGCGACTTACCCAGGAAAGGTTCTCTTTGAAGTTGCCAAAATAGGTCGTGAGCAACAGTTTGACGTTGCTCGCTTTAATGGTGTGGTATGCAGTTTGAAACGCGTGTTGCCAAGCTTCACTTAATTCAGTGACTAAGATGGGCTCGTCGATTTGTACCCATTCAGCACCTGCTTGGGTCAATTGATTGAATAAGTTGAGGTAGTGTGGCAAGAGTTTTTCTAAAAAAGTTAGGCGATTTAAGTCACCTTGTGCCTTGCTTAACCACAGGTACGTTAATGGGCCGATGAGGACGGGTTTAAAAGGTATTCCTGCTTGCTTTGCTTCTGCAAGTTGGCTAAGCAGTCGTTCAGGGTTTAAAGAAAATTGAGTTTGTGTACTAAGCTCCGGTACGATGTAGTGGTAGTTGGTGTCAAACCACTTTGTCATTTCTCCAGCATGTACGCCATGGCAGGCGCTGTCGTTGGTTGAACGGCCTCGCGCGGCACGAAAGTAATAATCAAGTTCGCTGCCTTGCGATTCGTAAACTCGTTGAGGCAAATTGCCTAGAGTAACGCTCATATCGAGTACTTGATCGTATAACGAAAAATCACCGACTGGCACCCAGTTTAGGTTTTTTTGAGATTGCCAATTGGCCATACGAATGTTCTTGGCTTGAGAGAGTAGTTCATCGGATGATTGTTGTCCTTTCCAGAATGCTTCTTGTGCAAATTTGAGTTCGCGTTTTGCGCCAATTCGTGGAAAGCCTAAATTATGAATCAATGCCATGATGTTGCCTTTATAGTTTAAGTGTGAACAATTAAAAAAAGGGAGTATAGGCGAGTTTTATTATGAATAAAAATGGTATATTTTCATCTTTTGATGAGTTCTATTCATGAATAGTAAGGTTGATCTGATTCACCTTAAAATCATTCAAGCAGTCGATCGTCATGGCACCTTAACTGCTGCGGCACACAGTGTGTGCTTAACACAATCGGCGCTCAGTCATTCTATTGCGAAGCTTGAGCATCTTTTAGGCACGCCGATTTGGCTTCGAGAGGGTCGGGGAATTCGTTTAACTCAAGTCGGTAGTTATTTGCTCAGTGTGGCCAATCGTGTTTTACCACTGTTGCAGCATGCGGAAGACAAGCTGAAACAAATAGCGCAGGGTGAACGTGGAACGTTACGAATTGGGATGGAGTGTCATCCTTGCTACCAATGGTTGCTTCAAGTGGTTTCTCCTTTTCTTGCGCTTTGGCCCGATGTCGATGTGGAAGTGAAGCAAAAATTTCAATTTGGCGGCGTCGGGGCTTTGCTTGATTATGAAATTGATTTGTTGGTCACGCCAGATCCGTTTTACAAAACCGGCTTATACTTTGAGGCGGTTTTTGACTATGAACAAGTGTTGGTGGTCGCCAAAACGCATCCTTTTGCAGGTCGTCGATTTATTTATGCAAGTAGTTTACGCGATGAAGTGTTGTTAACTTACCCAGTACCGATTGATCGGTTGGATATTTACACGCAATTTTTAAATCCAGCCGGTGTGGTTCCTAAAAGTCATAAAACCAACGAGACGACTGACATTATGTTACAAATGGTCGCCAGTGGGCGTGGGGTTGCCGCCTTGCCGCGTTGGTTGGCTGAACAATATCGAGCTTCTTTACCATTGAGTTTGGTGCGCTTGGGTAAAAACGGAATTGCGAAGCAAATCTTTCTGGGTATTCGTGATGGCGATAGGCAAGTACGCTATTTGTCTTCGTTTATTGAATTAGCACAGCAACTTCGCAATTTTGCTTAGGTGGAGAAAAATCCAACGGTTTTTTTAAGTTGTTCAGATTGTTTGAGCATGTTTTTAGCTTGAGTACTTAGATTGTTGCTGGCCTGATTTAACGCGTCTGCCAGTTCGGCAGCGCTAGCCATTTTACTGGCAATGTCTTGGCTGGCCATCAGTTGTTCGGCAGTAGAGCTTGCAACTGCCTCCGTGTGTGCGACGGATTGGTTAAGATTGTCGACAATCGTTGATAAATCATTTTGAAGTTTAATGGCTGATTCCACAGAGGTTTGAACATGATGATTGGCTTTGCTGACTGTGTCTCGGCTACATTCTGAGCGGTTACAAATTTGGTTAATTAGGGTTTTAATTTCTTGTGTTGCACTGGCGGTGTTGCCTGCTAATTTTCTAACTTCATCAGCCACGACTGCAAATCCGCGTCCTTCTTCGCCAGCGCGGGCTGCTTCAATGGCTGCATTCAGTGCCAATAAATTGGTTTGTTCTGCAATTCCTTCAATCACTGACACAATGCCTTTAATTTTGTCAGAAAAAGAGACCAATTCTGAAATTTCGTTGACACTGGTGTTCATGTCTTCAGACATTGTTTTCATTTGATTTACCAGATTTTGCATGAGGAATTTGCCCTCATTGGCCAATTGACTGGAGTTTTGCGCTTGTGTTTTGGTTTGGTTGGCATATTCAGAGACTGATTGAGCCGAGGCACTCATTTGTTCTATGTTTGACGCGGTGGTGAGTGTGGTTTGTGATTGTGTGTTAGCCGAGTGTGTTAATTCACTGGAAATACTGACCACTGTACTGCTCGAGGTGTTGACTGTGTCGACTGCCTTGATGGTTTCGTTGAGTGTGTCACGAACTTTTTCATGAAACACTTTTAAACTATGCATTAATGAGCCCTTAGGTGCTGTTTTAACCTGAAAAGCCAAATCCCCACCGGCCATGCGCTGCAAAGTAACCATCGCATCAGAGGGTTCGCCACCAATTTGATTCACTAGTGATTTGGTGATGATGGTTGCGATGATTAAGCAAATAATGATGAGTACAAACGTAACTCCTGCTGTAACAATAATTGAATTGATTGTGGCTTGTTGTGCGTTTTGCAAAGCAAGGTTGATGTCTTCTTTAGAATAGTTTTGTAACAAGTTAAATTGCTCTGAAATGACTTGTCGTATGGGCGGAACTTCGGTGGTGAGGGTGAGTGCAGCCGCTTGAACTTCACCCGCTTCAGAATCGGCCAATACTTTTTGTGCAACTGGAGCGTAACTTTCTAGTGCTTTGACGATGGCATTGACTGCATCGATGTCACGTTGAATTTTAAATAAAGTTGATAGTTCTTT
>DIYC01000035.1:23487-23800 GCA_002428895.1 Burkholderiales bacterium UBA6064 | reverse complement strand
TTCTGCGGGGCATGTGAAAGCCGCGTTGTGCGCAAAAGTGGATTGGATAAAAGACCCAAAAACAGGGCAAATGATTTTACAAGAAATACAAGGCTCTGAATTTGAAATTGCAGCCGACTTGGTGTTGTTTGCCATGGGTTTTACGAATCCAGTCGCACGGTTTTTAAAACAGTTCGACATTGAGTTAGATGCTCGTGGCAACGCCAAAGCCAGTACTGACGGCAAACAGTGTTACCGCACTACACAAAGCAAAGTGTTTGCTTGTGGCGATGTGCGTCGCGGGCAATCGTTGGTGGTGTGGGCCATTCGCGAA
>DIYC01000035.1:15790-23457 GCA_002428895.1 Burkholderiales bacterium UBA6064 | reverse complement strand
GGCCGACCTGGTGCTGCTGGCCATGGGCTTCACCAACCCGGTTAACACCCTGCTGGATGGCTTCGGTGTCGAGAAGGATGGCCGCGGCAATGCCAAGGCCTCGACCGACATCGGTGGCTACCGCACCAACGTGGACAAGGTGTTCGCCGCTGGCGACGTGCGCCGTGGCCAGTCGCTGGTGGTGTGGGCCATTCGCGAAGGCCGACAAGCTGCTCGCGAGGTCGATGCGTTTTTAATGGGCAGCTCGTTGCTGCCCCGTTAACACATTGAGTGTTTTGCCAATAAATACTGACCTGTATAACTTTCTGGGGTATTCGCAATGTGCTCAACAGTGCCTTGTGCCACAACTTGACCGCCCTGGTCGCCGCCTTCTGGACCCATGTCGATAATCCAATCAGCACATTGAATCACATCCAAGTTATGCTCGATGATCACCACGGTATTTCCTGCTTCGACCAATGGGTCCAACACTTGAATGAGTAAGTCAATGTCATGAAAATGCAAGCCTGTGGTGGGCTCATCCAGAATATAAAGCGTTTTACCAGTGCTTCGTTTTGAGAGTTCAAGGGATAATTTAACCCGTTGTGCTTCGCCACCTGACAAGGTCGTGGCCGATTGTCCTAGGCGAATGTAACTTAAACCCACTTGCATCAAGGTTTCGAGTTTTCGTGCGATGGCAGGTACAGGTTTAAATACTTCGAGTGCTTGTTCAACCGTTAGGTCGAGCACTTGCGAAATATTTAAGCCACGGTATTGAATTTCTAAGGTTTCGCGGTTGTAGCGTTTACCATGACATACATCACAAGGTACATACAGGTCAGGTAAAAAATGCATTTCCACTTTAACAACGCCATCGCCTTGACAGGCTTCGCACCGACCACCTTTGACGTTAAATGAAAACCGCCCCGCATCGTAACCGCGCTCGCGGGCTGCAGGGACTTGGACAAATAAGTCTCGAATGGGTGCAAATAGGCCGGTGTAGGTAGCTGGGTTGCTGCGTGGTGTTCGGCCAATTGGGCTTTGATCGACTGCAATGACTTTGTCAAAATGTTCTAAACCGGTGATTTCATCATGCGGTGCCCCTTCACTGTGCGCACGGTTTAACTGTCGAGCGGCTTCAGCCAGTAAGGTTTCGTTGATGAGTGTTGATTTGCCGCTACCTGAAACACCGGTGACACAGGTCATTAAACCCACAGGGATATCGACTGTGACCTGTTTTAAGTTGTTGGCTCGCGCATTATGTACACGAAGAATACGTTTGCAATCGACTTGTCTTTGTGGACGTAAACGTGCAATACGCTTTTTACCGCTTAGGTATTGCCCAGTTAATGAATTGGGATTGTTAATAATATCCTCAGGCTTGCCTTGGGCAACTACTTTGCCGCCGTGTTCACCGGCACCAGGGCCAATGTCAACAACATAGTCTGCTAATCGAATGGCATCTTCGTCGTGTTCAACCACTAATACTGAGTTGCCTAAATCACGTAAGCGAATTAGGGTTGCCAGCAGTTTGTCATTGTCGCGTTGGTGCAGGCCAATCGAGGGTTCGTCCAGCACATACATCACGCCGGTAAGGCCAGAACCAATTTGACTGGCTAGCCGAATGCGTTGACTTTCACCGCCAGACAGCGTGTCGGCGGAACGAGATAAATTTAAATAATTTAACCCCACGTCATTCAAAAATTGTAAGCGATTTTTTATTTCGGTAATAATTGGTTCGGCAATTACGCTTTTAGCACCACTGAGCTGGGCTTGGAGTTGCTTAAAATAGTCGAGTGCTTTTTGAATAGACAGTTGAGTAATGTCGTACAGCGCCTTTTCTTGATGAGGTGGCCCAATAAATACATGCCTTGCCGCCGTTTGAATGCGTGCACCGTGGCATTCTGAGCACGTGTGTACGCTCATTAATTTGGCCAGTTCGTCGCGAATAGTGTCTGAAGTGGTTTCTTTGTGGCGACGTAGAAAGTGTGGAATAATTCCTTCGAAGGCGTGGGTTTTGGCGTTGAGTTGATTTTTTTCGTTGCGATACATAAATTCAATTTCTTCACCGTTTGACCCATACAAAACGACTTGTTTCACATCGTCGGGTAACTCGACCCAAGGCGTTTCTAAATCGAAACCATAGTAATCAGCCAAGCCTTGTAACAATTGACAATACAACTGATTGCGCCTGTCCCAACCTGAAATGGCACCTGCGCCTAGCGAAATATCAGGGTGGGCAACAATTTTTTGTTCATCGAAAGTTTCTTGTAAGCCTAGCCCATCGCAGGTTGGGCAAGCCCCCACAGGGTTGTTAAAACTAAATAATCGGGGTTCAAGGTCGGTTAAGCTGTAGTGGCAAGTCGGGCAGGCAAATCGACTGGAAAAAACCACTTCGTCATGGGTCTCTAAATTAATCGCAATGGCTTTCGATTCAGACAAGGTCAGCGCGGTTTCAAAGCTTTCAGCCAAGCGTTGTTTGCTATCTGGGCGAATTTTTAATCGGTCAATCACAACATCCAATGAATGTTTAGTGTGCTTATCTAAGCCAGTGAGTTGGTCTAATTCAACAATTTTGGCGGCTTGTTGGCCTTCTTGTATTCGCACACGAATAAAACCCTGCGCCCGCAAGTGCTTGAGTAGTTCAATGTGCTCGCCTTTTTTTTGATTCAGAATGGGCGCCAAAATCATGATTTTGGTTTCATGGGGCCAGGCGGATACGGTGTCAACCATTTCACTGATGGTTTGTAAACTCAAGGCGTCACCATGTTCAGGGCACCGAGGTGTGCCTGCACGGGCAAACAACAGTCGTAAGTAGTCGTAGATTTCTGTCACCGTGCCCACTGTCGATCGTGGATTATGGCTGGTTGCTTTTTGTTCAATCGCAATGGCGGGCGATAAGCCCTCGATTAAATCGGCGTCGGGTTTTTCCATAAGCTGCAAAAACTGCCGCGCATACGACGATAAACTTTCTACATAACGCCGTTGGCCTTCTGCGTACAGGGTATCAAAAGCTAAAGAGGATTTGCCTGAACCCGATAAGCCGGTTAGCACCACCAGCGCATTGCGCGGTAAATCCAGATCAATATTTTTAAGATTGTGGGTTCTTGCACCACGAATACGTATATGGTTCATGCTTTGGATGTCTATCAATTACAGCCAACCTGATACTATAGACGTTTTATGGTAATTAAGCGACCCATTTTGACAACTTTGTTCAATCGGTTGCAGCGAAGTGAATGATGCATTCTGAAACTCTACATGATTCTTTTAAAATGCTGCCCTCCGAGCGACGTGCAGCCGCCTGGCTGGCCAGTATTTATGCCTTGCGTATGTTTGGTATGTTTATGATTTTGCCAGTGTTTGCCATGCATGCGCCCACGTTATCGGGTGGCAATAATGTCAGCTTGGTGGGCTTGGCCATGGGTATTTATGGCTTAACTCAAGCGTGTTTACAAATTCCATTGGGTTGGGCGTCCGACCGCTGGGGGCGAAAACCCATCATTATTGTAGGCCTCGTGGTGTTTGTTTTGGGTAGTGTGCTTGGGTTTTTAGCCACCAGCATCGAAACCATGATCGCTGCACGTGCATTGCAAGGCTTAGGTGCAATCTCGGCTGTTTTATCTGCTTATTTAGCCGATAGTACGCGCGACGAAGTGCGGAGCAAAGGCATGGCCATGATCGGTGGTGCCATTGGTTTAACTTTTGCTCTGTCTTTGGTGCTGTCACCTCTGTTGTATCGTTTTTGGGGTTTAGATGGCTTGTTTGCTTTAACGGGTGTGCTCAGTGTGTTGGCGATTATCGCCGTTTTGGTATGTTTGCCTCCGGCACCTACGCATCATTCACGGTACGATGCCAAGGGTAGTGCCATGAGAGTACTACTTAAAGCCGATTTATTGCGTTTAAATTTTGGTATTTTTGTGTTGCATTTAACGCAAATGGCCTTGTTTGTCGTGGTGCCTGGTTTACTTGTAAATGATCTCGGTTTGGTGTTGGTTGAGCATTGGAAAGTGTATTTGCCTGTTTTACTCAGTTCGTTTGTTATTATGTTGCCCATTATGATTTGGGGTGAGCGGCATGCCAAAACTCGGTGGGTTAAGTTGGCTTCAATTGCGCTTCTTGGCCTGGTGATGTGCGGTTTTCTGGGGTGGTTTCAGCAAGGCTGGGCCGTGGTGGTGTTGTTGGGGTTGTACTTTGTCGGTTTTAATTTATTAGAGGCAACTCTGCCTTCATGGGTATCACGAGTGGCACCACTCTCGCACCGTGGTTTGGCATTAGGGGTTTACAATACATCACAAGCATTGGGTTTATTCATGGGTGGCGTTGTGGGCGGTGTTGTTTTAGATCACTACGGTACTGTAGCTGTTTTTCAGGTTATTTTATTGGCTATAGTCTGTTGGTTGGGTGCTGCTTTTGGTATTCAAGCCTTACCTCGTCGATCAAGACAAACAACCGCCAATACGCCCGAAACAACTGTTCAAGTTTAGGAGTTTTATTTTATGGCCTCAGTCAATAAAGTCATTTTGTTAGGCAATTTGGGTGCAGACCCAGAAGTACGGTACATGCCCAGTGGCGGTGCTGTTGTCAATTTATCCATCGCCACAACCAGCCAATGGAAAGACAAAGCCAGTGGTGAACGTCGCGAAAAAACCGAATGGCATCGTGTGGTGTTGTACAACCGCTTGGCTGAAATTGCTGGCGAGTATTTGCGTAAAGGTCGTTCTGTTTACCTCGAAGGTCGCCTTGAAACCCGTAAATGGCAAGACAAAGATGGCAGCGATCGGTACTCTACCGAAATTATTGCCGACCAAATGCAAATGGTGGGCGGTGCGCGTGAGGGTGGTGGCGAAGGTGCAAAAAATTTACCTAGTGGCAACATGAGTCGTCAACCTGAAGATCATGATTCGCAACACGCTATGTCACCAGGCGGTATTGCGGATTTGGATGATGATATTCCGTTTTGAATGACAACAACTATTGTTGTTCATTAAATTTTCTTATTTTTTTAGAGCCTTCTAGAGCTACTAAACCTTTAGAAGGTTTCTGTCAGGACGCATGCTGATCAAAACATGTTAATGGATTAGATGACAAGCATAATTCGGTTGTTAAATAAGCTTGAGTTTATCTGTTTGTTGGTTATGCACATGAAAGAGTATAAAAAACATTTAAACCCAGAAAAAGCACTCATTTGGCGAATAGTTCATCGTGACAATATCCCATGGATTCTGGCAAATGGTTTGCACTGTGGTAACAGTCATGTTCAATTTTCTGGCTGGGTGAACATTGGGAACCCTGATTTAACGGATAAAAGGGCTACTCATCCTGTGCCAGTGGGAATGTGTGGATACTTAAACGACTATGTGCCATTTTACTTCACGCCATTTTCACCTATGATGAACAATATTCGTAGTGGATATGCGGGAATCAAGCAAAGGTCTAATGATGAAATTGTGATTCTTGTCTCTAATTTACACAAGGTAAAAAAACTGGGTCTAGATTTCGTATTTACCGATGGACATGCCAATTATGCGTGGTCAAATTTCTATACTGATTTGAATGACTTAAGTAAAATAGATTGGACAATACTTCAAACGAGAAATTTTAAACGTGATCCAGATGATCCTTCTAAATCTGGACGCTATCAAGCTGAGGCATTAATTTATAGTCATTGTCCTGTCGAAGCCTTGGAAGGTATGATTTGTTACACGGAGCAAACAAAAAAACAATTAGATAATTGGGTACAAAATCATCAGTTAAGTCTGAGGATTTTTGCGCGTTCGGAGTGGTATTTTACATGATTCATTACAAACAAGGTAACTTGCTGGAAGCCGATGTTGATGCATTGGTTAATACAGTCAATACAGTTGGTGTGATGGGCAAAGGCATCGCTTTAATGTTTAAAGAGCGTTTTCCTAAGAACATGCAAGCCTATGCAAGGGCTTGTAAGGCGGGTGAGGTGGTTACTGGTCGTATGTTTGTAACGCAAACAAATGAGTTAATGGGGCCCAAGTGGATTGTCAATTTTCCTACCAAGCAGCATTGGCGTGCAAAATCAAAGATGGCGTGGATAGAGCAAGGGCTTGTTGATTTACGTCGCTTTATTTTGGATAACCACATTAAATCAATTGCCATACCACCATTGGGCGCGGGTAATGGTGGGCTTAATTGGCAAGAGGTAAAGCCGAAAATTGAACTGACTTTAGCTGAGCTCCCAGATGTTGATGTTTGGGTGTATGAGCCAACAGCGAAGTATCAGAATGTAGCAAAAAAATCAGGCGTGAATCAGTTAACTCCTGCTCGTGCTTTGATCGCAGAGCTTGTGAGGCGTTATTGGATATTGGGAATTGAGTGTAGCTTTCTCGAAATACAGAAACTTGCATGGTTTTTACAGCGATCTATTGAACAAAAAGGGTTAAATAATGAATTAAAGCTTAGGTTTGCAGCTAAAAACTACGGGCCCTATGCAAATAATCTTGTGCACTTGCTAGATGCACTTGATGGAAGTTATTTGCAATCAGATAAGCGTATACCCGATTGTGGGCCCTTAGATGTGATTGCTTTTAATGATGCGAAAAAAGAGTTTGTTCAGGCCTATTTAAATAGCGAAGCGAAAGATTACTTGCCTGCGCTGGAAAATGCAAGCCAGGTGATTGATGGGTTCGAATCACCGTTTGGTTTGGAACTGCTTTCCACAGTGGATTGGTTGGTGGTTAATGAAGGTTGTGATTTAACCCTAGAGTCTGTAAAAATAGGAATTTCTAAATGGCCCGCTGGCGAGCCATGGGCTAAGCGTAAGTGTTTGCTGTTTGATGATAAAAGTTTGCAAATAGCGATTAATCGTTTGAATTCAGTTGTAATAAACTAAATTTTGAATGGTTTTATAGAATGGAGGTAAAATCAACCACTTCATAAGGAGTGTCAGCATGGCTGAACAGCAGCAAAGCTACAAAAAAGCACGCTTTTTTAAATGTGCGTTGCAAGTTAACCCTGCAGGCTATCTTCAATACCGAGGGCAAGAACAGACTCTATCTGAATCGGCATACAATCAGCAATTGTTGAGTGCCGCTCTTGAGGCGAATATTGAAGTCATCGGTTTAGCAGATCATGGTTCGGTCAATGATTTAAATGCTTTTAGAGACTTGTTTAATCAACATAAAATTGTTGTTTTTCCTGGTTTTGAAATTGCTTCGAGTGAAAAAATTCATTTTGTTTGTTTATTCGACGAAAACGAAACTTCGCAAGAACTTGAGCGGATTTTAGGTAGTTTAGAGCTACTAAATCCTGAAGAGCGTGTTAGGCCGTCAAAACTAAGTGCCGAGCAGTTAATCGATAAAGTCAATGATCTAGACGGTTTTATTTTTGCTGCCCACTGTACTAATGAGAATGGTGTTCTAAAACGCCGGATGAACCACGTTTGGCAACACAAGGGCCTTTTGGCGGCACAAATACCTGGATCAATCGAGGGTTTGCATGGGGATGAAAACGATTTTTACCGTAAAGTTTTTTTAAATAAAGATCCGAACTATCACCGTCAGCGGGAAATGGTGGCCATCAACGCCTCCGATGTAGCAAAACCAGAGGACATTAAAACGCAAAGTGCTTCGTGCTTAATTAAAATGACTCAACCTTGCTTTGCGTCGTAAGTGATTAGCCTAGGGACACTGCCTAACTCGATGACCATCGAAAAA
>DIYC01000035.1:2605-15630 GCA_002428895.1 Burkholderiales bacterium UBA6064 | reverse complement strand
GACCATCGAAAAAATGAAGGTTGGCCAGCGATCACCGAGAAATACCATCGTCATGGAGGTTTTGCGTGATTATGGTTATGTCGATTCTCGCGGAATGGGAGTACGAACCAAAATTGTGCCGTTGACTAAAGCGCTCACAGGAAAAGAACCAACGTTTGAGGTGACCGAGGATTATTTAAAAACAGTCTTATTTCGTTAATCAAGGATTCAATGGAAGAATGGGTTCTTCATTTTTTTGGTAGTTGATGCTCACTTGAGTTAATCCATTTGATTTATCTTGATTGGTTGCCAGGTGAGGAACTTATAGATTGAAAAAGAATACTTAGGTTTTTTAATTTAAATTCTAAGGTCAATTTATGGGTAGCATCAATAATTTAGCGCAATTGAATCAACAAGTTGTCGATCGTCCACCTTCATTGTCTCGTCTTGCAGAGTTTGGTTCTATGAAAACGAGAGATCAGCCAGCGGTGCTTCAAGCTGTCAGTACTCTTTTTATCTGTTTAAAACAAAGTTTAGGAAGGCAAGGTACTTATCCAACAAGAGCTGTGAGTATCGATCACGAGCCCAATCCAAATAGTTTACCTCCAGGAGTTGAGCGGATAATTAAAATGGGGCGTGGCGGTAAAGCAAATAATAATACAGACAACACTATTTATTGTGGTTTTGTTGCTGTAGCTTGTTACGCTTTTGATTATTCACAGTTGGGCGGAAAAAACGCTAAAGGTTCTTTTAGAGATCATATTTTGAGGGTTTTAAATAGACACAATTTCAAGTTTGAAGCTTTGGTAAATGGTAGCCCCGTGATAATGAATATGTTTAATGAGAGAAAAGAGACAACACAAACTAAAGTACAAACCAAGGTCTCACAAAAATTGCGCGATACTTCAGAGGCACTAGATGTTAGCGTCTTTAGGCGAGATGACCCGTTAACTCAGATAAGAAGAGCGGATGCACCACGCCTTAATATATTGGTTACGGTTGCGTTGGAGATTGATCCCAGTTCTGCCCACGAAGCGCTCGTTGTCCGTGATGAATTCTCGGGCTCAGGCAGATTGGAGAACAATCCTGATATTGCCCACGAACAGCCTGCACAGAAAAAGCAAAAACGAGACGACCCACCTGGGGCTTATTTTAGATAGTACGAAGGTGCAATTACGCTGCAGGCAGGATGCACCAGTCTTGATAATGTTGTTTGATCGGGATAGTGTTTGACTATAAACGTCAATTCTTTAGGATATCACATGAACGCCCGAAAAAACCAGCAGGGAGAAAAAGTGATCGCGCAGTCCGAATTCGATGGTTGTGGTCAAGGTAAATTCTCCCTTCGAATGATTGAGCAATCTAATGGGTATTTTTTAAGTGTTTCGAGATCGTATGATCATAAAGATCAGTGGTTATTTACCATGCGTCGTTTGGATGAGTTTAATTTCATTTTGGCGACTGAAAATTTTCAAACCATGTTGTACCGTGCCAGTTTATGGTTTCTAGAAGGGTGGTTAGACTGGATTAACAAGCATTTAGACCAAACCATGATTCAAAGAGACAATGAACTGGGTTGGGTTAAATATGTGATGCATCCCATTGAAGGGTCGCCTTTTTCAGACACTGAACCCAGCAGCCCAATTGCTGTGATTGATTGCTATTTTAGTCTTTTGCAATATCCTAATCAGCCCAGACCAAGCAACCCTGACTGGCAGGTTGAACCCTGGGCTGCTGTGTTTTTAACTGATGCCAGTTGCTTAACTTGCTTACCCGAAAACGAGGATCGAAACTTTTTTTTGCTCGATTTGTTGCCTGAGCTTGAGCGTCAGGCCCAAGGCTTAGCCATTGATCGAGCTGACTTTTTAGGTGCGTTACATTCAAAATTTCAGCCACCTGTTTATGAATTTGATTTTTTGCAAGGTTGGGGCATGCAATAACTGCAAACGCATGTTATAAAGACTTATAATAAGGTCTTTTTACAAGTAGGTTAGTGTGCATTATGCCAATTTATGCTTATAAGTGCAGCGCATGCGGATTTGAAAAAGATGTTTTGCAAAAAATGAGTGAGCAACCTCTTACCGTTTGTTTACACTGCTCCCAAAGTACTTTTACGAAGCAAGTTACCGCTGCTGGCTTTCAGCTTAAAGGTTCAGGTTGGTATGTGACTGATTTCCGTAATTCGGGTTCGGTCGCGTCAAAAAAAGATTCCTCTCCATCAGACAGTACAACGACTTCGACGTCTAGTCAGTCGGTTCCAGTCGACTCAGCCGCCAAACCTGTTGAACAAAAGTCAGCATCAAACACTACAGGCTCGGCTTCTTCGGCGGCGCCCACTTAGTTTAGTTCGAAATTACATGGCCTTTTGGGCCTTTTATGACAGTTTTTATTAAAGTGAATACTCAATGAATATGCGTACAGACTATTGCGGCAACATCACGCAAACACACCTTCAGCAAACAGTCACTTTATGTGGTTGGGTTCATCGTCGACGTGACCATGGCGGAGTTATTTTTATCGATTTGCGTGATCGTGAAGGTTTAGTGCAAGTGGTCTGCAATCCTGACGATCCTGCTTTATTTAGCTTAGCTGAAACTGTTCGCAACGAATATTGTTTGCGCGTTCAAGGGTATGTTCGCCCAAGGCCAGAGGGTACAGTCAACTCGAATTTAAAAAGTGGTGCCGTTGAGGTGTTATGCCAACAGTTGGAGGTGTTAAATCCTGCAGTAACGCCGGCGTTTATGTTAGACGATGAAAACTTATCTGAAAACACGCGGTTAGCGAATCGGGTACTCGACCTGCGTCGCCCTCAAATGCAAAAAAATCTCCGTTTGCGTCACCAAGTAACTCGGGTGGTACGGCAGTATCTCGACGATAAAGGGTTTATCGACATTGAAACCCCAATGCTCACCAAAAGTACTCCTGAGGGTGCACGCGATTATTTGGTTCCTTCTCGGGTGCATTCAGGTTATTTTTTTGCTTTGCCGCAATCACCTCAGTTGTTCAAGCAAATGCTGATGATTTCTGGCTTTGATCGTTACTATCAAATCGTGAAATGTTTTCGTGACGAAGATTTGCGTGCAGATCGTCAACCCGAGTTTACCCAGATCGATATTGAAACCTCTTTTTTGAATGAGCATCAAATTCGTCATTTATTCGAAGAAATGATTCGTCAAGTATTTCATCAAACAATGGCTGTTGAGTTGCCTAATCCTTTTCCTGTAATGACTTATACGGAAGCAATGTCGCGTTTTGGTTCCGACAAACCCGATTTGCGCGTTAACCTTGAGTTTACAGATGTTACCGATATCATGAAAAGCGTTGATTTTCAGGTGTTTAGTGCCCCAGCTCAAATGCAAAATGGTCGTGTTGTGGCATTACGAATTCCTGGTGGTGCTGAAATGCCTCGATCTGAAATTGACAATTACACTAAGTTTGTTGCGATTTACGGTGCTCGGGGTTTGGCTTGGATCAAAGTCAATGATGTGACCCAAGGGCGTGAAGGTTTGCAGTCTCCAATTGTGAAAAACTTGCATGACGAGGCGATTGCCAAGTTACTTCAGCGTACTCAAGCCCAGGCGGGGGACTTGTTGTTTTTTGGTGCAGATAAAGCCAAAATTGTGAATGATGCCATGGGCGCACTTCGGGTTAAAGTAGCGCACAGTCCTTGGGGTTTAAGTAAAGGCTTGGTTCAAGGCCAATGGGCGCCGTTGTGGGTAATCGATTTTCCAATGTTTGAGTACGATGATGAAGCGGGTCGTTGGAATGCTTGCCATCATCCGTTTACAAGCCCCAAAGAAGGCCATGAAGAGTTTCTCGATTCGAACCCAGGTCAGTGTTTCGCAAAGGCTTACGATATGGTGCTTAATGGCTGGGAATTGGGCGGTGGTTCAGTGCGTATTCACACAGAAAACGTTCAAAGTAAAGTGTTTCGTGCATTAAATATTGGATCAGAAGAAGCACGCAGCAAGTTTGGTTTCTTGCTAGATGCACTTCAATTGGGCGCACCTCCTCATGGTGGTATTGCTTTTGGGTTAGATCGCATTGTGTCGATGATGGCGGGTGCTGAAAGCATTCGAGACGTGATTGCTTTTCCAAAAACCCAACGTGCACAGTGTTTGCTAACCGATGCACCAAGTCAAGTGGATGAACGTCAATTGCGTGAGTTACATATTAAACTGCGTGCGGCTGAACCTAAAGTACAGCCTTAATTGAAAGGCTGCATGTTGATTCAACTCACGAACTTGGTTGGTAAAAAGATTCCTGTTTCAGTGCTTGTGGTGATTTATTCGCCCAACCGGCGTTTTTTGGTGCTAGAACGTGCGGATAAACCGGGCTACTGGCAGTCTGTAACCGGCAGCTTAGACACTGTCAGTGAGTCGCCTTTTCATGCAGCGGTTCGTGAGTTATTCGAAGAAACAGGCATTCAAGCCGTGGCTGATGAACAATGCGGTGGTTTGTTCACGTTATCGGAAAAAGATCATTATGCGTTAAATCGTTTGCGGACATGGCCTCATCAAACCCAATACGAAATTATGTCGCACTGGCTGCATCGCTATCCCAATGGCATCACGCACAATACAGAGCATTGGTTTTTTGTCTGTATTGCGCAAGATACGCCAGTTCAGATTAACCCACGTGAACATCTGCAACATGCTTGGTTAGATGCTGAGCAAGCCAGCGCAGTTTGCTTTTCACCCAGCAATGCAATGGCGATTCGAGTGTTAAGTCAACAGCTTCTGAATGCCTAATACAGCATCTAATTTAGCTGAATAGTTTGCTGGTCAATCAAAACTGAATTGGATTAGTCGAATTAGGGGGCTAAAATAGTGATCTGATTAAAATGGATACCCATCTAGATAATGTTTGAAACAAAACCTTTAAAGCAGTTAATTGGTGTTGATTTTTCAAGCAGCCCAAGCCGAAAAAAGCCAATTGCTGTGGCCTCAGGGTTGTTAAATCATAGTCAATTGTGTTTGCAACACATTGAAAAATTGAACCGTTTTGATCAGTTTGAGAACCTCTTAAAGCAAACAACTCCTTTCTTGATGGCTATCGACATGCCCTTTGGTTTGTCTCGTCAACTGGTCGATGGTTTAAATTGGCCGGGATCGAATAATTACAAACTCTCAGCTTGGACTGATTTGGTCAATTTTTATTGTCAACAAGACAAAGAGTTTTTGCGGGCCACTTTTAAGGCTTGGTGTGATGCCCGACCTGCAGGTCAAAAATTTGCACACCGAGTCTGTGATAAGCCAGCAGGCGCATCACCCTCTATGAAATGGGTCAATCCACCTGTTGCTTGGATGCTGAAGGAAGGCGCCTTTCGCTTATTGGCTGCAGGGGTGTTTGTGCCTGGGATGCATGCGGGCGACCCCCAGCGTGTGGCCGTCGAAGCTTACCCTGGGTATTTGGTCAAACGAATCATTGGTCGGCAAAGTTACAAAACCGATTCAAGCCAAGATAGTGCAGATCGGAAAATGGCGCGATCAGAATTATTGTGTGCTCTCGAAGAAGGCATGCTGCTGGGGTTGAAAATGAAAATCCCAACGTATTTACGGGCTCAATTATTGCTTGACCAAAAAGGTGATTTACTTGATGCAACCCTATGTTTATTGGTGGCAGCATGGGCTTCTATGCATGAGGATCAAAATTATGGCTTGCCTAGCCTCATTGACCCTGTGGAAGGCTGGATTACGGGGGTTCCCGCATCCGCTTCAGCTTCGAGTTAAACGAATCATCATGCACAATAAAAAGTTGTTATCCGGTGGTTAAGCGGGGGTCATAGTTTAATAAATAATCAAGTTGCTGAAATTTATCTTCAAACCCCAAAACCCAAGCTTGAATGTGATTTAAAAAATATTTAACATTCGTCATATTAAAATGAGGGTGGTTTTTTTGTAACTGAATTAACCGCAGCATTTCACTTGCAGGTGCAATTGTTTCTTGATAGGGCACAATAAACAACTGATGTGGGCATTCTATAATCGCCATTTGTAAATAATTTAGAATGGCTTGAGATTGATAAATATTGGCCCAAATCGGGCTTAATGCGGCTTGAGAGTGAAGTAAGTTGGCCTGTGTTTGATGTTTCTGCATATTGAAGCTGTTTAACCGGTGCAAAAGAAAATTAAGTTGTTCAGTGGTGTCTTGAAGCACGAATTCAAAAGGGTGTAAAAAAACTGGAGCTGATGAGGTTGATCTGCTCGAGTCAAGTTTTATGCTTGTGGAGATCGGTTCTTTTGAGAGAGAATTGATTGGGCGATTTGTGTTAACAACACTTGCTGTTAAGTGGGCTGATGCAATGGGTTTAGGCTTAGCAACTAAATCGTTTTTTGCTGTGCTTTGTTGTGTTTTCTCAATACTTTGCAACAATAAATCGTTGGTTGACGATGTTGTTTCATGCGTACTCGTTTCTGGGGTTGCAGGGCGAGACTTCGCTAGTGATATTTGCTCAAGTAGCTGTTCAAGGTCGAGTAGTTCTTGTTCAATATGTTGTTTACGTGCGTGGATGTCATCGTTGCTTTTGGGCCAGTAATCGTTTTCAAGTCGTTCTTCAATTAAATTTAAAGGTGTTTCAAGGTTATAGGCCAACTCTTTTTTCTCAGGGGATTGGGTATTGTTCTGAATTCGTTGAAGATCACTTTTAAGCCATTGAGTTTTATTGTGTAAACCAGAACGGATTTCAACCAAGTCGACATCGTTTTTTTCCGTTTTGGCGGGCTTAGATTTTGCCAAAGTTACAGGTTTTGTTGTAGTAGAGGGTTCAATTTTTGCTGAATGTTTAATCCGTTTGGTGCTGAGCGAAGGTGATTTTTTTTTAGCACGCAGTGCTTGTTCATGTTGAATGCTTGGGGTTATTTCCTCTTGCGTCGATTGTATTTTTGCAGTTAGTTCTTGGGCAATTTTTTCGCTGCGACTTTTGTCTAAACCTTTTAGAATCAGTTGAGCATAGTTTTCTAGTGTAATTAAGTCTTTGGTAATTTGTTGAGACTCAGCAACTGCACGATCAATGGTTTCTTTCAAATTGTGCCGCATGGCAATTTGAAAAGAAAGGTTTGCATGTTCAAGATTACCTGCTTCCAATTGTTTACATAGATGTATAAATTTTTGGTTGGCTGAATTAATTAAATTTGTAATTGGCGTCCCTTGAATTGCTATATTTTTAAAATTCTGAGATGATTCATTTAATCTGTCGCCTACCCGTTGAAAGTCTTTAATCATTTCTAAAATGTTTTCTTTCTCATCTTCAGTTAATTTTTTG
Source organism: Burkholderiales bacterium UBA6064 (assembly GCA_002428895.1). Classification (GTDB taxonomy): domain Bacteria; phylum Pseudomonadota; class Gammaproteobacteria; order Burkholderiales; family Burkholderiaceae_B; genus Limnobacter. The sequence goes on along the minus strand of DIYC01000035.1, from coordinate 8,387 downwards.
TTTGCATAACGATCATTTAGTAATTGAATAATTTGAAAAATTTGTATTCCGTTTGTTTGATTGTTTGAGCAAAAAAACAGAGAACCTAAAATAATTGTTTCATACACTTGAAGAGATAAAAAAATCTTATCTAAATCCTCTGTATTTTTTATGTCTAAAAATTCAGAGATTTCAGAATATTCGCTTTTTAATTTAGAAGTCAGTTGCGTTTGAATTTGCTTAAATTGATTAACTGCATGGATATTGATGCAATTAACTTGGTTAAATACGGATTCAGATGAAGTTTGATTGATGTTGTTTAGTTTAGCGAATGCACGGTCATTTAAATGATCTAAGTGCCGTAATGCTGAGTGTAGTTTAAAAGTAATCTGATCTTGCAGAGAGTTAATTTTAAGCGCAGCCTTTTTAAATGGGTTGACTCTTTCAGCGCTTAGCTTGTCTCGAGATATTACAACTGCAGTGGCTAAACCATTGACTCTTGCTTTAAGACCAAGAAATTTTGTTTCGTGAATTTTTTTTTGGCATTCGGTAATAATTTTAATTTCTTTATATAAATAAGGTTGATTTTGTTCAGATTGGATTTTCCTTGCAGATAACATAATAGTCCTCGTCTTTTAAATTTTTAAAAATTTTATTTTGTTATTGATTGCTTTTCAGGCTGCGTATCAGCGAGTATCCTGAATAAAATCATGATTCGTTTTTAAAGGAGGTAGTGGTGTCAAAGTTTAAATTCAGAAAAGTTGCAGTCTTAGGTGCTGGGGTGATGGGCGCTCAAATTGCAGCGCATTGTGCCAATGCAAACGTGCCTGTTATCTTGTTTGATTTACCCAGTCCAAAGTCTTCAAAAAATGCGATTGTTCATCAAGCTATACAGCGTTTAACACAGCTTAAACCAGCCCCTTTGGGAGGAAAAAATTTATCTGAGTGTATTCAAGCTGCCAACTATGAACAAGACTTAGCCCTGATAAGCCAATGCGATTTGATCATCGAGGCCATTGCTGAACGCCTTGATTGGAAACACGACCTCTATCAAAAAATAAGCCATTATATTGATAAAAATTCGATTTTTGCGACCAACACCTCTGGACTGTCTATTTCAAAACTATCTGAGGGTCTTAACCCAGAATTAAAAACAAGATTTTGTGGTGTTCATTTTTTTAATCCGCCCCGATACATGCATTTGTGTGAAATCATTCCCTCAGCAACAACTAGCCCAGATGTGTTGGATCATTTAGAAAAATTCATCACCACTGTACTGGGTAAAGGGGTTGTGTATGCGAAAGATACTCCCAATTTTGTAGCCAACCGCGTGGGTGTTGCAGGTATGTTGGCAGTTATGGTTGAAGCTGAAAAATTCAACTTGTCGTTTGAAGTAGTTGACGAACTAACCGGTTCAAAATTGGGGCGAGCAAAATCGGCAACATTTCGCACGGCCGACGTGGTGGGTTTAGACACCTTGCAGCATGTGATTGCTACGATGCAAAATGGCCTGCCTTCTGACCCGTTTGCTGCGCTCTACAATTTCCCTAAGGTTTTAACGAAGTTGATTGAACTGGGTCATTTAGGGCAAAAAACGAAAGCGGGTTTTTTTAAAAAACAAGGCAACCAAATTTTTCGGTTTGATCTGCAACAAGGCGTTTACGTGCCAGCTACAGCGCAAGCAGAGCATCGCATACTTGAAATTTTAAAACTAAAAAATCCAGCTGATCGTTTGTTGCAATTGCGTCAATCTCAACATCCTCAAGGTCAATTTTTGTGGGCTATTTTCAGGGATATTTTCCACTATGTGGCCATTCATTTACAGTCAATTGCTTCCTCAGCCCGAGAAATTGATTTAGCGCTTCGTTGGGGTTTTGGTTGGGATCAAGGGCCATTTGAAATTTGGCAATCGGCGGGTTGGCAACACATCGCACAGTGTATTCAATCAGATATTCAAAATGGTTTGGCACTGTGCACACAACCTTTGCCCGATTGGGTATTCACCGGAATCGTGGAACAAGAAAAGGGTGTGTACTGTCAGCGTGGGGCATTTAGCCCAGAACAAAATCAGTTTGTGTTACCTAAAAAGCTTTCTGTGTATGAGCGACAACTATTTCGGCAATCGTTATTCGGTGAATCTACGGTAACGCCTCACGCCGCAGGAAAAACACTGCAAGAGGACGAGGTTGTTCGAATTTGGACACATACGCACAATGATCGAGTTTTAATTCTCTCGCTGAAAACTAAAATGCATGTCATTAGTTCGCAAGTGATTGAGGGCATTCACCGAGCAATTACTTTGGCAGAAAATAATTATTCAGCTTTAGTTCTCTGGTCACCCGATGAGCCATTTTCTGTTGGCGCCGATTTAAAAGAAATGATGACTGAATATCAAAACGCGGGCGCAAGCCGAATTGAACCAATGGTTGCTGCGTTTCAAAATTGTTCAATGGCGCTTCGCAATGCCCAAGTGCCAACTGTTGCGGCAATTTCTGGAATGGCGTTAGGTGGTGGGTGTGAGTTGGCTATGCATTGTTCAGGCCGAGTTGCGACTTGGGAGTCGTATTTGGGTCTTGTTGAGGTTGGCGTAGGTTTGATTCCTGCTGGTGGGGGCTTAAAAGAAATCGCCATGCGTGCTGCCGTGCAAGCGAATCAGCTGGACATCAGTGATCCCTTCGCTTTTTTAAAACATGGCATGCTGAATGTTTCCATGGCCAAGGTCTCTGGTTCAGCTTGGGAAGCGAAGCAGTTTGGGTATTTGTTGCCGCATGACCCCATCGTGATGAACTCTTTCGAATTGTTGTATGTTGCGCTGAACTATGCCGAGTCACTTGCTGTGGTGGGTCACCGTTCTGCGTGGGTTCCTACTGTTGCGGTGGCTGGTAAAACAGGTATTGCTACGTTACAAGCGCAGTTGATCAATTTGCGTGAAGGGGGTTTGATTTCTGAGTACGATTATACCTTGGGCTGCGCAGTTGCCGAAGTATTGTGTGGTGGTCAGATTGAAACAGGTTCGAAAGTTGATGCGTCTTGGTTTTTACACTTAGAGCGTCAGTTGTTTATGCGTTTACTTGGAAATTTGAACACTCAAGCCCGTATTCAAGGCATGTTACAAACAGGGCAGCCTGTTCGAAATTAAGGAGTTATTGATGTCTTCTGAGCTTAAAAAAGTGTATGTGGTTGCCGCAGTGCGAACGCCGGTTGGTAAAGCACCCCGAGGCGTGTTCAAAGATGTTCGTCCCGATGATTTACTCATCCATGTATTAAAAAGTTGTTTGGCCAAAGCGCCAACCTTAGACCCAGCTGCAATTAATGATGTGATTGTAGGTTGCGCATTCCCAGAAGCTGAGCAAGGCATGAACATGGCGCGAATTGCGTTACTTTTAGCGGGTCTTCCCAATTCGGTGGGGGGTATGACAGTGAATCGCTTTTGCGCCTCTGGTCTCAGTGCCATTTCAATTGCAGCCAATCAAATTGCCACAGGGCAGGGTGATGTCATGATTGCTGCGGGTGCCGAAAGCATGAGTATGGTGCCCATGATGGGCAATAAACCCGCGCTTAACCCTCTTATTTTTACAAATAATCAGCATGGTGGCATTGCTTACGGTATGGGGCTTACAGCCGAAAAGGTGGCCAATCAATGGCAAGTGAGCCGACAAGCTCAAGATGAATTTGCCTTGCACAGTCACTTAAAAGCGGTAAAAGCCCAACAATCAAATGCCTTTGCAGATGAAATTGTGCCATTTAACTGTGAGCAGTCTTATCCTAACTTGAAAACACAGCAGATTGATCAGCATACCTTGATGGTCACCCAAGATGAAGGACCAAGAGCCGATACAAGTCTTGAGGCTTTGTCCAAATTGCCTACGGTGTTTGCCGCACAGGGTTCGGTGACCGCAGGTAATTCATCTCAAATGTCAGATGGCGCAGCGGCTTTGTTATTGGCTTCGGAGCAAGCAGTTCGGCAATTTAATTTACAACCTATTGCGTTGTGGCATGGGTGTGCTGTGCGAGGAGTTGCCCCCCATTTCATGGGGATAGGGCCAGTTGAAGCGATTCCGGCCGTTTGCCAACAAACTGGAATTGCTTTGCATAACCTGGATTGGATCGAATTGAATGAAGCATTTGCTGCGCAAGCTATTGCGGTGATCGATTGTTTAAAGTTAAACCCTGAAATAATTAATCCATTGGGAGGTGCGATTGCATTGGGGCATCCATTAGGAGCAACTGGTGCCATACGTGCTACAACGGTTTTACATGGCTTGTGCCGTAAACAGTTGAAATATGGCATGGTCAGCATGTGTGTGGGCACGGGTATGGGCGCGGCAGGTTTGTTTGAACGACTCTAAATATAAATAAGTTTTTGGGAACTTTCATGTTTTTAACGTTACATAATACGTGTAGTGCTTTATAAGGTTTTAATGTATGCCTAAAGTTGAAAATAACTCAGAATTATCCGTTCTTCCTGAATCTGAGGGCAGTAAAGTAGATAAAAAAGATAAAAAATCTAAAAATCAACCTGAAAAAAATGTTGATCAGCAATATCAAGAGGCTAAAACTGATTTAGTTGAACTCAGTGAATTAAGTGTTAAGTCTGAAAAATCAGAGAAGCCTAGAGGCGACACCAAAGGTGGCAATTCTTCTCAGGGTAACAGTTTGCAATTTGGTGATATCCCTGAGGGTGAATCTGTTATCACCACCATTTCATTTAGCAACAACGATGGCAAAACAAGTCGAGAAGAAATTATTGCGTCTATTGAAGCGCAAGGTGGTCGTGTGCTTGCTTTTGAAGAGGGTGCAAAGGGAGTAGGTGATCTTGCTGGTGTTGTAGTCGCCTGGGGCTCAGAGTCTTCAGGTAAAAGTGTGCAGATTGATGGGATTGATAATGATGAATCTTCTTTGAGCGTTCAGTTCGAAACAGCACCCTTTGATGCCACCGACCCGCGTATCCAAGTTTCAACAACGAATGTGGGTAAAGGTAGCGCTCAAGACGTTTCACACACCACTGAAGCCACTCAAAATCAGTATTCTATGTCTGTGTCCATCCATGACGACTCGGCGACAGCAACAAGTGGATCTGGCGGTAGCTCTGGTGACGATGGTTTGGCAGTGTCTGCTGGTTTTGGGAGTCAAACGTCTGGGTTAGTCTCTAACGAGGGTAAAAAAGACGATACATTGTCTTTTGGTCTTGTTTTTGATGTTCCTAGCGACTTTAAAAAAGATACTGGGGATAGTGGTTCTATCACATTACCCCCTCCGGTTGAGGCTCCAACTCCAGCGCCGACTCCAACAACTCCAGTTGAAAACCCAGCCCCAGTGGAGGGCGGTGGGGGTGTAGAGATGCCGTTGCTTGAGTCTCCATCACAACGCGGGAGCATCAGGCAGTATCTTCTTGTTTTAATCGTTTTATCGGGTGCAGACAGTGAGGATGCAATAGCTGAATTGTTAGAGGCTTATGGTCTTGAAGTTGATACTTTTGGACTGTTCGACCCAGAAGAGCTCAAAAAGGCAGAGGAATATGTGCAACGAAGTGGAGCTAATTCAATGTCATTTATCGATACATTCCTTAAAGTACTCCAGAGCGATGATGAAATTCCAGTACTTTGGTAACCGCTCGATTTCCGTAATAAGCGACATCTTTTTACCAGACAAGACCTCCATGGGAGCTTTATAGTTTAGCGTTTTTCTAGGTTCTCACTCCTGAAATATTTGTCTAAGTCATGCTGGTGTTGACTCTGGAGGTCAAAAATAGATAATTCATTTGCAAGAAAACGCGTAAAATGGTTCTGTTTTCTTGCAAATT
>DIYC01000035.1:2055-2432 GCA_002428895.1 Burkholderiales bacterium UBA6064 | reverse complement strand
ATGGTTCTGTTTTCTTGCAAATTTAATCAGTTGTTGGTGAAGTTGGGTCAGGCGATAGACTGGAAAGTATTTGACCAAGAATTTGGCAAACATTACGCCGCCAAAGTGGGTAGACCTGCCACTCGGATTCGATTGATTGTCGGGCTGACCTATTTGCAATTCATGTATGAAATGAGCGATGAAGCGGTTGTAGAACGCTGGGTTGAATCACCGTACTGGCAGCATTTCTGTGGAGAAGAATATTTCCGGCACGACTTTCCGCTTCATCTGGCCACCTTAGTCAAATGGAGAATAAAGATTGGTGAACAAGGCTGTCAATGGCTTTTAACTCAAATTTTGCAAGCAGGCAAAAAACTGGGGGTATTAAAAACCTCTTC
>DIYC01000035.1:1228-1857 GCA_002428895.1 Burkholderiales bacterium UBA6064 | reverse complement strand
TAAAAACCTCTTCATTGAATAAGATTGTGATAGACACCACTTGCATGGAAAAAGCCATCGCCAATCATACACCCAAACAAGTGTTTGTTGATCGAGGTTACCGAGGCTCATATCTACAAGAGGCGCAAGTGGTTATGACAGGGCAAAGGCGACATAGCAAAACGACCAAACGATGGATGAAACGGCGAAATAGCATTGAACCGGTGATTGGACACCTCAAATCAGACCACAAGATCAAGAGAAACTGGCTCAAAGGTCACCTTGGTGATTGCATGGCTCCGATTCTGGCTGGTCGTGGCTTTAATTTGAAGAAGATCTTAAGAGCCTTAGTTCTTTTTGCGCCTGAAATTTATTGGCAAATTATGGCGTTGTTGAAGCGGTTTTATAAAACCATCGTCATTTCAAGCCAACAATCCTCAAGAATCAATTTATTGTTAAGGGCAGCAAACTGAAAAAGGAGTTATTCAGGGCGAACTATTTAGCTCAAAAGGAACTTTTTACGCTTTGGCCTCACTAAAGAAGCGTAGTAACTTAAAATAAAGATGGAGCTAGACATGAGCGTTATGTCAATTCAACAATTTACTCAATATATTTATGCTAATAGAGAAGATCGTTCACAAACCTTTGAT
>DIYC01000035.1:560-1049 GCA_002428895.1 Burkholderiales bacterium UBA6064 | reverse complement strand
AGATCGTTCACAAACCTTTGATGATGCGTTATTTGAATATTTACAAAGTAATGCGGGTGCTAACGTTATCAGCATAGACTTCGGCTCACAAACGCAATACCTGACGTCTAGGGCGGGGGTTTACGCTGCGACGGGTCCAAACAAGGACAATTTGTTGTCCACTTTTAATGAGATAGGGAAACGTCATGAAGGCTTTTATGCAAGAGAGTTTGTGAGTGGTGACGGGAAAGTAAAAATCTCTACGGAGAGTCGAAGCAAAGATATGGTGTCTGCAGATACCCTTTTTGAGGTCAACTTGGAATTTGATGAGAGAACGCAAACTCTTCGCGCGCACAAAGTGTATGCAGGTGGTCGCGAAGAGTGGGTAGATGTTACGCAAATAGCAAGTGAAATCGAAAATATTGCAATTCCACCAGTTCAACCGACACAAGTAAATATTATATCCATTGAACAATTTACTCAAGACATTTATGCAAACAGAAAAGATCG
>DIYC01000035.1:0-334 GCA_002428895.1 Burkholderiales bacterium UBA6064 | reverse complement strand
AGATCGTTCACAAACCTTTGATGCTGCGTTGACCGAGTATTTATTAAATAACGAGGAGGGTATTCGCTCTGTTAGCATAAACCTTACCGAATTCGGCAACGAATACAAGCAATACCTGTTCGCTCATAAAAACCCTAATAACAGTGGGCAAAACGGGATAACAACTTTAGATCACTTTGCACAAAATCGTGATATTCGTGCCACTTATGACGCAGATAAGAGTGACGGGAAAACGAATCTAATCCTGAGTCCCATTAGTCCTGGTGTTTATTACCGCAACGGCGAAGTTATGAATGTCTCCCTTGAATTCAACGAGGCAACACAAACCCTTTCT
>DIYC01000083.1:3030-3169 GCA_002428895.1 Burkholderiales bacterium UBA6064 | reverse complement strand
CACGCTTTCCAGGCGTGCGACTTCAACCACTCATCCACCCCTCTAAATGAGCTGGCATTATAACTTAGAACTATCAATTTTAATGCCCCAAATGCAATCTATGCCCTGGAATGGTTAAAATTCAGCCCATCGCGAGCGT
>DIYC01000083.1:2260-2841 GCA_002428895.1 Burkholderiales bacterium UBA6064 | reverse complement strand
GAGACACCGCATGTTGGCTGTACGCTTGCACCAACTCTTTATTTTGAGATTGAGGCAACGCAGAGGCGTTGGTGGCAGACTCTACGCCACTTGATGGAACACCTTGTTGATTCGCTAAATTTTTCACTAAACGATTTTGACTTAAATAAGATTGCCAAGTTTTAGAATTGTTTAAAACTTTTATTTGTTCGGATTTTGGCAATATCAATTCATCGCGTGAGTGCGTTTCATCAAGTGAGCGCATTTTTTGAGTCACAATGTCCGCAGCAACGTGATCAAAATCAGATGGAACCGCAATCAAGCCTGACTTTAAACCTGCAGAGACTGCTGAAGACTTTAAATTTCTAATTGCCTTATTCGGTAATTGAGTCACTTTCTTGGCTGGTTGTTTTAGAGACGAAGCGAACATACTGGTTAATCGCTGACAAGCTGCGCTCGTAGACGAGACTTTAGTCAATAGTAGGTTAGAAATTCCATGTTTTGATTGATTGGGCACATTATTGCCTACGTTCGGTTCAACTTCAAGCGATGACGCCATTGTATCTGAAGTAGAAGCTGAGACAGGTTGATTATTTGACCTG
>DIYC01000083.1:1657-2046 GCA_002428895.1 Burkholderiales bacterium UBA6064 | reverse complement strand
TGATTATTTGACCTGGATTTGGATTTTTCGACAAAAGAAATAAAAGATGGAATGTCTTGTGGCTTTTCTGAGAATGCAGTGGCCCTCTGCGAGTTTGCAACTGAACTTGCTAAAGTTAAATCCTCACCATGGCTACTATAATCGTAATAAAGACTTTTACTTGTAATAGTTTGAGAAGAATGACCCTCTGCTGGATAAGCTGGAAGAGATTTTGGTTTCACTTCAAACGATGACTTGATTGTATCGGGAGTGGAAGCGAAGACAGGTTGATTATTTGACCTGGATTTGGACTTATTAACAAAAGAAATAAAGGAGGGGATGGCCTGTGGCTTTGCTGGAAAGGCAGCGCCCACCTGCAAAGTTGCAACTGAACTTGCTAAAGTTAAATC
>DIYC01000083.1:663-1473 GCA_002428895.1 Burkholderiales bacterium UBA6064 | reverse complement strand
ACTGAACTTGCTAAAGTTAAATCTTCAGTGTTACGACTATTATCGTAATAAAGACTACTGCTCGTAATGGTTTGGGAAGAATGACCTGTTGGATAAGCAGGAAGTGAGGGTTGGTTTAAATCACTGTAACCCGTAAAATTGCTTGAACCATCTAGGCTTTGAAGATCAGAACCTAGAGTAACAGAACTTATAGCAGAAGAAAAAAAAGTGTAGCCTTTATAAAGAGTTGATTTATCGACTGGATTCACAATAATATATACCTTTTGAAATCTGAACACACTTAGTGTTACAAAAGTAAAAAAAGTTCTATAAAATTCATTCAAATTTGCTCTTAAAAAAACAATCACTCAACCGAAACAATCTGTTACCCAAATTTAAAAATTACGTTGGCTTCGCCAATTGTTCTAAAATATGCGGATTTTCTAAGGTTGAAATATCTTGCTGAATCACTTCACCACGTGCAATAGATCGGAGTAAACGTCGCATAATCTTACCCGATCGGGTTTTAGGTAAATGATCACCAAAACGAATTTCTGCTGGCTTAGCAATCGGGCTAATTTCTTGCGCCACATGTAATCGCAAGGTTTGACCCATCAATTGGGCCTCGTCGCTATTGGGTAAGTTCTGCTTTAAGACTACAAATGCAACAATGGCCTCGCCTGTTAACTCATCAGGACGCCCTACCACTGCAGCTTCGGCAACCCAAGGATGAGACACCAAGGCCGACTCAATTTCCATAGTACCCAAACGATGGCCCGAGATGTTTAACACATCATCAATTCGACCCACTATCGTAAAATAGCCTGTTTG
>DIYC01000083.1:0-457 GCA_002428895.1 Burkholderiales bacterium UBA6064 | reverse complement strand
CTGTTTCGGCATTTCGCACTGCACCATCACCGGCTAAATAATAGCGCCCCCCTAGTTCAGGCGGAAAATAATTTGATTTAAAGCGCTCAGGGTCACCATGTACGGTACGAATCATCGACGGCCAAGGTTTTTTAATCACCAGCAAACCACCCTGACCATTGGGTAAGTCACGACCAGTTTCATCGACCACTGCTGCCATAATTCCAGGCAAAGGCAAAGTGCATGAGCCTGGCACTAAATTGCTGGCACCAGGCATCGGTGCAATGACATGACCACCGGTTTCTGTTTGCCAAAAGGTATCGACCACCGGGCAACGTTGACGACCTACTTCGGTGTAATACCACATCCAGGCTTTGGGGTTAATCGGCTCTCCTACCGAACCCAGTAAGCGCAATGAACTTAAATTAAACTGATTGGGATGCACGCTAGGGTTGGCAGTGGATGCTTTGATTAAAGA
>DIYC01000110.1:3443-6488 GCA_002428895.1 Burkholderiales bacterium UBA6064 | reverse complement strand
TACAACTTGATGTGATAATTTTTTAAGTTTTAGATTCATAATATAAAAACTTCAAATGAATTTTGCAGGGACGACTATTTAGGTTGAATGAGTACATCTGAAACATTAGGGTTAATTTTGAACAAAGTGCTTGTTTGAACAACCCATCCTTCATTTTTGATTGTCTCAAGGGTGTAATGTCCATCTGAGGTGAGCATTGTTGCCAACAACAAATCATCACTTCTGGTGATATGAACATCACTGCTTTCAGTTTGATTATTTATTTTTCCAATCCAGCTAATCGCATCGGGATTACTTGACTCAATACGATCAACCGTCATAATCAAAGGCTTGCCTACTTGGGGTACAGGCACATTCAACCTGTCGCCTGGCAACAAGAGCTGTATTCTTTTGGGCTCAATTTGAACAAATTGCCGACCATCCGCCAGTTCTTCTTTATTAAGTCGTTGTCTAAGCACTTCGGAAGGTTGATTTTTTTGTTCCCATGCTGACTCTCGCTGCAAAAGGTTTAAAATTTCTTGAGGCGTAGGCGGACTATCGCCAAAAGCGCCGTAAAAGCTTAAATCTTGTAATCTGGATTCAAGGGTGGGGTAATTCGAGTTTTGATTGATGTCTGCATATTGTTTTTCAAGTTCATCATCAACGAATGAATTTGTAGCAGGTTGTTGTTCTAAATCAGAAAGTTGAAGTTCTTTGAATGCTTTAATTTCTTCGTCATACACAGCATCAATACCGGAAACCGATGAATCCAAAACCGCCGAAGACTCAGAAACAGGCTCAGATGCTGAAAACTCGTCAGGACTTTCTGTATCAATTGCGCGGTAACCGAAAAAAATAAGCAGAAGCACTAACAAAAAAACTAATATGATCATTAGATAATTTTTATTAAACTTTGGCATGGTGATAAATCATTTTATTTTGGAAAATTAATTTAACAACATACGCTGAGGGGGTTGTAATCACCTATTAGGGTTTAAAAATATGAACTTCCCTAGCAGGCTGCTGAAATGCTTTCTAAAAGCTCAAAACTTCAAAGATAAACCCACACAACGTTTAATTGCGCCTAATCTTCAAGCCGACTCACTAAACACTCAGAGTCAATACCAGTGGGACTTAAGCCAATATTTCAGGGGCGACTAAATAAAAAAACGACCATCCGAGTTAATCAACCCGCATGATCGTTGTACCGTTGGGTACAATTGAATTAATCAATCAACTTTTCTTTAATCAGTTCTCTTGCACGTGAAAGACGAGAACGAATTGTACCAATAGGTAAACCAAGTTCATCTGACACTTCTTGGTAACTTTTACCTTCGATAAACACCAAACCCACTACAGCTTGCATTTTTTTAGGCAACTCATTAATTGTAGAAGCTAATAAGTGCATTTTTTCACGCTGAAGCGCAGCCTCTTCTGGTTCATCTGAAGCATCGTAAACAACATCGTAATGAATTTCATCTAATGGTTCAAAAGTTTGTTGAACTCGATAGTGATTAACACGAGCGTTACGAATTAGGTTAAATGCTATACCGAACAACCACGTTTCGGGCTTAGAATCACCACGAAAATTTTCCCAGTTACGAAACGCTTCAAGGCAAGTTTGCTGAGTCAAATCGTCAACAATATCAACCCCGATGAAATGCTTACGAATAAAACGTTTTAGTTTTAAATGATTTTTAGACAAAAGTGCACTTAACTCTGAATACTGCCGCTGAAACTCAGGAGACACGGACTTGATTTCGATGTGTAGTGTATTATCGCTCTGATCAAATAATTGCCCTGCGTCTAACTGAGCAGTGGAATTGTTATACTGCATAAATAGCTCCTCAAGAAGTTTCGTAAGTTCAAACATTTACGACACTTTTGTATCTTATTGCAGTAACCAATCGTTTTGTAGCACTTATTTAGACTAACCCCACTGGGGCCACCCACCCCCAAATTTATTAGCTAATCGATTTATTAATTAGCTCAGTTGAACATAATTGCTTCAACCACAATCAATTATTCAACCTTTTAAATAAACCATGAAAACCATTTGGAATGCGAATACCTACATCCACAATCGCCAACGGTTCTGCTTCAAAATTACGGGCATTAAAAATCCACAATGCACTGGTTTCAGTGAGTTTATTGTACACATAACCCATTAAATAGCCATCATCTTCGTGCTTGGCATTCTCTTTTTCTGCAAAAGAAAACTCACCAAAAACAAGATGGCTGGGTAAAGGAATAATTGCGTGTGACATTGTATGCAAATCATACTTAATTAAACCAGTTTGCATTTCGCTCTCTTTGATCGATTTACTTTTAGAATTTAACGTGCCATAAACATAGCGATAAGCACTACCCATCTTGTTGGGATTAATTTGAGGAAATTCAACCGAATGATCATCTAAAGCATGCTGTTGTACAGAGTTGTTTTCTAAATTCAACGTGAACCGAGTTAAATAAGAAGGCTCTGATAGGTCGATGCTTTCACCTACTTTAAAATGCTCGTAACGAATAGCATCAAACACGATCGTATTATGCTGCTCATACGCATTCACAGTGTGAAATATAAAGCAAGGATCAATATGAAACCACTGAATGTCGGCATTATTACCTGTTTTGGGCATTACCCCCAGCCGTGCAACACGATTGGGCTCCCAAGAAACAGGTAGGGTTTGCTCTAAGCCCAGTACAGCTCTAGCCAACATGGCTGCAACCTTGGCTGGTTTGAACAAAAGAGGCAAGTCCATAAAAATCACATGATTTTCGCTGATCATAAAATCATGAATCATTTTGGGTGCATCAAGTTCAATGGGTTCAATTTTGTCTAATTGACCACTCGCACTTGCGCTGTAATACGTTAAATAAGGTTTTTCTGTTAAACGATAACCAAAAAAATAGAGACGACCAGTTAAATCTTTCTTGGGATGTGCGCAAATATTTGGGGTGGCCTTGCCATCAAAATTAAATTTTTTAACTGTGGTTAAGGTGTTAGGATCAAGCTCGAACGCTGGGCCATACTCACCCAACGAGTAAAATTTATTGTTGTATTCAAGC
>DIYC01000110.1:0-3218 GCA_002428895.1 Burkholderiales bacterium UBA6064 | reverse complement strand
AGCAAGGCAACATTACTTAAGCCATTGCCTGCACGAAAGCCTTCCAAATTCGAATTCACATATCGACTGATGTATTCGATCGCTTGACCATGAGCTAATTTAATTGCATGCACCATCCCCTCCCCAAAAAATAAATGGTGCTTGTTGCCACTTTTTGGGTTGGCGCCATTACGTCCGTAAATGCCAGTTAAGTCCTCAGGTATTTTGCCTGTAATATTGAACTCACGAATAATTTGTTCAGTTGCAACAGGTGCAAAATTTGCATCATCCATAAAACAAAGACGAGTGTTACTTTGAGTAGGCAAGTGACCCTTTACTTTAGGGGGTAGATAAACTAAAGATTTATCTGCATCATTAAAACTAAATTGTTTCGCACGAGAAGTTATTGAGCTGGATTGATCTGACAGCCAAGAATATGCTTGCTGTTGCATGGATGTAGTCATCAACAACAAAGAAGCAGTACTGAATTTCATATTTAAGTTACGGATGAATTTAAAGCAAACCCAAAAATAACAGAATTTAAATCAACTTTAAAGAAAAAAATAATCACGCACCACAAAGAGTAAACTCTTTATGACTGCTGAAGCGCCTCATGCGCCTGAAGATGAGTCATGTAAATGGTGCCGCTTAACTCAGATAAAAAAGAAGTTTTATCGAGCAACATTTTTACAGGCGTTTTAAGTTCGCTTAAGTGCAATTGAATATGATGTTTAATCAGATGAGCGTTAATTCGCTTCAACATTTCTAAACCACTTAAGTCAACCGAATTCACTGACCCACAGTGAAGTACGATGTGACGTAGGCTACTGCGCTGAGCCAACGCATCAAGAATATATTTCTCGAGGTAATTTACATTTGAAAAAATAAGGCTTTCATCAATTCGTAAAGACAACACATGAGGAATTTGCTCCACCTGATAATATTTAACATTTCTAAAATGAGGCGTGCCTACCAATAAACCTAATTCGGCAATATGCGGTTTTGATGTCCGATACACGTGCAACAAAATAGACACAACAATACCACTAGCTACACCCGCTTCCACCCCAGCAATTAAGGTGAGAAACAGTGTGATGCACAACGCGACAAAATCGCTTTTTGAAAACCGCCAAGCTTTCTTAAAAATAGCCAAGTCGATTAAACTTAACACTGCCACAAAAATTGTCGCCGCCAATGTTGGCAATGGAATATAAAACAAATACGGTGTTAAAAACAATGAAGAAATAGCAATACACACTGCGGTATAAACACCAGCCATTTGCGTTTTGGCACCCGCATCTAAGTTCACCACCGACCTTGAAAACCCCCCAGTAACAGGGAAAGCACCTACCAATCCAGAAGCCAAGTTAGCGCCCCCCAATGCAATAAATTCCTGATTGGGGTTGATGCGCTCACCTTTTTTTGCGCCTAATGTTTTACCCACAGAAATCGATTCAAAGTAACCAATCATCGAAATAAAAAAAGCAGGCATTAAAAGTGTTTTAACAACTGACCATTGCCAATCTGGCCAACTCAAATGCGCAATACCCGTCGGAATGTCACCGACAATTGCAACACCTTGTTCATTGAGATTAAAACCAGCCACCATCAGCGTACAAGCAGTGACCGCAACAATTGGCGCCATGCGTGCAATTAACGTGGAAACAGAGTGACTTAAACCGTATTTCTGCAAAGTTTTAGCGGCACATCGTTTTGCCAGCAATAAAAACAAAACCGTACTCACACCCAGAATAGCTGTCGGAATATTCACTTGCCGCAAAGAATACATAGTTTGCACCAACAACTCAACAAAAGTATTACCTATGGTGTTAATACCCAGTAAAGGCCGAAATTGAGCAAGCGCAATAATCAAACCCGACGCAGTCATAAACCCCGAGATTACAGAATGCGACAAAAAATGACTCACGAATCCCAGGCGCAGTAAACCCATGACTAATAAAATACTACCGGACAAAAAGGCTAAGGTGAATGCCCCTTGCGCATGCGATACTTGCCCTGTAGCAACCACCGATGACAAGACGCTGGCTGTCATGATCGAGGCAATTGCAACCGGCCCTACACCCAACACACTACTGGTTCCGAATAAGGCATAGACAATCAGGGGGAGAATACTCGCATAAAGCCCGTAATGAGGAGGTAATCCCGCCAATATGGCATAAGCCAAAGACTGTGGAATTAAAATTACTGTCACCAACAGCGCAGCAAGAGAATCGCTGTACAACTTGTCTGGCAAATAATTGGCAAGTTGCCCCACGATGGGAAACCATGAAGTGGGCTTAACCAGACGCAGCATCAACGCTTTCAATTGGAATGTTGCCAATTTAAGCAACTACTCTTAACCACTGAACGAGCACCTTGAAAAAAACGTTCTGTTACTTGTTGGTGAAAAAAAGTACCTTACCCGCATGTTAGTTTGAAATAAAGAAAAAATTACTGTGTTGAAATGGCACTTAAATGATCAGGTTGTTCAAACTCCTCAGTTTGAACTAAAGTTTCTTGCATCACATCGAGAAACTCATGCATTTGAGAATAAGCTTGCGCCTGCAATAACGATCGAATCGACTCTTGCTGCTGGCTTTGCAACGACATCCATTTTTTACCCGCCTCAGTTTTAGTAAAAGCCAAAATTTCTCGCATTTCATCGTTTGTAAAAGCGTTTGAATGCATTAAAGTTTGCAAACGCAAAAAATGTTGCCCTTGAACTAAATTATTGTAATACTGAATGGCTCGGGTATCGAGCAGTTGATATTGTTGCTCTGTAATTTCAACACCTTCCAAAGAAAATGAAGACGATAAACCGTTGACCATTTCAATTGCAAACTGATCGGCAACATGTTTAACAATTGCGCTTTGCGCACGCGCAAACTCAAGATGTAATTCACTATTTTTTTGTTTAGCGGATTGTTGTATCACAGTGCCCGAAACTGGCGAAGACTCTTTATGACTGGGTACCCATTGGGTAGCTGCAACGTAAGCAACACCCAAACTAAAAAGACATAAAGCCACAATGCCCAACACAAGTTGAATTGAATAACGAGTTTTCATACTGCTCCTCACTTTTTTATACTAGTTACCATTGTCCTTTGTAACGCCAAAGATCAGAAGGTTCCATTAAAAGCCCACCTGATTAGCACCTTGGCTCAGACATTCGCAGCAGGCTGAGTGGTTGTGGTTTTGTGGTGACCGTGGCGCGAAGTAAACGTGGCACCATGGCGGCT
>DIYC01000062.1:25055-31635 GCA_002428895.1 Burkholderiales bacterium UBA6064 | reverse complement strand
TCGGCAATTGCTAAATCGTTGGCATGAGCTGCTGTAGGAGCTGTCAACAACAGAGAAACTGCCAACACGCTTGAAATTACGGACAAAGAACACAACGAAGTTTTTTGAAGGGTTTCAGGTTTGATTACTTTAAAACTACTCATACGACTCACCATTGGTAAATGGGTTACAACTTTAAGCACTTTACAACAAGGAGTGAGTGTTAATAAATAACTAAAAGGTGTTAATTTGAGGGGTAAATAGGTTAACTATTTAAGGTTTTTTTAAAACAGGTGTTTTTTTATTTGAATACCAAGATCGCTTATTTTTAAATCGGATCGACTGAATCGAATTGATAGTTGTTAATATAGATGTGATGGGTAAACTGCCATCCAATTTTTGGAATAATTGTTCAGATGATGTTCAATTTCGTGTGAATTTAGGTGTAAATAAAGGTTTTAGATGTATGGTTGATAGCAGTTTTGTGAATGAAATTAATAAGCGACGTACATTCGCCATTATTTCTCACCCCGATGCGGGTAAAACAACGTTGACTGAAAAATTGTTGTTGTTTTCAGGGGCAATTCAAATTGCCGGTAGCGTTAAGGCGCGAAAAGCGACTCGCCATGCTACTTCAGATTGGATGGAAATTGAAAAGCAGCGTGGTATCTCTGTGGCTTCGTCAGTGATGCAGATGGAATATCAAGATAAAATTATTAATTTGCTTGATACGCCAGGTCATCAAGACTTTTCTGAAGATACTTATCGAGTTTTAACAGCTGTAGACTCCGCTTTAATGGTGATTGATGCAGCCAATGGCGTTGAACCGCAAACTTTGCGGTTAATCGAAGTGTGTAAGGCACGTCAAATTCCTATTATGACTTTTGTCAATAAAATGGATCGAGAAGTTCAAGAACCTTTAGTCATTATGGATGAAATTGAGTCTACCTTAGGAATGCCTTGTGTGCCTTTTACTTGGCCAGTGGGTATGGGTAAAAATTTTCATGGTATTTACAATGTCCGCAACCAATGCATGCGGGTGTTTAAGCCCGGGCAAGATCGGCGAAGCGATCAAGATGAGTTACTGTCTCACGCGAATCATGATGCGCTTATTCAACGTTTTGGCTCGGAATATGAAACAGCCGCACAAGAAATTGAGTTAATACAAGCAGCTGCCCCTGATTTTAATCGTCAGCAATTTTTAGCGGCGCAGCAAAGTCCTTTATTTTTTGGTTCTGCAGTGAATAATTTTGGTGTTCAAGAAGTACTTGATGCGCTCATTGAGATTGCACCACACCCAGCATCATGCCAGGCTATTCAGCGAGTTGTGCATCCCACTGAAGACAAGCTGACTGGGGTTGTATTTAAAATTCAAGCCAATATGGATCCAGCGCATCGTGATCGTATTGCGTTTGTGCGTTTGCTTTCAGGCGAATTTAAACCCGGTATGAAATTTAAAGTGCAGCGAACCGGCAAAGATTTTCGGCCAACCAGTGTCGTTACGTTTTTGTCGAATCGTCGCGATCGTGTAGAAAACGCTTATGCGGGCGATATCATTGGTTTAACCACGCATGGCGGCCTTCAGTTAGGCGATTCATTGACTGAAGGTGAAAATTTGCAATTTACGGGGTTACCTTTTTTTGCACCTGAATTATTTAATGTCGTTGAATTGCGAGACCCGATGCGCAGTAAGCAATTGCAAAAAGGTTTAACCGAGTTGGGGCAAGAAGGTGCGATACAAGTATTTAAACCCTTTTTAGGAAGTGACATGTTGTTGGGGGCGGTGGGGCAGCTACAATTTGAGGTGGTTCAGGCACGCTTAGAGTCTGAATATGGTGTGAAAGTTCGCTTGGCTCCTAGCCGGTTTACTTGCGCACGTTGGGTATCAAGTGATAAGCCTGCTGAATTAAAACGCTTTATTGATGCGAATCAAAATCGAATGGTGACCGACGCGGCTGATACCCAAGCTTTTTTAGCCACATCACGATTTGATCTGGAAGTGATGGAAAAGCGTTGGCCTGATATTCGCTTTCATCCAATGCGTGAGCATGCAGGGTTGTTGTTGTCTTCAAAATAAGGGCATTATTGCTTCTTGACGCAAACATTTAGTTTTTAAGTGATTCAATCAGGTCAATATAATTTTGCATGGCTTGTTGAGTGGTTGTCCCCTCAAGCCCTTTCCAGGCATCATGCTTTAATCGCGCTAGCGTGTCGGTAAAACTTGGGCGTTTGTTGGGGTTATTGCCTAAAGTGGCTTGTTTATAAAGCGCATAAATTTGTAGTAAAGTGCCATTATCGGGTTTTTTGCTTAATAATCGAGAGTCTTGTACGGCTTGCTCAAAACGTGCCATTAACTCGTTCATGGTGTAGGGCTCTAGTTAGATCAATCGGTTTTTAGTTAAGTAGCAAAAAAATAATTTGTCGACTGCATGACAAGTTTAGAATGGTTTGTCCTTTTCTTGATAATTAATTTGCACTGTATTTTTCTTTTTACTCGATGGCTTGGTTAACATGTTGCACTTTGGGTGCAGAGCAAACACGCCACTTAACCTCAGACACCTCATTACTTTAAGCTAGTACCCAAACGGTCACACTTAGGAATGAAGCCATGTCAGACAGCTCAATCGATTTTCAGAAAGTTTTTCGGTATGCACAGTATGCACACGCTGCTTATGACACCCCAGACAGCCTTAAACAACAATTTTCTAATTTGGTGACAGTACAAACTACTTCACGTGATGTGCAGTTTTTTGTAATCACTGATCAGCAAAAAAAAGAACAAATTGTTTCGGTGCGTGGTACTTCGAATTTTGAAAATTTTTGGCAAGATGGTGAGTATGTTCATACGTACAACCAACAGTTGGGCGTGTATTTGCATCACGGTTTTAACGTGGATGCGCAACAAGTGTATCAACAATTAATGCCGTCGATGAATAAGCAATTTACAACGGTATTGACAGGTCATTCCTTAGGTGCAGCTATTGCTGTGGTCTTAATGATGTACTTTCAAAAAGAAGGTTATCCACTCGCACCAACTTACAATTTTGGTCAGCCTAAACTGACCAACAAGGCTGGTAGCATTCAATTTGAAAGTTTGCCAGTGATACGTGTTGTCGACGAAGAAGATCTTGTGCCGCTATTGCCCCCAACCGACTTAATTGATTTGATTCATGGGGGTTATGTTCATTTAGGCGCAGAAGTGCTATTGCTTAACAAGCAATATTATGCGTTTGAAATTCAGTCGATTGCACGCCAACAGTCTGTGGCATCGTTGTGGAAAAATAGAGGTCATGAAAGCCTTAAAGCGCATTATATGGCCAATTATTTAGCCAATCTTGAAGGCAAAATTCAAGGCGCAGAGGTTGTTTCCTATGAAGATCGTTGGCAGTATGAGGAATAAAAAGGGTGGCTATCGCAGGCAGTGAATCCTGTTAATTTGTAAATTGACTTAATATAGTCATTTTTTAATAAACTCACATTTTCGATAATGAAGTTCACTCAAAGTTTTAAGTCTTTCACTCAAAGCCCTTATCGCAGTATTAAACATTCTACGTATTTTGAGGTGTACGATCATTTGTTTTTGCCGTACAAAGGTAAGCCAATTACATTTGTTGAAATCGGTGTGTTGGGAGGTGGTTCATTGTTTATGTGGCGCGATTATTTTGGCCCTCAAGCCAGAATTATTGGTGTCGATTTAAGTCCCAATGCAAGCAAATGGCAAGAACACGGGTTTGAAATCTTTATTGGTAGCCAATCAGACCCGCATTTTTGGAACAATTTTAAGGCGCAAGTTGGGCGTTTAGATCTTGTTTTAGACGATGGCGGGCATACGTATGAACAGCAAATTGTAACAGTTGAAAGTTTGCTTGATGCGATGAATGATGGCGGTTTATTGGTGGTTGAAGATACGCACACTTCTTACATGAAAGGGTTTGGGCAAACACGTTATTCATTTATTGAATATGTGAAGCAAAAAATTGATCAGATTAATTTTAGGTTTGCAAAGTTTTCAACTAAACCAGCAGAAAAACGCTTTTGGAGCATCGAGATTTTTGATTCAATTGTTGCTTTTCGCATGAATCGCCAGGCCAGCCAATTAAAATCTGAATTAATTGACAACGGTGGCCAAAATGATCATGCCATTGATTTAAGAGCACAAGCGCAAGTTGCTTCGGCAACACACTCGACCAGCACACACTCTAAACTTGGATTTTTATTGCGTTGTTCTTACCTGAAAAAAGTCATGGTTAAATTACAGCAATTGATTAAATACAACAAAGCAACCTATAAAAAATATTTTATAGGTTAAGTGAATCGATTACTCAAATTGAATCGCAGCATTTTAATTTAGGTTGATTCCAGCAGGAAGATTTACAGGAATTGCTAAAATAACTGCACGTTCGGGAAATTGTTTCGCCAATCCTTTGGCTAAATGTTTAGCATGGATCGCGCCTACCACGGCAATCGCACTGTGATCTTCTCCTGATTTTGATATCGCTTGAATTGACTCTTCAAGCATTGTGTTTTCTCGATTGCCAAAATTTGAAGTAATTAACTGATTCAATTCATTCAGTGATTCCTGAAAATTATTTTTGGCAGCGATGAGTTTTTCTTGTTGAATTTTGTTTGCAGTTGTAAAAACGAGGGGGAATTGCGTCTCAGAAAATTGAAATGCATACTGGATAATTGCCGTAGTTTGACCAGAAGTTTTTCTGACACTCTCTTCGATTAACTTCATTTGGCCGGGTTTAATCAGTTCTAAAAGGGTGGTCGCTTTGTTGATACAATTATGAAGGCTGTTGATTGTAGCTTGTTCTGAATTTTTAGCCGCTTTGTCAATGTAGACACATGTGTTGCTTGCATGCATTTTGTGTTTTGGTAAGCACTTTTCAGGATCTTTTGACTCGAGTAACAGCAATCCTTTTTCTCCCCTAAAGCTCGGGACTAAAGGTTGGCTGTGTATTTCACCATAAACAATGATCGGATTTTTATTCAACAATTCATCGGACTTACCGTTTGCATTGGAAGTTATTTTGTATTCATTTTGAACAGATTGTTTAAATTGATCTAATGTTTTAGCATGATCACCCTTACGGTAATCGTACTTAGCATACCGGTTGCTTTGAGGGGTTTCTGGTAGCGACAATGATTTTTTTTCTTGCTGGGCTGGAGGGCTTTTTTTAGAGAAAAGCAATATTGCATCACCAGATGTCTCTAGTAAAGTTTTTGAAGACTCGGCAACGACTTTGTTGAGCGGAGTTTCGGCGCTATTTTCGGGGGAAGTGTTGTTTTTTAAAGCAGGTGTATCAACCGGTTTAATGCTATAAATCGACAATAAAGCGACGCTAAGATTTGCTAGTTTCATTTATCAAGGTTCTGAAATTAAATAGCTTTGTGGTTGAATTATAAAAATAGTTCAATATGTTTCAAGTTTAGTTTGATTGATTTAGGTTCCACAAAAAGTGTGTAATACCCGTTCGTGATCGGCAGGTGGTTCGGTAAAAGCTTGCCAGTTTGGGTTGGTTGTAAACGGGTTTTGCAGCACGGTGAGTAAAATATTCATTTCGTCTAACTTATTTTCTTGTTCAACGGTGCGAATGGCTTTTTCAACTTGATGATTGCGAGCGATATAAATGGGGTTTGCTTGCCGTAGGGTTGAGATGATTTCTTGCTTTGAACTGATTTGTGTTCGCTCTTTTAACCGTGTTTGCCATTTTTCAAGCCACTGTAAAGCTTGCGTGCTATCGCCGATAAACGGTTTTAAAGCATCAAATTGTAGCGTGTCTTGACACAACACCAGTGCTGCAAACGCATTGGTAAAATCCGCTTGTTGATATTGTAGTAAATTTAGAAAATTTTCGATGATGTGTCGATCTGTGTTGTTTGGGGTGTGAATACCAAATTTTTTAGCCATGACTTTAAGCCAGTAATGGTCAAAGGTGTCATTCAATTCACTTAAAATGCTTTGTGCCAATTCGACAGCATATTCAGATTTTTGATGTAAAACAGGCAATAAGCATTGTGCTAGGCAAGCCAAGTTCCACCCCACAATGTGGCGCTGGTTTTCGTAACAATAACGCCCATAACGATCAATTGAACTGAATGTTGTTTTCGGATGGTACGTGTCTAAAAAGGCACATGGGCCGTAATCGATGGTTTCACCCGAAAGGGTCATGTTGTCTGTATTCATCACCCCATGAATAAAACCCACGCTCAGCCAGCGACTGACTAGCATGCATTGCTTGTGCATGACAGCTTTGAGTAATTCAACATACGGCTGAGCATGACCTGTTAATTCGGGGTAATGTCGTTTTAGAGTATAATCGGCCAACAGTCGCAATGAGTGGTGCTGTCCTCGTGCTGCAAAATATTCAAAAGTCCCCACTCGAATGTGACTACTTGCGATTCGCGTTAACACTCCACCAGGCAATACCTGATCGCGAAAAACAGGCTCGCCAGTGCTCACAATGGCTAAGCTTCGGGTTGTGGGAATACCCAAAGCATGCATGGCTTCACTGATTAAATATTCACGGATCACCGCCCCCAAGGGTGCCCGGCCGTCACCGCTGCGCGAAAAACAAGTTGGCCCACTGCCTTTAAG
>DIYC01000062.1:24353-24850 GCA_002428895.1 Burkholderiales bacterium UBA6064 | reverse complement strand
GGAATGTCGCGACGCTGTTGGTTGCGATCGATGACTTCACCTAATAACACCGCACGACCATCGCCTAGCTGAGGTACAAAATGACCAAATTGATGCCCAGCATAGGCTTGCGCAATGGGTTGTGCTCCCTTGGGTAGGCGATTACCTGCGAAAATTTCACAGGCTATTTGCCAGTGTTTATGGTTGGGATTTAATGCAGGTAATCGTAGTTCGCTGGCCAATGTTTGGTTGTAGATTAAAAGACGAGGTTGATTAACTGGGGTTGGGGCGATTTCTTCGTAAAATTCGGCCGGTAAGGTAGCGTAGGTATTATTAAACTGAAAGGCATCCGCAAATTCAACTGCAGTCATGGTGGTTTAGTCTGGTACAACCAGAGTTTGTCCAATAAAGACTTATTGTGCCA
The DNA here is from genome assembly GCA_002428895.1 of Burkholderiales bacterium UBA6064. Classification (GTDB taxonomy): domain Bacteria; phylum Pseudomonadota; class Gammaproteobacteria; order Burkholderiales; family Burkholderiaceae_B; genus Limnobacter. The sequence continues at coordinate 24,447 of DIYC01000062.1, read as the reverse complement.
TTGAAAGACTTATTAAGTTGACCAAATTCCTTTTGATTTATAAATTGAATTAAAAATCTCAGTGTTACCCTAGATAGTCGTGAGTCTTCGTTTA
>DIYC01000062.1:23734-24209 GCA_002428895.1 Burkholderiales bacterium UBA6064 | reverse complement strand
ACTAGTCGTGAGTCTTCGTTTATCTTTTTTATGTTACATGGGTCGTTATTGGGTTTGTTGGGGTTGGTGTCGTTGGTTGTCACAACCATTTTACTCACAGCCCCGTCACCTCTTGATTATTTAGATTTACCTAGCCTAGTTTTAGTGCTAGGGGGTAGTTTTTTTGCTTGTTTAATTGCTAATCCGGCACAACGAGTTCTTGATGCTTTTAAACGTGTTCCTGGTTTATTTGTTGAATCAAAAGAAACCGGTGTTTATATTGACGAAATTGTACGATACACCAAAATTTGGCAAAAATGCGATTTGCATGAGTTAGAACGTGAAGTGGGTAGTTGTCGTATTCCCTTTTTAAAACACGGTATTGACATGTTAGTTGACAACATTTCAATGAAAGAAATTAAAAAAGTGTTGCAGTGGCGCATGAAATTGCTAGCACAGCGTGAACAAGCTTTATCGGGAGTATTTGATGATTTGG
>DIYC01000062.1:22254-23664 GCA_002428895.1 Burkholderiales bacterium UBA6064 | reverse complement strand
AATCAATACGAACCGATGCCAGTAGCAGAACAAATTGCCGTATTGCTGGCAGTAACATCGGGAGTATTTGATGATTTGGCACAGTTTGCGCCTGCATTTGGCATGATAGGAACTTTGGTGGGTTTAGTTAATATGCTGGCGGTGATGAATCCAGCCGCCGGAGTTGAGTTAATTGGTTCGAACATGGCGATTGCCCTAATTACTACATTTTATGGTGTGTTGTTGGCCAACGGTTTGTTTAAGCCGTTGGCTAAAAAAATTAGAGCACGTACCGTGGTGCGCCTTGATTTATTGGGTTTGGTGTTGCAGGGTATAGAAATGATGAGCGAGAAACGAACACCCAGTTACATTCGTGCCACTTTATCTGGAATTCAAGAGTCAGTACCCGATGAGTTGGGCGAATTAGAATGACTCGCGAGGATGAAGATCTTAGACTTTTAGAGAAATTACAACCTATCGATTGGGTGAGGCAAAATGAAGATGATTCGAGTTGGCTGATTACTTATGCTGACATGGTGACACTCATTCTCACTTTGTTTGTACTGTTGTTGACCTACGCTAGTTTTGACAAACGTGGTATTGCGCAACCAGGCGAAGTTGTTCAAGCCGAACAACAACCCACAAACAGGCAACCCAAGTCGGAATTTATTCCGATTCAATTGTTTCAATTAACTCAAGAGCAGATTCAAAAACAAAAGCAAGCCAAAATTGAAGCCTTACAGGCGCAAGTGAATGAATTACTGAAGAACCAGGCTAATTTAAATTCACGTATTCATGAAGAAGGGGTTTATTTAGACTTAGATAGTGAAATTTTATTTCCAACTGCAGAAGCTTCGCTGAATGTGGCGGGTCAATTATTAATTCGGCAAGCAGCACAGGTATTAAATAAAACCGATAATTTGGTGGTGGTTGAAGGGCATACCGATACCATTCCTATTGCAACGCCACAATTTCCTTCTAATTGGGAGCTATCGGCTGGACGAGCCACTGCTGTACTGAAACAGCTTGAGATTGAAGGGGTTTCAAAACACCGAATGCGGGCTGTTGCATATGCAGACAATCAACCTTTGTCATCAAATGATACCCCAGAAGAACGAGCTAAAAATCGACGTGTTTCTATTTTACTGATCAGCCAATAGAAGTAGATTCGGAGTTGATTCGGGATTGTGCGATTGATACTGAGTGTCAAGATGAGTTGCTCATCGCTTAAACACAAAAGCCGACCAAGCGGTAAAAAATTTTCGACTCGGTGATAACACATGTTGTTGTTTTAGGAAATGTTGAAAATCTTCGTTGTGATGTATGCGTAATTCTTGAGCTCGCATTTTGAATAAAGCCAATAATGGGTAAGTGTGATATTGGGTGTGCTGATTAAGAGCTCGCCATGTTGTCTGCGCATCGTTGAGAAGT
>DIYC01000062.1:21225-22083 GCA_002428895.1 Burkholderiales bacterium UBA6064 | reverse complement strand
CTTAGTAAGGTTTTTAAGTAAATGGGCAAGGGCGGCATTCATGGTTCGCTTTTGAAGCTGAGTGATTGGAATAGTGTGTTCTTGTAAAAGATTAATTGGTATGGGTTGAAAGTTTTGATCGATGTATTTGGCCAATCTAAGTAGTTGGGTAAGCTGCGTACTGTAGACCCAAAATTGGATTAATTGGGTTGTGTCTTGAGTTTTAAATTTAGCTTCTATGACTATTTTCCAAGGTAAGATGAGTTCAGTAAGGTGTGCGTGCCAGTCAGCCAGTGTGTTGTATCGCTGAGGTTCGCATGAGTCGATACCTTTGTTAATCAATTCATTCCAGTTTAAGTCGGGTATTGTATTGACAGTATTTTCACCTAAAGCAAGAAGCACAGGGTGATCGGGTTTTTTATTTTTACAGGCCGACAAAGCCTGTTGCCACCAACCCAACTTGACTTGGGTTAAACCAGCATCTAATTGTTGCGTGGTGGCGCGGCGAATTTCATGAAACAAGGTAGCGCACCCTAGCCAAAAAGCACGTTCTTCGGGGTTTAAAAAAATGAGCGCATAGTACAAAGACGAGTAATTGGGGCAAATTTTTTCTGAGCAAAAGGCAATTTCACGACTATATGGCATAAATCATTAAATTTTTTATCATTAAACGTGCAATGCTAACACGAGACTTCAAATTTAAGTCTATAATGCACGTCTTTACTAGCTAACGGTTAATGCGGACGTGGCGGAATTGGTAGACGCGCAGTCTTGAGGAGGCTGTGCCGCAAGGCATGGAGGTTCAAGTCCTCTCGTCCGCATCACGCAGGTATGGCGCAATTCGGTAGACGCGGCAGTTTCAAAAACTGTTTGTTGAAC
>DIYC01000062.1:18076-21144 GCA_002428895.1 Burkholderiales bacterium UBA6064 | reverse complement strand
CACTGGATTTAGGTTCCAGCGCCCTAGGTGTGAGAGTTCGAGTCTCTCCGTCCGCACCACTTTAAAGCAAACCAAGATCTTCTTGGTTTGTAACTTCGCTCATCATATAACTCGGTTTTAAAGCAGGTGAGCATATCTCGATAAATCGATACGCATACTGCCGAAGCAAATGTCCTTTTCGAAGAGCAAGCTTAGTTTCATTGACTGGGAATAAATGGTCTGTATTGAGTAACCTTAGCAGGGTGTCTCGCTCTGGCGAAAAAGCGACCGATGCAATAATTCCAACTCCGAGGCCTAGTTCAACATAAGATTTAATCACGTCGGCGTCTAATGCGGACATCACAATGTCAGGGGCTAAACCTTTTTCTTTGAACGTTTGCTCTAAACTTCCTCGACCTGTAAAACCCTCGTGGTAAGTGATAATTGGATAATCAGCAATCGCTTCTAAGGTGAGTGTGTTCAGTGTCGACAGAGGGTGCCCGTTGAGCACTACCACTGCATGGTGCCATTGGTAGAGCGGAAACGCTGCAAGTTCAGCAATACTTCCAAGAGCTTCAGTGGCTAGACCAATATCGGCTTCACCTTCTAAAAGCATTTGAGCAATTTCTTTGGGGCTTCCTTGGTGCATTTTTAAATGCACTTTGGGAAATTGTTTTTTAAATTCAGTGACGACTCGAGGCAATACATACCGTGCCTGAGTGTGTGTGGTGGCAATTGTTAATTGACCTGAATCTTGTTGGCTGTACTGATCAGCGAGGTTCTTGATGTTGTTGGCATCGAGTAGCATTCGTTCAACCACTTTGATCATTTGTAGCCCTGGTTCAGTGAGTCCTAATAAGCGCTTGCCTTTTCGAATGTACAGTTCTACTCCTAACTCATCTTCTAAATCTTTGATGTGTTTTGATACGCCTGATTGCGAGGTATGTAACGTATTGGCTACCTCGGTCAGATTAAAGTCTTTGCGTACTGTTTCGCGGATAATCCGTAATTGCTGAAAATTCATTAGGCTTTCCTTTCATTCACTGTGCTTTCACGTTGAAACACTTTTAAGCGTGAAGGCATTAGCCTTACTTGTTGTTTGGTTTGTAAATTGAGTGATTGCGCTTGTGCGGCTGATAGCAATACCTCAAAGTGTTGACCTGTTGAACCGTTTAAACCATCTAGTTCCACTCGAGTAGTGTGCCCAAATTGGAGAATTCGATCAACTTGCGCTGTAATGCCTGATTGTACATTCAGGTCAGTGATGATTTCTAATTCATGGGGGCGCGCAAACGCATAAACGTCTTGATTATATTGAATCTGTGTATCGTGATGAGGTACTCGACTATCACCAATATGAAGCTGATCAGATTCTACTCTGCCATGAAATAAGTTGACCGAACCCAGAAACCCGTACACGAAAGGGGTAGCAGGATGGTTGTACACCTCTTCGGGCGTACCCACTTGTTCAACTTTACCATGATCCATTAAAACAACGCGGTCAGCCACTTCAAGAGCTTCTTCTTGGTCGTGGGTCACAAAAATTGAAGTGATGTGCAACTCATCATGGAGCTTACGTAGCCAGCGACGTAGCTCTTTGCGTACTTTTGCATCGAGTGCGCCGAAGGGTTCATCAAGTAGCAATACTCGAGGTTCTACAGCAAGTGCCCGAGCCAATGCAATACGTTGTCGCTGGCCGCCCGATAATTGTGAGGGGAATCGATTGGTTAGCCAGTCGAGTTGTACCAATTCAAGTAGTGCATGAACTTTTTGCGCAATTTCTGCTTCGGATGGTCGTGTTTTGCGTGGTCGCATTCTTAAGCCGAAGGCTACATTATCAAATACAGTCATGTGTTTAAACAAAGCGTAATGTTGAAACACGAAGCCTACTTGACGTTCGCGGACATGCGTGCCAGATGCATCGTTGCCTTCGAGAACCACTGAACCACGATCCGCTTGCTCTAGACCAGCAATAATACGTAATAAAGTGGTTTTGCCGCAACCGGATGGCCCGAGTAGAGCAACCAGTTCGCCTGCTGGAAACTCTAGGCTAACATCGTTGAGTGCAATAAAATCGCCAAATCGTTTGTGTAAATTTTTAACTTCTATGCTCATGTTAACTGCCTTTATCGTGTGTTGTTCGCCAACTCGGCTCGGTGTTCTACCCAGGATTTAATCGCCAGGGTGACTAGTGCGAGTAAGGCTAGTAAGGAGGCTACGGCAAATGCTGCAGCAAAATTATATTCGTTGTAAAGAATTTCTACGTGCAACGGCATGGTGTTGGTGAGGCCACGAATATGGCCAGAAACTACAGATACTGCACCAAACTCACCCATTGCACGCGCGTTACATAAAATCACGCCATACAGTAAGCCCCATTTGATATTGGGTAGAGTGACATACCAAAAGATTTGCCAGCCACGTGCACCGAGTACCACAGCGGCTTCTTCCTCTTCTTTGCCTTGAGCTTGCATGAGAGGAATAAGTTCACGCGCTACAAACGGAAACGTCACAAAAATAGTCGCCAATACAATTCCTGGTACGGCAAAAATAATCTTGATGTCGTGTTCAAGTAGCCAAGCACCAAACCAACCATTGGCGCCAAAAACCAGCACATACATCAGACCAACAATGACTGGCGATACTGAGAACGGCAAATCGATCAGTGTGATTAATACGTGTTTACCAAAAAAATCAAATTTAGCGATTGCCCATGCTGCTGCAACCCCAAACACTAAATTCAATGGAACTGAAATCAATGTTATGAGTAATGTGAGTCGAATGGCGGATAATGCGTCAGGGTCTGATAGCGCTTGCCAATACACTTCAACGCCTTTACGCAGTGCTTCTACAAACACGGCGGTTAAAGGCATGAGCAGAAAAAAGGCAAAAAATAATAAAGCAATAATCAGTATGATGCGTTTAATCCAAGTTGGCTCTTGAGTGGCCACATTGTTTTCGAAACGAGTATTTTTCACCCAGTTAAGTACTCGACTTGCTGTGCCAATAGTGTGTGTTATTGAATTCATGAGTTGTTTCTTCCCGTTTGTTTTGCCGTCCAGGCTTGAAGGCCATTAATGATCAAGAGT
>DIYC01000062.1:16573-17868 GCA_002428895.1 Burkholderiales bacterium UBA6064 | reverse complement strand
GAGTAGAATGAAAGAAGTGAGCAACATCACTACGGCAATTGCGGTAGCTCCTACAAAGTCATATTGTTCTAGTTTGGTGATAATAATTAATGGGGTGATTTCTGAAACCATGGGTATATTGCCTGCAATAAAAATTACTGAGCCATATTCTCCAACTGCACGAGCAAATGCTAGTGCAAAACCAGTCAGCAATGCGGGTAGTAAAATCGGCAGTACTACATAACGAAAGGCTTGCCAGCGATTGGCGCCTAGACTGGCTGCTGCCTCCTCTAATTCACTGTCTAAGTCTTCCAAAATAGGTTGCACTGTGCGTACAACGAACGGCAGCCCAATAAAAACTAAAGCAACCAATACTCCCAATGGTGCAAAGGCTACTTGGATGCCGAGTGTTCCTTGAATGTATTGACCGAGCCAACCATTGGGCGCGTATAAAGCGGTGAGCGCGATACCAGCCACTGCTGTGGGCAAGGCAAAGGGTAAGTCTACCAGGGCGTCTACAATTTTTTTACCTGGGAATGAATAACGTACTAATGCCCAAGCCAGTAATAATCCAAAAACTGAGTTGATCGCCGCGGCAATGAGTGATGCCCCAAATGACAACCGATAGGACGCCATGACTCGCGGCGCTGTAGCGATTGACCAGAATTCAGCCAATGACAATTGGCTAGTTTTAATAAAAACCGCCGCGATGGGTATTAATACAATGATCGAGAGATAAACCAGGGTGTAACCTAATGATAAGCCAAACCCAGGCAAAACGGAAAACGAACGTTTGACGGGGTTCTTATTCTTTTGATGCAAAATACTCGCCTTTCAATAAAAAAGGGGAGTTTATAGGCCAGCTTAATTTTTTGGAAATAAAAAAAATTCAGAAGCTTATCGTCAAATTGAAAAAGACTCCCCTAAAATTAAATCTTGATTTAATCCATTTAACTTAAATGTTTAAGACAGTTATCAAGTGGTCAGTTCATCACTGAGGTTGATAAATTTGGTCAAAAATTCCACCATCTTTGAAGTGAATTTCTTGTACCTTATTCCAGCCGCCGAATTTTTCATCCACAGTGAATGTTTTTACTTCGGGAAAACGGGCAACATCTTGGGGGTTTGCTAGCTTAGGTAAAGCAGGGCGATAGTAATGTTTGGCCACTAGGCTTTGCCCAATCGGAGAATACAAGTAGGTTAAGTAAGCTTGCGCAACTTCTAAAGTGCCGTGTTTTTTGGCGACTTCATTCACGACAGTGACCGGAGGTTCAGCCAAAACCGACAACGAAGGTATAACAATTTCAAATTGATCG
>DIYC01000062.1:13256-16380 GCA_002428895.1 Burkholderiales bacterium UBA6064 | reverse complement strand
CCATTTCAAATTGATCGGCACCCAGCTCTTTGATGGTGAGAAACGCTTCGTTTTCCCAGGCTAGCAATACATCACCAATACCACGTTGTGCAAACGTATTGGTGGATCCACGTGCACCAGAATCAAGAACCGGTACGTTTTTAAACAGTTTACTAATAAATTCTTTGGCTTTTTCTTCACTTCCATAAAGTTGTTGTGCATAACCCCAAGCAGCTAAATAATTCCAGCGGGCACCACCTGAAGTTTTTGGATTCGGGGTAATTACCTGAACACCCGGTTTAATAAGGTCGATCCAATCATTAATTTTTTTGGGGTTACCCTTGCGCACTAAAAAAACAATGGTTGAGGTGTATGGTGAGCTATTGTTAGGAAGTTTAGCTTGCCAGTCGGCTTGAATAGTACCCGCTTTTTCTCGAATCGCATCAATGTCATAGGCCAGCGCAAGTGTTACAACATCTGCCTCTAAACCATCAATGACAGCACGGGCTTGTTTACCTGAACCACCGTGAGATTGTTTAATTGTGACACTTTGCCCTGTACGTTCTTCCCAATATTTGGCGAATGCGGGGTTAAATTCTTGATACAGTTCTCGTGTTGGATCATAAGAAACATTAAGTAGTTCAATGGGTTTGGCTGCATACGAAGCCGTTGCAGAGAATATTCCTAGGGTTGTGGCCAGGGCTGTTAGAATTAATTTAAATCGGTGAAGCATACGAAAGACTCCGGTTGGTTTATTAAATTATTGTGAAAAGAGAAATATACCAATCGCTTTTAAGTAACTGAACAAAGAAAAAATGCAATGCTTATCAACATTTTTTCTTTGTTGATGTTCATTTCTCGGTCAATTTTTCGAATCATCCCTTTCAACTTGCCCAAGAAAAAAAATTTCTCCCCTATACTTGTGTAAGATATGGGTCATTAAATTTTCCTTTTGTTTTAATTGGCTGTTTTTAACAGTCCTAACAAGATTACGAGTAACTCATGACTGAACAAACTGAAATTGTAAATCCTCTTGAAAAAAGCCTTAACCTTAAAATTTCGGTAGAGAAGGTAAATGCTGAGGTTAAAAAGCGACTAAAAAAAATAGCTCAAACTGCCAAAATGCCTGGTTTTCGTCCAGGTAAAGTGCCAATTAACATGATTGTGAAAAGTCATGGTGCTCAAGTGAATTCAGACGTGATTAGCGAAGAACTCAATCAGGTCTTTAGTCAAAGTACTCAACAGGCCAATTATCGCGTGGCAGGGCAGCCCAAAATTAAAAATGCTAATTCTAAAGCCAAAGATTCACTTGAATTTGTGGCTACCTTTGAAGTCTATCCTGAAATTACTGTGGGTGATTTGTCACAGGTTGAAGTAGAAAAACATGTGTCAGAGGTGACTCTACAAGAAATAGATCAAACCATCGAAATTTTACGAAAGCAGCGTGTTTTCTTTCAAGACATTGATCGTGAGAGTCAAGAGGGTGATCAAGTCGTCATCGACTTTACCGGTAAAATTGATGGCATTGCGTTTAAAGGTGGCAGTGCTCAAGATTTTTCTTTTGTGGTTGGTAAAGGCCAAATGTTGCCTGAATTTGATCAGGCCAGTAGAGGGCTTAAAGCAGGTGAATCCAAAACATTTGATTTGGTGTTCCCCGAAAATTATCACGGACAAGATGTCGCTGGTAAAACAGCGCAGTTTGAAATTACTTTAAAAAAAGTACAAGCGCCCAAGTTGCCTGAATTAAACGAGCAGTTTTTTGCCGAAATGGGTATTAAAGAAGGGGGTATTGAAAAACTTAGAGAAGATGTTGCATCCAATTTGAAACGTGAAGTGGACAATCGGCTTAAAGCAAAAACAAAAGAATCAATCATGAATGTGTTGCTTAAAACCACACAATTTGATGTGCCCAAAGCCCTGATTGAATCTGAGGTCACCGATTTGGTTCAACGTGCTCGGGAAGATTTGCGTGAGCGTGGTTTGCAAAATGTCGAAGAAATGAAACTTCCTGAAGACTTGTTTCAAGAACAGGCTGAGCGTCGTGTACGCTTAGGGCTTATTGTTTCTAATTTAGTCAAAGCCAATGAGTTGCAGGTGCAAATGAATCAGTTAACTACTTTCATACAGGAAGAAGCTAAAAGTTATGAAAATCCTGCAGAGGTGGTAAAGTGGTATATGTCTGATCGTTCTAGATTGCAACAAATTGAAGCCATCGTCTTAGAAGACAATGTTGTCAATTGGGTGCTTTCCAAGGCTAAAGTGGTCAATAAGCAAGTCTCATTTGATGAATTAATGGGAAAAAACAACACTGCTAATTAAAAGGGGTTATAACGCCATGGCAATTTACACCAGTCAATCTTCTTACATAGAACCACAAGGTAACAATTATGTACCTATGGTGATCGAGCAAAGTGGCCGTGGCGAGCGTGCTTATGACATTTACTCTCGGTTGCTCAAAGAAAGAGTTATTTTTTTGGTGGGCCCAGTCAACGATCAAGTTGCAAACGTGATTGTTGCGCAAATGTTGTTTTTAGAGTCAGAGAACCCAGACAAAGATATTTCTTTTTATATCAATAGTCCGGGTGGTTCTGTTTCTGCGGGTATGGCCATTTACGATACCATGCAATTTATTAAACCTGATGTGTCAACGTTGTGTACAGGGCTAGCTGCAAGTATGGGTGCTTTTTTGTTGTCCTCTGGAGCAAAAGGAAAACGATATTCCTTGCCCAACTCACGCATTATGATTCACCAGCCTTTGGGTGGGGTGCAAGGGCAAGCGTCTGACATTGAAATTCATGCTAAAGAAATTCTTTACTTACGAGAAAAGCTTAACAAGGTGTTGTCTGAAAACACGGGGCAATCCATAGAGAGGATTGCAAAAGATACAGATCGTGATAACTTTATGAGTGCGGATGCAGCGTGTGAATATGGTTTGATTGATCAAGTGATTAAGACACGTGCAGATGCTGCTACAAAGAAATAAAATAATGAATTATCCATGGGCAATTTAGTAGTCACTGCGAGGGTCGGTAATGTCTGAGAAAAAAGGTTCAAGTGAAAAACTCCTTTATTGTTCGTTTTGTGGAAAAAGCCAGCATGAGGTAAAAAAGCTGATTGCTGGCCCGTCTGTCTTTATTTGCGATGC
>DIYC01000062.1:12554-13005 GCA_002428895.1 Burkholderiales bacterium UBA6064 | reverse complement strand
CAGAAGCTACAGCCGGTGGAGCAAATGGGGAAAAATTACCCACTCCAAAAGAAATTCGAGAAATTTTAGATCAATATGTAATAGGTCAAGAAAAAGCAAAATCTGTCTTAGCGGTTGCAGTTTATAACCACTATAAGCGCCTTCGGCATATGGCGGGTAAAAAAGATGACATTGAGCTAACTAATTCCAATATTTTACTCGTTGGGCCAACTGGTTCTGGTAAGACTTTGCTATCTCAAACGCTTGCACGGCTTTTAAATGTACCTTTTGTAATTGCTGATGCTACCACTTTGACTGAAGCAGGGTATGTTGGCGAAGACGTTGAAAACATTATTCAAAAATTGTTGCAAAATTGTAATTATGAAGTTGAGCTTGCTCAGCGAGGTATTGTTTACATCGACGAAATTGACAAAATTTCTCGTAAATCAGACAATCCTTCAATTACTCGCGG
>DIYC01000062.1:10736-12376 GCA_002428895.1 Burkholderiales bacterium UBA6064 | reverse complement strand
CAATCCTTCAATTACTCGCGATGTGTCGGGTGAAGGGGTGCAACAAGCGTTGCTGAAGCTGATTGAGGGCACAGTAGCTTCTGTTCCTCCACAAGGTGGGCGCAAGCATCCCAATCAAGATTTTGTGCAAATCGACACGACCAACATTTTATTTATCGTGGGTGGGGCTTTTGAAGGGTTAGATAAGATTATTCGTAACCGCTCAGAAAAATCTGGAATTGGTTTTAGTGCAGTGGTTAAAAGTAAATCCGATGAAAGCGTCGGCTCGATGCTGCAAGAAGTTGAACCAGAAGACCTGATCAAATTCGGTATTATTCCTGAACTTGTTGGTCGTCTACCCGTGATTGCCTCACTGGAAGAGTTAGACGAAGAAGCGCTGATACAGATTCTTACAGAACCTAAAAATGCGGTCATTAAACAGTTTAAACGCTTGATTGAGATGGATGGTGCTGAACTAGAGGTTAGACCTTCTGCTCTCAGTGCGATTGCACTTAAAGCGATTCAGCGCAAAACGGGTGCTCGTGGCTTACGAACCATTATCGAACAAGCATTACTGAGTGTGATGTATGATTTACCCAGTGTTGAAAATGTTAAAAAAGTAGTGATTGATGAGGCGACTATTAAAGGAGAAGGTCAGCCCTTGCTCATCTACGAGGATAAGCCTAAAGTGGCAAGTAGTAAAAATAAATCTTAGAGTGTAAATGACAGTGAAATGTCTCATGTAGACAGCCTGGTTTGCTCCAGGCTGTTTTATTTTATTAATCGGGTTAATTAGCCTTGAAAAAGGCTTTAATGCCCCCATTCTTAAGTCATAAAAACAGAGGTGATTTACATGTCAGCATATATTTTGTTACCCGAAGAACCCGTTGAGTTACCCCTTTTGCCTCTTCGCGATGTTGTTGTTTTTCCGCACATGGTGATTCCTTTGTTTGTGGGGCGTGCAAAATCGATCAGGGCGCTTGAAGTCGCTATGGAACAGGGAATCAATGTTTTATTGGTGGCGCAGCGATCTGCCACAAAAGATGAGCCTTCTAGCCAAGATATTTATGGCTTAGGTTGTGTTGCGAATGTATTGCAAATGTTAAAATTGCCCGATGGTACGGTTAAGGTGCTGGTTGAAGGGATTCAACGCGCACGTGTGTTACAAGTGCATGATCACGAGGGTTACTTTTCAGCACGCAGTTTGCCCACTTTAATCGATCCAACCCAAACTCCTGAAACTGAAGCGTTAAAACGTGCAGTGTTGTCTCAGTTTGATACCTATGTGAAATTAAACAAAAAAATTCCCCCTGAAATTTTAACCACTCTGTCTGGCATTGAAGACATAGGTCGCCTTGCCGATACCATTGCTTCACATTTACCACTTAAGTTAGATCAAAAGCAAAGAATTCTAGAAACGAATATTCTGTCTCAACGCCTAGAGTCACTGTTGTCGCAACTTGAAACTGAGATTGATATTTTACAAGTCGAAAAACGTATTCGTGGTCGCGTTAAGCGTCAAATGGAAAAAAGCCAGCGTGAATATTATTTAAACGAACAAGTTAAAGCGATTCAGAAAGAATTGGGAGAGGGTGAAGATGGCGCCGACTTTGAAGAGCTAGAGCGTAAAATTAAAGCGGCTAAAATGCCTAAAGAGGCTA
>DIYC01000062.1:8275-10569 GCA_002428895.1 Burkholderiales bacterium UBA6064 | reverse complement strand
AAAATGCCTAAAGAGGCTAAAACCAAAGTAGATTCTGAGCTTAAAAAGTTACGTTTAATGTCACCTATGTCGGCAGAAGCTACAGTCATACGCAATTATATTGATACCTTAGTTGCTTTGCCATGGCGTAAAAAAACGAAGATTAGTATTGACCTTGAGCGTGCTGAGAAAGTACTTGACGAAGACCATTATGGCTTAGAAAAGGTTAAAGAAAGAATTATTGAATATCTTGCTGTGCAGCAGCGTGTTGAAAAACCCAAAGCGCCGATTTTATGTTTGGTGGGTCCACCTGGTGTGGGAAAAACGTCTTTGGGGCAATCTGTTGCCAAAGCCACAAACAGGAAATTTGTTCGTATGGCGTTGGGTGGTGTGCGTGATGAGTCTGAAATTCGTGGGCACAGAAAAACGTACATTGGCTCAATGCCTGGTAAAATTTTGGCTAACTTAACCAAGGTTTCTGTGCGCAACCCTTTGTTCTTGCTTGATGAAATTGATAAGATGGGCATGGACTTTCGGGGTGATCCTGCTTCTGCTTTATTGGAGGTTCTTGACCCCGAACAAAACAGCACTTTTGTAGATCACTATGTTGAAGTTGAGTTTGATTTATCGGAAGTCATGTTTGTGGCTACTGCAAACTCACTCAACATTCCGCCAGCTTTACTTGATCGAATGGAAGTGATTCGTTTATCGGGTTACACCGAAGATGAAAAAGTTAATATTGCTAAAAAATATTTGTTGCCTAAGCAAATGAAGAACAACGGTGTTAAAGAAGAAGAGTTGGCACTTTCAGACGCTGCTATTCGTGACATGATTCGTTATTACACACGTGAAGCGGGTGTTCGTGCACTAGAACGTGAAATTTCGAAAATTTGCCGAAAAGTTGTTCGGCAAATGCTTTTGGAAAAGAATAAAACCAAAAAAGTGGCAGTTACACCAAAAACTTTAGATAAGTTTTTAGGAGTTCAGCGTTACAGTTACGGCATGGCTGAAAAGGAAAATCAAGTAGGTCAGGTTACCGGTTTGGCTTGGACAGAAGTAGGTGGTGATTTACTCACTATCGAAGTGGTTGCCATGCCTGGGAAGGGTAAAATCACACGTACTGGTTCGTTGGGTGATGTGATGAAAGAATCTGTTGAAGCGGCTCGCTCTGTGGTTCGTACCCGTTCAACTCGATTAGGAATTAAGCCCGATGTGTTTGAAACCAAAGATGTTCACGTTCATGTACCTGAGGGCGCAACGCCTAAAGACGGACCTTCGGCAGGTATTGCAATGACTACAGCGATGGTGTCTACATTAACAGGTATTCCTGTACGCTCTGATGTGGCTATGACGGGTGAAATTACTCTACGGGGTGAAGTGTTGCCTATTGGCGGTCTTAAAGAAAAGTTATTGGCAGCTCATCGTGGAGGAATTAAAACAGTGTTAATTCCTCAAGAAAATGTGAAAGATTTAGTTGAAATTCCTGATAATGTTAAAAATAGTTTAGAGATCATTCCGGTTCGCTGGATTGATCAAGTGCTTGAAGCTGCGTTAGAGAATAAGCCTGAAGAAATTTCAGAAGGTCAAGACGTAATTCCCACGCCACGTGGCCGCAAGGCAACTACTCGTGCCTTAAAGCATTGATGTAAAATATATTTTTACTTTTATAGGAAGATTTTTATTAATAGGCTCTTCCCAACAGAAGCGAGCAAACTGTTTCTTAGATGCACAAATGCTGGAAAATGGCTTGACAGCTTGCTTTCCGGCATGTCTAAATTAGATACTGAGTATTTATGGTGCTTTGCACTATTATTTTTGTTGTTATATTAAGAGGGCTTATTGAATGAATAAAACTGAACTAATTAATCACATTGCTGAATCTGCCGAAATTTCTAAAGCAGCTGCAGGTCGTGCGCTTGATGCAATGATTGATGGCGTTAAAACAACTTTAAAAAAGGGTGGTGATGTTACCCTAGTTGGTTTTGGTACTTTTGCTGTTGGTAAACGTGCTGCGCGTAGCGGCAGAAATCCAAGAACCGGCGATACCATTAAAATTAAAGCAGCAAAAGTGCCCAAGTTCCGCCCAGGTAAAGCACTCAAAGAAGCTTTAAATTAAGTTGTTCGCAATTTAATTTGTTAAAAAAAATAGCTCTGTTAAATAGAGCTATTTTTTTGTTATGAATTTTAATTTTTTTTTAAAAAAAATTAAAAAAACACTTGAAATAAAAATTGTGTTTGTATAATATAGCGGTCTTGCCTGAGTTGCAAAGCTAGTAAAGTTTAAATTCAGGGTGCTTAGCTCAGTTGGTAGAGCG
>DIYC01000062.1:2266-8051 GCA_002428895.1 Burkholderiales bacterium UBA6064 | reverse complement strand
GTCGGGAGTTCGAGCCTCTCAGCACCCACCACAGCAATATAGAAAAAAGTTCTGGAGCGGTAGTTCAGTTGGTTAGAATGCCGGCCTGTCACGCCGGAGGTCGCGGGTTCGAGCCCCGTCCGTTCCGCCAAATAAAAGGGAGCCTTTTGGCTCCCTTTTTTATTCTGCGATTCAAAATACAAAGTTTATGTCTTGTTTTCGAATCACGGTATTCCGTAAAACCATAGTGTATGATTGCTGTTTGATACAGAACACACTGAGGCAGGTTAAAAAAATGTTTGAATTTATTCGCACTCATCAAAAACTCATGCTGGTTTTTTTACTCATACTGATTGCACCGGCTTTTGTTTTGTTAGGCGTTAGTGGTTATAACTTGTCACAAGATGAAAATGTCATTGCTGAGGTTGGGCAATACAAAATTACGCAAGCTTTGTTTGACAATGAAAAGCGTAATCAAATTGAATCAATGCGTCGTCGTTCTGGTAGTGAGAATTTTGATCCTGCGGTGTTTGATACACCTGAATCAAATCAAGAGTTACTTGACTTGATGATTACCGATTTTTTAATCCGCTCAGAAGTGGAAAAAAACTTTCTCGCCGTGTCGCCCGATCAAATTCAGAAAGAAGTTATGCAAAATCCTTTGTTTCAACAAGATGGGCAGTTTAGCTTTGAGCAGTATGAACAAGCCTTGTCGGCTCGTGGGTTTGATGCTGTCCAATATGAAGCATCTATTCGGTATGCTGCCGCACGTTCTCATGTGTTTGAGCCTTTGTTAAAAAGCCACTTTATGAGTAAAACGGTTTCTGGTTTAATCGATGATACTCAACTGTCTGGTCGACGAGTTCGCATTAAATTATTTGATGTGTCTAATTATTTGCCCCAGGTGAATATCACTGAAGAGCAAGCCTTGGAGTATTACAAAGGCAACCCAACTGGGTTTATGAGCCTTGAACAAGCCGATGTTGAGTTTGTTGTTCTTAGCCCTGAAGCGATTCGTGCTCGGTTAACTGTTTCTGAAGAAGAAGTGAATAATTATTTTGAACAAAATCAATCACGTTTTTCTACTGCGGAACAACGCCAGGCTCGTCATATTTTAATTTCAGTGGATGATAAGCAATCAGAAAGCCAAGCTTTAGAAAAAGCACAAGAATTAAAAGCCAAGTTGGTTCAAGCCCCTGATCAATTTGAAGCGTTGGCCAAACAATTTTCTCAAGACCCTGGTAGTGCCCAAGACGGTGGTAATTTGGGTTTAATTTCGCCCAACATGATGGTCAAAGAATTTGATAATTATGTTTTTAGTGCAGCTATCAACCAAATTAGCGATCCTATTCGAACTGAGTTTGGTTATCATTTGATCGAAGTAACACAAATTTTACCTGCTGAGGTTAAAGTTCTGGACGCAGTTCGTGATGAAATTGTAAACAGTATCCAAGCAGAAAAATTAACTCTCGAAATGGTGCAAGCGCAATCTTTGTTTGAAGAGCGCGTGTTTGAAATTCCTGATTCATACAATGAAGTTGCCAAAGATCTGGGGTTGACGGTACAAATCCAGCAAGGTGTTGTGAATGAGCCAGGTTTATTAGCCGGTCCTTTAGGTCAATCTGCTGTTTTGGCTGAATTATTTAATCCCGAAGCTTTACAAGCAAAGCAAAATACTAAGGCGATTCAAGTTAATGATACGCTGGTATCGGCTCGTGTCATTGATTATAAGCCCGCAGCTCTAAAAGAATTTGCAATTGTTCGGGATGAAATTATTGCGCAACTGCGTTTACAAAAAGCCATTGAGTTGGCGAATCAACAGGCTCAATCGTTGTTAACAAAAATGAATCAATCGGATGCAAACATAGAGCAACAGCTAGAGGGTTTTGATCCATTGCGTGTGGTGTCCGCAATTAATCCTGCGGGTTTAAGTGAGCAAGCTGCACGTGCTATTTTAAATGTGAAAGCCTTGAATTTACCAACAACGACTGTAGTTAATTTGGGTGCGCAGGGGGTTTTGTTGGTCTGGGTTAAAGAGGCCGTGCCCTCTGCTGTCTTAAAACAAGAATCTAATCCGCAAGTTGTTCAGTTTTACGAGCAAATTATTGATCGTACCTACAACGAAGCGTTGCTTGATGCAGCTCGTGAAGTGCTTTTTAATCGTTACGGGGTGAAGCAACTTAAAGCATTTGATACACATGAAACGCTTCCTCTTGCTAGTGAATCGAACCCAACTGCGTTGAATTAGTTGGATTCGATTTCAACTGTTTTATTCAATTCGCTTGATGTTAACCTTAATGTCTTGTTCATGAATGTTGAGTTCAAGAAAGCCACATTCATTGGTCATATAAGCAGCTTTTTGGTTTTGCTCTATTTCTCTTTGAGTAGATCCTGTTCCGCTGACAAGGGTAGGGGGGTTGTTTGGCCCTTGAGCAATAATTTCAATGTCATGTTCGTGGCCGCTTAACCAAAAATCAATCGACTGGGTGTCGAATAAACTGCCTAAATAGTTTGTTTCACCCTGATGCAGCCCAAAACTGACAATCGGATGGTGGCTGACAACAAGTCGCCATGTTTTTTTGCCATGTTCTTGTTCTCTGTTCAGTGATTCAGTAAGTTCTTGAATGATCCATTCAACTTGCTGGTCATCGACTGCAATGGTTGTAGAATCAATTGAATACAATTCGACAATAAAATGTTTACTATGAATGCTATGTCGTCCATAACGATCGACAGTCATGTTGTATTGTTTGGCTAAGTTGATAAATACGCTAGGGTCTGCTGCTTTTTGATTGTCACCGTATTCATGATTGCCCAATACGCCACGAACGGAACATTTTTTTGTCAGATCAAAGTAATTATTCAACACACTATTTTGTATGCGTTTAATTTCATTTGGACTATCCTCAGAAGGTCCCCTGGGGTAAACCCAGTCACCGACTACGAGTACTAAAGGATGTTGGTTGTTTCGTTTGCTTTCTCTGACGGAATATCCAATTATTTTAGCAACTTGTGCTTGTCGATTTCCTCTTAAACCAATGTCACCCACTAGTTTGATGCTTACAGAATCTTTGTGAGTGTATTCCTCTGTAATTTTGCCGCCAGAAGGTAGGTTGTCAGTATTCATCAAAACAAAGCTGCCTAGGGTGCTAGAAGCTTGATGGTAAGAAAATAAGGTTTGTGTTTGACATTCTGCAATACGTTCTGCAGCAAACGGCAAAGGCAAGGGGCCCAATTGGTTTGATTGTAAGTAAGAGCGTCTTGGGTTATCGCGATGATGCATGATGCGAGAAGCACCGCCAGTACCCATGTTCTGTTGAGTAGGGGTTTTTAATTCAGATAATGATACTGTGAATAAGTTGTTTGCTTTCATTTGGTTTTATCCTAATTGAAGTATCGTTTTTTTCTAGGAACTGGTTGCGCCCAAGCAGGTTGAGGTCGGGTTTTCTCAGTTTGGCTTTCAACTGACGATGAGTACGTTGTTTTGCTTTGTCTAGAAGTGTTGCTCTTGACATCAACCCAACTGTTACTTTCTGAAGAGGTAGGCTGACTCAGGTGTTCTGCTTGTTCGTCATCTTCAAACTCAAGTTCAAAAGCGGTCTGTTCTAGATCATCATTACTGCTGAGCGTACTTAAAGAATCTAATGAACTGTCGCTGTAGGATCGGCTTAAGCCTTGTGTGGTAGTGACTGAGGCATGTTGCCAACTGAGTGTATCTGTTTCGATTGCTTGCTGAATTTGACGTTGAATATTGGGATTCCGAATGTGTTCTAGTGCGGTTTCAATTTCATTCATATTCCATAATTCTTCGCCAGAACGTAATACATCGGGGTTAGCTAAGAGCTGATTGATCTGTAGTCTCAGATTATTTTTTTTGTCTGACTTAAGTCCTTGGTATGCATCAGGCTGACGTGACGGTGTGTTGGTGTTCGATAATGACGGCAACATGTGTTGTAATACTGGTCTTAAGCCATCGTTGGTTCGATGTTGTTTGCCATACAGTAATTTTTGATGTGCCAATGGGCGTAATTCTTGCGCGCAAATCCCATATTTGTAATGTACTTCGAGTGGGTGTTGTCGTTGCTTAGGGCGTCGTTGGTTAGCAATTACTTTGTCTAAACTTTCTTCGAGTTGTATGACTTGCTGTTTAAACTGACGCACGATTGCTGACTCATGGTGTTCGTTGATGAGGCCTGGTAAATAAAAAGTGCCTAATACGATTTCTTTTACATTCCCTTTGTGAGCTAAGTCACTCCGATCAGTAACGGGTTCAGACAAAAAGACTTTAATTTTTCTTGAATACAGTTCGCCTAATCCACCCAGGTAATCGGTAGAACGAAGAAAGAGATGAATGTGATGGTTTGACGCTTTAGACTCTAATCGATACAAGGCGTGTTCAAGGTGGCTTTGCATTTCACCTTGCCCCCAATGTTTGTTTTTATTGTTGGTATAGCTGGCAGGGGCAATGTTTGCATTTGACTCAGGTCCTAAAAATCGAGAGGCCACTGCATGCGAATTATGTAAACTTGCATTTAAAATTGTTTGTACAGCTTGTCGGTAAGGAGCGTGCCGAACTGCATCTCGTTGTTCGGTAGTAAATTTTTTTCGTTTTAAATTGGGGTCTACTGCAGGTGCCTCTTGTGGTCGTACCGAGTAAGGGTTGTTAATCAATGGAATTCCTGCTCCGGCTTCTCCCCAGGCGATGAGTCTAAATTGGTAGTGTTGGGCATCTGGCTTCAAGCCAAACCGAGCGCTGACACTGTGTGTTGGGTTATTTTCTGTGGAGTCAAATTCTTTCAGTTCTTCACTCAGCGGTTTGGGTGTTATTTGTTGCCGTATTTTGGCGACATACGCCATTTGTTGTTGTTCGTAGTTGGTTTCTTTGTCTGTTTCTAAAGTGTTGTTTTGATCTGTATTTGTGTGGCTTGACAGGGATTGGCTGTCAAGTGTCGATGTAGGTTGTTGTTCTGGAGTTGCACCACGATGAATCGCCATCGAAATGGCTCGGGTTGTTGCAAGACTACGTTCGAGGTGAATGGTTGAATTATTTAAACCTACTGCGATTGAATTAACTCTGGAGTTGGGAATATTTTGTAATGAAATGGGTTGAATAAATGAGCAAATAAAGCGTGGTCTAGTTGATTCGCAGAGTTGTCGTGATTGCATAAGAAAGGCTCCATAAATTAAGTTTGAAATTGAATGCTTTTTTATTTGAACCTTTCAATGTTGCAATGATGTGACGGATGTAAGAACTTTGTTTGGTCTGGGACTGAACTTGGGTTGTCTTTTAATTGACTCTTACTTGCCTTTAAGCATCGGTTCGAGTTGTTGCCAAATGGTGTTTAAAATGATGGGTTGTGCTTGAGCATTAGGATGTATGCCATCGTTTAAAAATAGCTGGGGGTCTAAGGCAAACCCTTCGAGCATAAAAGGTACCCAAGATAATTGATTGTCTTTTGCAAGTGTTTTAAAGGTTTGGCTAAACCGTTGTGCATAATTTAAACCGTAGTTGGGTGGGATTTGCATGCCAATCAGTAAGGTTTGTATTTTATGTTCTTGGGCTAAGTGGATGATGCGTTGTAGGTTGTTTTGCATGCTAGCAATCGGCAAACCGCGTAAACCATCGTTTGCGCCTAATTCTAAGAGCATGAATGTGGGTTGATGTTGCTTTAATACGTTGGGCAAGCGTGTTAAGCCACCAGCGGTAGTTTCGCCAGAAATAGAAGCGTTGACAACCTCGCAGTGGTGGTGTTTTTCGTTCAGGCGAGTTTTGAGTAAACTGACCCAGCCTTGTTCTATCGGTATA
>DIYC01000062.1:0-2111 GCA_002428895.1 Burkholderiales bacterium UBA6064 | reverse complement strand
CGGATAAACTGTCGCCGAAAATAAGAATTTTGCAAGGTTGTGCAATCGCTATGGAGTGATAGCCTAATGATATTATAGTAGTAAACAATAAACGTGCTATAACTGAACAAATTTTTTGAATAGGGTGGCTCATGGCGGATGAAATCCTTAGGGTCAATCAACTGCATTATGTTGTTCAAGATGGAGAGCAACAATTCACTCTCTTAAATCAGATTCATTTTAATGTGTATTCTGGCGAGTCGGTGGCGATTGTAGGTGCTTCTGGGTCGGGTAAATCGACTCTTTTAAGTATGTTGGCAGGATTAGATACGCCAACTTCAGGATCTATTGTATTGAATGGTCGTGATGTGACTCAAATGTCTGAGGATGAGCGTGCTCAGTTACGGGCTCATCAGATTGGTTTTGTATTTCAAACCTTTCAGTTGTTGGATCATTTAAGTGCTCTTGAAAATGTGATGTTGGCTGCACAGTTAAGTGCTTTGCCTGATAAACGGCAGCAATGTTTCGATGCGTTGGCACGCGTGGGGTTGTCGAATCGTGTTCATCATACACCTAAAACCTTGTCGGGAGGTGAGCAACAGCGTGTTGCCTTGGCGCGGGCATTTGTTCGTAAACCGGCCATTGTGTTTGCCGACGAACCTACGGGTA
The DNA here is from genome assembly GCA_002428895.1 of Burkholderiales bacterium UBA6064. GTDB lineage: Bacteria > Pseudomonadota > Gammaproteobacteria > Burkholderiales > Burkholderiaceae_B > Limnobacter. The sequence continues at coordinate 1,463 of DIYC01000062.1, read as the reverse complement.
GTTTAGATGTAGCGACTGGCGAGCAAGGGATCGAGAAAATGTTTGAGCTTCAGCAGCAAGCCAACACAACGTTAATTTTGGTGACTCATGATGAAGGCTTGGCTTCGCGATGTGATCGTCGGTTAACGGTGGTTCAAGGTTCTGTCACAGAGCAAGTGGTTGTATAGTTGTTTCATTCGCAGGGCAATTTCGGAAGCATGACTCACCAACAAGGGTTGTTCATGGTAGCTGTTGCGCTGAACAGACAGGCCATGTAACCACACCGCACAACTGGCGGCATCTTTACCGTTTAAGCCTTGTGCTAGAAATGCCCCAATGGCTCCGGCCAAAACATCGCCGCTGCCAGCAGTGGCCAACGCGGGGCCACCTGTTGAGTTGACTAAACAGTGGTTGGCGTCTGCAATCAAGGTGCCAGCGCCCTTAAGCACTACAGTACAGTTAAACCGCGATGAAATTTTAAGGGCTGATTCCATTCGATTGGCATTAATTTGTTTGGTCGAACAACTTAACAAGCGTGCAGCTTCTTGGGCATGGGGCGTAATGACTAGCTCATGATTGGGTTCAGAATGATCTTTTCTGATGTCGATGAGTCGGTCTTTTACGTGCTCGTAAATCGCTAGCATGTTGATCGCATCGGCATCAATCACAAGCGGCTGGCCTCGTTCTGAAAACAATACTTGCTGCAATAAGTCACAGGCAGTTGTGGACGTGCCCAAACCTGGCCCAATAACTGCACAATCAGAAAACAACTGATTTTCTACCAATGATTTATTCATGATTTCTGGGAACAGGGTGTCGATAAACGGCATTTCTGTTTCAGGTCTTCGATCTTTGGGTGCAATAAATTCTCGGTTGTGTTCGCTTAAAAGGGTCATGGCCACTCGGCCTGTGCCAAGCATTAATGCGGTTCTTGCACTGAGTAAACAAGCGCCAATCATGCCTTTGTCGCCCCCATAAATGGCTAAACTGCCAAAGTTGGCTTTGTGATTGTTGTGTTTACGAAATGGCAATCGGGTTTGATAAGCCTGGTGGCCGACCACAGTAGAAGCATTTGAAGTGGCCAATAGGGGGTCGCAACCTAGTGTGTCGATAAAAATATCGCCTGCCATGTCTTTGCCTTGATTGCACAATAAGCCTGGTTTTAACGCAATAAAACACAAGCTGTAGTTAGCCTCTATGGCAATTCCAGGGCAAAGGCCAGTGTTACAGTCAAGCCCGCTGGGGCAGTCTAGAGCAATTACAGTGAGTTGATGACGTTGATCATTTTTGTTTAAAAAAGATTGTAATGCGGAAATTTTTCGAATGGCTTCTGCAATTTTTCCTTCAGGTGGGCGGGTACAGCCAATTCCTAATAAGCCATCGATGACCACGGTGTTTTCTGCCCATTCGATGTCTTGAATGGGCGTATGATCAAGCCCTGCGGCAATAGACAGTTGCTTGGCTTTTTGCCGATCTGAAGAGCC
>DIYC01000095.1:20849-20990 GCA_002428895.1 Burkholderiales bacterium UBA6064 | reverse complement strand
AGGGAAAACCACGATACATGGCATATTGAAAGGTGAAGATGTGCTGTCCACGGCCAATATTTTTCGGCAGTTGGGGGTCACTCTCGAAATGCCACCGGAAGGGCCATTTCAAGTCTATGGGGTTGGCTTGCACGGGTTACC